>SFGO01000010.1 GCA_004556545.1 Clostridiales bacterium
TCCTTTCGGTTGGTTTGTGTCAACTCTACTATACCACATGGAGTCCTCCGGTCTCTTTCTTTTGCCCTTACTGTCCAATATGTATTGTAGCTCTACACTTTTGAGGACTGAAAAGCAGGGATTGCATTTGACTTTCCCATAGACGTGTGCTATACTGATTGATGTTGTAAAAGCCAATACTCCGGCGCTTCGGGCGCTGGAAGAAACGAATAGGAGATGCGAATTATGAAGAGGATCAAGACCATCGCCACCCGGAACCTGTGCGAGAGCGCCAAAAAGGGCGGCTGCGGCGAATGCCAGACCTCCTGCCAGTCTGCCTGCAAGACCAGCTGCGGCGTGGCCAACCAGAAGTGCGAAAGCAAGAACAAGTAATTTTGGAAAACACATGAGGCTGTTGCGGCAAAATGCGAGGCGGATTGTCCCTGCGTCGTGATTGCTGCGGCAGCCTTTTTGTGCATCTGCGAAAGAACGGAGGAACCGAGAATGGTTCATCAGTATCAGCTCAACGGCTACAACATCGTGCTGGATTCCTGCTCCGGCTCCATCCACGCCGTGGACGAGGTAGCCTACGACATCATCGCCCTGTATCAGCAGCACGGGCAGGAGGAGATCGTCCGGCTGATCTGCGAAAAGTACGCGGGCCGGGAGGATGTGACCGAGGCGGATGTGCGGGAGTGCCTGGACGATGTGGCGGAACTGGTTCGGGAAGGGAAGCTATTCAGCCCGGATACCTTCGCGCCGCTGGCAGGCACCTTCAAGGAGCGCAGCGGGGACGTGGTCAAGGCCCTGTGCCTGCACGTTTCCCACACCTGCAACCTGAACTGCTCCTACTGCTTTGCCAGTCAGGGCAAATATCACGGCGAGCGGGCGCTGATGAGCTATGAGGTGGGCAAGCAGGCGCTGGATTTCCTGATGGAGCATTCCGGGAGCCGCACCAATCTGGAAGTGGACTTCTTCGGCGGCGAGCCGCTGATGAACTGGGACGTGGTGAAGCGGCTGGTGCAGTACGCCCGCAGCGTGGAAAAGGAGCGGGGCAAGAATTTCCGCTTTACTTTGACCACCAACGGCATGCTGATCGACGATGATGTGATCGATTTTGCCAATCGGGAGATGAGCAATGTGGTGCTGTCTCTGGACGGGCGGAAGGAGATCAACGACCAGACCCGGGTGGACTACGCGGGCGTGGGCAGCTATGACCGCATCGTGCCCAGGTTCCAGAAGCTGGTCAAGGCCCGGGGCGGGAAGAATTACTACATGCGGGGCACCTTCACCCACCGGAACCCGGACTTTACCAACGACGTGTTCCACATGGCCGATCTGGGCTTCACCGAGCTGAGCATGGAGCCGGTGGTCTGCGCTCCCGACGATCCCGCCGCCCTGACGGAGGAGGATCTGGAAATCGTGAAGGAGCAGTATGAAATTCTGGCCAAGGATATGCTGCGCCGGGAAAAAGAGGGCAAGCCCATTACCTTCTATCACTACATGCTGGACCTGACCGGCGGCCCCTGCGTGTACAAGCGCATTTCCGGCTGCGGCTCCGGCACGGAGTACATGGCCGTGACCCCCTGGGGAGACCTGTATCCCTGCCACCAGTTCGTGGGAGAGGAAAAGTACAAGCTGGGCGACATCTGGCAGGGCGTGACCAACACGGCGCTGCGGGAGGAATTCCGTTCCTGCAACGCCTATGCCCGCAAAGAGTGCGACGACTGCTGGGCGCGGCTGTACTGCTCCGGCGGATGCGCCGCCAACGCCTACCATGCCACTGGCAGCATCCGCGGCATCTACGAGCCGGGCTGCGAACTGTTCCGCAAGCGCATTGAATGCGCCATTATGATGAAGATCGCCGAAGAGGACGCAAAGGATCAGGAGCATGAAAACGCCGATCGCTGATTTTGTGCGGTGCTATCAGGAGTCGGGAATGGCCCGGTTCCATATGCCCGGGCACAAGGGCGCGGGCTTCCTGGGCTGCGAGGGCTTTGATATTACGGAAGTCAGCGGGGCGGACGAGCTTTACGAGGCCGACGGCATCATTGCGGAAAGCGAGGAAAATGCCGCCGCGCTTTTCGGCGCCGGGCGCACCTGCTATTCCACCGAGGGCTCCAGCCAATGCATCCGGGCCATGCTGCGGCTTTCCATGCTGCGGCGGCCGGACGGCGTGATCCTGGCGGCCCGGAACGTCCACAAGGCCTTTGTTTACGGGGCGGCGCTGCTGGGGCTGGAGGTGCGCTGGCTATGGCCGGAGGAGACCGGCTCGCTGTGCTCCTGCCGCATTTCGCCCGAGCGGCTGGAAGCCGCGCTGGCGGAACTTCCCGCGCCGCCTGCCGCTGTGTACGTCACCAGCCCCGATTATCTGGGCGGCATGGCGGACGTGCGGGGGCTGGCGGAGGTCTGTCACCGTCATGACACGCTGCTGCTGGTGGACAACGCTCACGGCGCGTATCTGCATTTTCTGGAAAAGCCCCTGCATCCGCTGGATCTGGGGGCCGATCTGTGCTGCGATTCCGCGCACAAGACGCTGCCGGTGCTGACCGGGGGAGCGTATCTGCATCTGAGCCGAGGCGTCCCGGAAGAGCTTCGCAGAGAAGCCAAACAGGCGCTGGCGCTGTTCGGCTCTACCAGTCCGTCATATCTGACGCTGTGCTCGCTGGATGGATGCAATGCTTATCTGGCCGGGCCGTTCCGGCAGGATTTGGCGGAATGGACGGCGCTGCTCGGCAAGAGCCGGCAGACCCTGCGCCAAAACGGCTGGCAGGCGGAAGAAAGCGACCCCCTTCGGCTGACGCTGCGGGCCCCGGAGAAAATGACGGGCGTTATGCTGTCTCAGCGTCTCCGGGAAGCCGGGATGGAATGCGAGTACGCCGACGGCGAGCATCTGGTGATGATGCTGACCACGCAGAACCGGCCGGAGGAGCTGCGTCGGCTGATAGAAACACTGGGCCGAAACGAGCGCCCGCCCAAACCGGCTGAAAAGCTGCTGCTGCCGAAGGCAAAGCAGGAAATGTCCATTCGGGAGGCCATGCTGCGCCCGCAGGAGCGGATCCCGGCGGAGAAAGCGCTGGGGCGTATCTGCGGTTCCCCGACGGTGGCCTGTCCGCCGGCGATCCCTATCGCCGTATCCGGCGAGCGAATCGGCCCGGAAGCGGCGGCGCTGTTTCGGCGTTACGGCGTGGAAAGCGTGGAGGTCGTGAAAGAGGGAAAATGAGAAGAGCGCGCTTGCAAAACCCGCGCCGCTGTGATAAGATAGGCACTGTTCCGGGCACAGCGCCCGGCCCGAAGGAACGATTTCGTTTCGTTTTTTCCGAAAGAGAGCTGCTCCCCGGCTGAAAGGGCGGCGGAAAACGGCGAAAGACCCGCCTTTGGCGACATCGGCCAATCCCCGACGGCCAGCCCCCGATACAGGGCGCACACGAGGTGAAAACGGCGCGCTGCGCGCGTTTTAAGCTGGGTGGTACCGCGAAGGCTCCCTTCGTCCCGGCGCACGGTTTAGCCGTGCGTGGGAGCGGGAAGCCTTTTTTTCATACTCAAACGACCCGAAAACAGGAGGAAAAAACAATGGCGGACGAAAAAAAGCAGGGCTTTGTGGAACACATTACGCCCCGGGATGTGGATTTTTCCCAGTGGTATACCGACGTTATCCTGAAGAGCCAGCTGGTGGATTACGCGCCTGTGCGCGGCTGCATGATCATGCGGCCCTACGGGTACGCCATCTGGGAGCGCATCCGGGAGGAAATGGACAAGCGCTTCAAGGAAACCGGCCATGAGAACGTCTACATGCCCATGCTGATTCCCGAAAGCCTGCTGCTGAAAGAGGCGGAGCACGTGGAAGGCTTTGCCCCCGAAGTGGCGTGGGTCACTCAGGGCGGCAGCGAAAAGCTGCAGGAACGGCTGGCCATCCGGCCCACCAGCGAAACCATTTTCTGCGCCATGTACTCCAAGTGGGTCAGCTCCTGGCGCGACCTGCCCATGAAGTACAACCAGTGGTGCAGCGTGATGCGCTGGGAAAAGAGCACCCGTCCCTTCCTGCGCACCAGCGAATTCCTGTGGCAGGAGGGCCATACCATCCACGCCACTGCGGAAGAAGCGCAGGAAGAAACCATGAAGATGCTGGAAGTGTACCGGGAAGTGGCCGAGGACGAACTGGCCATGCCCGTGCTGGTGGGCCAGAAGAGCGACAAGGAAAAGTTCGCAGGCGCGCGGGCTACCTACTCCATGGAAGCCATGATGCAGGACGGCAAGGCCCTGCAGGCCGGCACCAGCCACAACTTCGGCACCAACTTCGCCGAGGCGTACAACATCCAGTTCTCCAACAAGGAAGGCAAGCTGGAATACGTGTACGAGACCAGCTGGGGCGTTTCCACCCGTCTGATCGGCGCGATCATCATGACCCACGGCGACGAGCGCGGCCTGAAGCTGCCGCCCCGCATTGCGCCTATTCAGGTGGTTATCGTGCCCATCGCGGCCCACAAGGGCGGCGTGCTGGAAAAGTGCGCCGAGGTGCAGAAGGCGCTGGAGGCCGAAGGCATCCGCGTGAAGCTGGACGACCGCGACACCCTGTCCCCCGGATTCAAGTTCAACGACTGGGAGCTGAAGGGCGTGCCCGTCCGGCTGGAGATCGGCCCCCGCGACCTGGAAAACGGCCAGTGCGTGCTGTTCCGCCGGGATACCTACGAGAAGCAGACGGCCAAGCTGGACGAGCTGACCACCGCCATTCCCGCGCTGCTTGACGACATCCAGAAGACCATGTATCAGCTGGCGCTGGACTTCCAGCAGGCTCACATCCATGAGGCCCATGATCTGGACGAGCTGGGCAAGGCGGTTGACGGCGGCTTCGCCAAGGCCATGTGGTGCGGCGACCGCGCCTGCGAGGACAAGATCAAGGAGCAGTTCAACGCGACCAGCCGCAACATGCCCTTCGATCAGACGGCCATCGACGATCACTGCGTCTGCTGCGGCAAGCCCGCCAAGAAGCTGATCTACTTCGCCAAGGCCTATTGATGATGAAGATTCAGCAGGTTTTGTGGGACTGGAACGGCACCCTTCTGGATGATCTGGAATACAGCATTCAGGTGCGCAACAACATTTTTCCGGCCTTTCATCTGCCGCTTCTGGACAGCGTGGAGGAATATCACCGGCAGTTCACCTTTCCCGTGCGGCTTTACTATGAGCGGGCGGGCGTGACGGACGATATTTTCGACGACGTGGCCCATGCGTGGATGGCGGAATATGAGCGCTGCATGGATACGATTCCCCTGCATGAAGACGCATCGGAAACGGTGGAGCGCTTTCATCAGGCCGGACTTCGGCAGACGGTGCTTTCCGCCAGCGAGCAGACCATGCTGCGCCGTCAACTGGCGCTGTACGGGCTGAACAATCGGTTCGACGCGATTCTGGGCCGGGGCGACATTTACGCCGGAAGCAAGGAAGCCATTGGCCGGGAATACCTGCAAAACTGCGGGATCCCGGCGGAGGCGACCGTGATGATCGGCGACAGCCTGCACGATGCGGAGGTGGCCCGGGCGCTGGGCACCCGGTGCGTGCTGGTGGCGCGGGGCCATCAGAGCCGGGAAACGCTGCTGGAAGCAGGCGTGCCGGTGATGAAGTCCCTGCGGGAAGCAGCCGATTGGGTGCTGGAACAAAAGGAAATGGACGGCTGATTCGAAAGGCTGTTACAGGAGAGAGGACGGCGGGGAGGAATCCCCGCCGTTTGGCTATAGGCAATAGGAACAGGGCGGCAGCGACACGATCGGCGCTTGTGGAACGCTGCTTTCGAAAATACGCTTGAAATGACGCACCTATCATGGAATGGGCGCTGGTTTGGAGGAAAAGCATGCTTGCCTGTCATCTGACGACGGAAGAGGAAAAGATTCTGATCACGGAATGGAAATACGAGGGGGAGTATTTCGTATACAATGCCGAGCCCTATGAGGAGCAGAAGAAAAAGGGCTTCGGCTTTGCCAATCCGCAGAATCACTTCTATTCATTTTATGACGAAAAGAAGCTGATTGGATTTATCAATCTTTATGAAGAGGAAACGGAGGTCTTCTTCGGGATTGGGGTAAAGCCCGAGGAGTGCGGCAAAGGGTATGGTTCGCAGATGACGGAAACCGCCTGCAAAATCTCCCGGGAACTTTTCCCGGGAAAACCGCTGTATCTGGAAGTTCGGACATGGAACCAGAGAGCCGTCAGGTGCTACGAAAAAGCGGGGTTCCATATTGTGGGGGAACCGATCCGCCAGACGACTTCTGCCGGAGAAGGCGTATTTTATCATATGATCCGAGAATAGGCGGGGCGGTTCATCTGCCATTGACGAAGAAAGAAGATGCGATATGGCGAGAGGCATTCAGGTGTGCGGTCTGAACGGATGTGGGAAAAGCACACTGGGCAGAGCGTTGGCACAGAAGATCGGCTTTCATTTTATTGATAATGAAGAACTGTTTTTTACTCGGAACGCCGCTGATGAGCCTTATCAAAATCCCAGAAGCCGGGCCGAGGTAGAAAAGCTTCTGATGGAGGAAGTGCGGAAGCATGGGGATTTCGTCCTTGCGGCGGTAAGAGGAAATTACGGAAAAGAGATCCTTCCGCTGTATCGATACACGGTGCTGATGGAAGTGCCGAAGGAAATTCGCATGGAGAGGATCCGAAACCGCTCCTTTCAGAAATTTGGAAGCAGGATGAGAGCGGGCGGCGAGCTGTATGAACAGGAGGAAGCTTTCTTCCGAACGGCCGCTTCCCGTCCGGAGGATTATGCCGCCGCTTGGACAAGGACGCTGGATTGCCCGGTTTTGAGCGTGGACGGGACAAGGCCGGTGGACGAAAACGTCGAATGGATCGTCCGGCAGATGAAGCTGTGAGAAAAACGGAATGAAGAGACAGAAGGAGACAAGCGGAAACATCCGTATACAGAAAACTGTGATATAGTATATCCTGTCAAAGATGGGGAACAGAAATCGGAGAGGCTGAAAGGCTGGCTCCGATTTTGTTTTGCCCGAGAAAGGGCGGGCGGCGAACAGATGGGAGAGAAGAAAGCGGACGATCTGGCGGAACGCGGCGGGAAGCATGGGAAAACGGCTCCCAAAAACGGAACGCGGCGGACGGTGGAGAAGGTCGGGCAAGGGGAAGACAAAGCGGGGATTGGGAGCACTGCCCCTGTAAGTGACACGCGGCGAACGGTGGAGAAGGTCGGCCAAGGGGAAGGCGAAGCGGGGGTCAGGATTACTGCCCCTAAAAGCAGTACGTGGCGGACGGTGGAGAAGGTTGGTCAAGTGGAATGCGAGTCGGGGGGCGGGGGCACTGCCCCTGTAAGTGACACGCGGCGAACGCAGGAGGAAACCGGCCAAGGGGAATGCGAAGCGGGGGTCGGGGGCACTGCCCCTGTAAGTGACACGCGGCGAACGCGGGAGAAGGCCGGCCAAGGGGAAGGCGAAGCGGGGATCAGGGGCACTGCCCCTAAAAGCAACACGCGGCGAACGCGGGAGGAAACCGGCCAAGTGGAGCGCGAACTGGGGTACAGGGGCACTGCCCCTGTCGGGCAATTGGAGCGCGAAGTGGAGTACAGGGGCACTGCCCCTGTTGCGGATGCGGAAGAGGTGCTGGGGGCGCTGACAAGGATTCTGAGGGGCGAGGAGGAAGCAAAGACCAGCGAAATCCTGCGGGCGGCGGAACTGCTGGGGAAACAGTACGGGCTGTTCGGCGACCGGGAGGGCGCGCCTGCGGAGGCTCCTAAAATCGTGATCGATGTTCCGGGACGGGAGGGGAAAGGGTGAACGTAAGGCTTGGGGAGAAGATACCGCCGGCCTTTGAAGAGCTGTTCTGGGATGTGTATGAAGGACGGCACGACGAATACTGGCTGAAAGGCGGACGGGGAAGCGGAAAATCCAGCTTTGTCAGCCTGACGGCGCTTTGCCTGATGCTGAAGGACCCGGAAGCCAATGTGATGATCTTTCGCAAGGTGGCGGAAAGCCTGCGGGAAAGCGTGCTGGCGCAGATGCGCTGGGCGGCGGAGGAAATGGGCCTGAACGGGTACTTTCAGTATCGGCTGAATCCCATGGAGATGATTTATCGGCCTACGGGACAGCGGATTCTGTTCCGGGGCGCGGACGATCCGGAAAAAAGCAAGGGCGTGAAGCTGCCAAGCGGTTATTTTGCGATGCTGTGGTTTGAAGAGGCCAGCGCCTTTCGGGGGATGGAGGAAATACGGACGATTCAGGCCAGCGTGCTTCGTGGCAAAAAGGGCGTGACGGTGCTGAGCTATAATCCGCCCGCCAGCATCCAGAGCTGGGTAAACGCCGAGGCGCTGAATCCCTGTGAGGGAAGAGTGGTACACCAGAGCGATTACCGGCAGATGCCGCCGGAATGGCTGGGGGAAACCTTCCTGAAACAGGCGGAAAGGCTGAAAAGACGGGATGAGCGCGCCTACCGGCACATGTATCTGGGGGAAGCGGTGGGCACCGGCGGAAAGGTGTTTGAACATCTGGAGGTGCGGAACATCTCCGAGGAGGAACGGGAACGTTTCCCCGTGCGGTACGCGGGACTGGATTTCGGCTTTGCCAGCGACCCGGACGCGCTGGTGCTGTGCGCGTGGGACAAGCGGGAAAAGCGGCTGCTGGTGCTGGAGGAAAATGTGCAGACGGGACAGAGCCTGGAAAAGCTGGCGGAGAGCTGCCGGAATCTGGCGGGAGAAAAAATCATCCGTTGCGACAGCGCAGCGCCCCGGGAGATTGCCGAGCTGAGGCGGAGAAACGTGAACGCCATCGGGGCGAAAAAGGGGGCGGGCAGCGTGGAGCATGGCATCCGCTGGCTGAAAGAGCTGAACGCGATTGTGATCGACGGAGAAAGATGCCCGAAGACCGCCCGGGAGTTCAGCCTGTACGAATACGCCCGGGGCCGGGACGGGAGCTTCCTGAACGAGTGCCCGGACCGGAATAATCATACCATCGACGCGGTGCGCTATGCGCTGGAGCCGCTGATGACCGAACGGGTCGTGCGGCTGAGAAAGGGGAGAATCGAATGATCGTGATCGACCGGGAATGGCTGACGGACGGGGAGCCGTCGCCGGAGCTGATCTGGGAAGTGCTGAAGCAGTTCGACGGGGAACGGCTCCGGCTGAACGAACTGAAGGATTATTACGACGGAGAACACCATATCTGCGAAAGGTGGCGGGGAAGAGGCGCGCCCAATTACCGGCTCAGCCATGACCTGCCGGGATATATTGTGGCGATGACCAGCGGCTATCTGACGGGCGAGCCCATTCAGTATACGGCTAACGGCGAATGGAAGGGTTTTCCCATGCTGCTGGACTGCCTGCGCCGCAGCGCGGCGGGCAGCGTGGACAGCGAACTGGCGGCAGACGCGGCGATTTACGGCAAGGGCGTGGAAATGTACTATGCCGATGAAAAGGCCCTGCCGCGCATCTGTCAGGCGGACGCGAGAAACGCTTTCGTGGTGTACGACAACACCGTGGAACACCGGCCGGTCTTCGGCGTGCTGCTGTCTGAACGGAGGAACCGGCATTTTCAGCGGACAGGGCAGCGGATCGAGGTGATGACGGAGGAATGGATCGTTCATTATGAACGGACCGGCGGAGAGACACCCCGGGAAACAGGACGGGAACGGCATTTCTTCGGCGGCGTGCCGATGACCGAATATTGGAACAATCAGCGGGAACGGGGCGATTTTGAGGGCGTGAGGGCGCTGATTGACGCTTACGACGCACTGCAGAGCGACCGGGTGAACGACAAGCAGCAGTTCACGGATGCGCTGATGGTGATCTACGGGGCGACGGTGGAAGAGGACGAAGAGGGCAGGAGCGTCCAGCAGCGTCTTCGGGAGACCCGAACGCTGGAGATGCCCGCCGCAGACGCCAGGGTGGAATATCTGACGAAGCAGCTTTCGGAAAGCGACACGGAAATTCTCAAGGACAGCCTGAAGGCGGACATCCACAAGCTGAGCTTTGTGCCTGACCTGACCGACGAGGCATTCGCGGGAAATGTGAGCGGCGTGGCGATGGAATACAAGCTGTTCGGGCTGGAACAGCTGATGCGGAGCAAAGAACGCTGGTTCCGGGAGGGACTGCTGTGGCGGCTTCGGCGGCTGGTTCATTTTCTTCGACTGCGGGGATTTTGCCTGCCGGAAGCGGAAGAGATCGGCGTGCATTTTTCCAGAAGCCTGCCGGTGAACCGGCTGGAAGTGGCGCAGACATTGAAAGCCTATGAGGGACTGGCCCCGAAGAAGCTGCTGGTGGGACAGGTGCCTTTTGTGGAAGACGCGGAAAAGGCGCTGGAAGAACTGGAACGGGAAGAACAGGAAAAGGCGAGATAAAAAGGGCTGCTGAAAGGCGGCTTTTTTTTATAAGGTCATACTGAGCTGGTCATCGGGAGCGGGGACGAGGGGCTTTGGCTTTCTGCGGCGGCGTTGACGAGGGCTGTTACGCCGATTGCTGCTGGCAAAAATCAGGGTTTCCCCTTGTAAATCTTCGATTTTGGCAAAAGCATCATTGGTTGAAAAAATCTTTTGCCGTCGATGTGGTGAGGGGTTGGCGGAACGGCGGGAAGCCAAAACATCCGGCATGCAGCCCAAGGCATCGACCTATGCGGCGATTTGGCTGCGCGGTATGACCATCAATCGGGAAAGGAGAAAGAACCATGGAAGAGAAAGCGAACCACGAGCCTACGGAACAGGAACGGCTGGCGATGGAACGGGAGGCGGCGCTGTGTCAGCGGGAGGCGGCGCTGGAAAGGCGGGAACGCCGGACGCGGGCGCAGGAAATGCTGGCCCGGCGGAACCTGCCGCCGGAACTGACGGACTGCCTGAATTTCGCGGATGACGAAAGCTTGGAAAAAAGCCTGAATGTGCTGGAAAAAGCGCTTTGGGAACAGGTGGACAAGGCCGTCAGCGAACGGATGAAGGGCGCGACGCCCCGAAGCGGAGAAGGAGCGCCCTATGTGGGGCAGCTTCGGTCGGCCCTGGGACTGAAGTAAGGCAGTACCGCAGAAAAACAAATGAAACGAAACATTCACGCATGACAGCACCGCCGGAACGGTACGGTGCTGCTACAGGAAAACGAGGAGGAAAAAAAGATGACGAATTCGATTACGCTGTTCAAACAATTTGTCCCCCTGCTGGACGAGGTATACAAGGAGGCCAGCAAGACGGCGGTGCTGGATGGCCGTCCCGAGCTGGTGCAGGCCGGTGCAAACGCCAATGAGCTGGTAATCCCCAAGATGACGATGGACGGGCTGGCGGATTACAGCCGGAACGGCGGCTATGTGGGCGGCGGCATGAGCCTGACCAACGAGACCGTGACCTGCAACTTTGACCGGGGCCGTATGTTCGTGGTGGACCATATGGACAACGCGGACACGGCGGGCGTGGCCTTCGGCATGCTGGCGGGGGAATTCATCCGCACGAAGGTGGTGCCGGAGCTGGATGCTTTCCGCTTTGCAACCTATGCGGGCGCTGCCGGGATCGGCTCGGGCAGCGGCACGCTGAACGACGGCGCGGCGGTCGTGGCTGCGCTGCGCGCGGCGATCAACGCCATGGACGCGGACGAGGTGCCCATGGAGGATCGGGTGCTGTTTATCACGTCCAGCCTGCTGGGCATGGTGGAGGATCTGGATACCACCAAGAGCCGGGAGGTGTTGTGCCGCTTCTCCGATGTGGTGGCGGTGCCGCAGACCCGCTTTTATACGGCGATCCATCAGAACAGCGGCACAGTGGTGACCACGGGCAGCGGGGAAAACGTCAGCACCAGCGACGAGACCGGGGGCGGCTACGTCAAGGGCACCGGCGGCAAGGATATCAATTTCATGGTCATTCATCGCGGCGCGGTGATCCAGTTTTCCAAGCACATTGCGCCGAAGGTGGTGACACCGGAACAGAACCCGGACGCGGATGCTTGGAAATTCGGCTACCGTCAGGTGGGCGTGGCGGATGTGTACGAGAACAAGGCGGCGGGCATTTACGTGCATCACAAGGCGTAAGGAGCCGTCATGCCGCCGGAAGGAGAAAAAATGGAGAGTCGGGAAAGAGTGACGGCGCTCCGGCTGCGGCTGGAAATTTCCGATGAGGAACAGGACGAGCTGCTGGCGGCGCTTCTGGAGGACGCAGAGCAGTATGCGCTGGCCTACACGGGGCGGGACAGTCTGCCCGCCGCACTGGAAGGAACGGTTCTGGAGCTGGCAATGCTTCGCTACCGCAGGCGCGGCATGGAGGGCGAGACCGTTCACAGCGAGGGCGGTTTGCAGATGAGCATGGAAGGGCTGCCCGCAGCGCTGGAAAAGCTGCTGAACCGCTATCGGAAAGCGAGGGCGGTCTGATGGGGCTGAACCGAAACAGAACCCAATCGCTATGGCTTCATCAGGCCCGGAAGCAGCGATTGGCCGACGGGGCAACGCCGGATTTTGATGAAAAAGCGGAACGACTGACGGGAACACTTCAGCCGTTGGAGGAAAAAGCGGCGGCGGAAGCCTACGGCGAGGAAAGCGCGCAAAGGGCGCTGCTTTTGACCGAAGACAGGCGGATGCTGAAGGAAGGGACGGGCGTGGCGTTGGAGGCGGAGGGCGAGTGCGTCTTCCGCATTGCCGCGCCGCCGGAACGCTGGTCAACCCATCAGCGGGCGATTTTGAAAAGCATTTAGGAGGCATGCATGGGATTGGAAAGAATCGGGGCGGCCATTGCCGCCGGAGCGGCGAGCGCTGTGGAACGGCTCTGCGCCGAAACCGCAGAGAATGCAAGAGCGTTATGTCCGGTGGAATCCGGAGAGCTGAAGGCCAGTATCGCAGCGGCGGTTTCGGAAGGGACGGGAAGCGTGAGCGCCGGGGCGGGGCATGCCGCCTATGTGGAGCTGGGAACCTTCCAAAAGGAGGCCCGGCCTTTTTTATGGCCCGCTTTTGCCATGACGAAAGAGAAAGCGGCGGATGAAATCGCCCATGAAATCCGAAACGCGCTTCGGGAGGGATGAGCTTGGGCACGGCAGGAGAGACGCAGCGCATTTTGGAGGCGCTGGGGAGCATACAAGCGTTGGAAAACGTCAGCCGAGGATGGCCGCATCAGCAGACGGCACTGCCCTGCGCGGTGGTGACGCTGGCCGGAGAGCGCCGGGCAGACGAACGGGACGGAGCCGAATATCTGACCGAAACGGAGTATTATGTGCGCTGCTTCGCCCGGACAGGGGCGGAGACGGACGCGCTGGCTCCTGAGATTCGGAGGAAAATGGAGGAGATGGGCTACCGGCGGGAGTTCGTCTGGGAGGAAAGCGGCGAAAAAGTTTTCCAGCGGGCGGAACGGTACAAAAAGATAAGCTGAAATGATGATGAGAAAGGATGAAAAGCAATGAGCAAACGAGCAGCAACGGGATTTAAGGGAATTGCGCTGGCACCGGTGACGGAGAACACGCTGACCAGCTACAAGGCGTCGGCGGCGGAAAGCCTACCCTACGCGGGCAGCATGAGCCGCACCTCGAAGGAGAGCACCACCGACCTGTACTACGACGATGACCTGTACGCCCAGATCAAGGACGTGATGGGCGAGGATGTAGAGCTGCGCATGGCGGAGGTGCCGCTGGACCGGATGGCCGATCTGGGGCTGGGCGCCTACGACGAAACCAGCGACACGCTGGAGGCGGACTTCAACGCTGCCGGGAAGGAATACGCCCTGCGGTTCGTGGTGGATACGGTCAGCGGCCTGCCCTTCTATTTCAACTACCGGCTGTTCCAGCTGACGGGCATCAAGTTTGACAACTTCACCACGAAGAAGGACAGCGTGACCGTGTGCGAGGTGATCCTCACCGGCGTATTCAAGCGGCCCAACCTGACCAGTCTGGCGCCCTGGGCGGTGATGCAGCTCAAGGAGGACAAGAGCAATCAGGCCAAGTGCACGTCGTTCATCTCGGCGGCGGAGAACAAGCCGGGAGCCTAAGGAAGAGCCGGAAGCGCGGGAGGCCGGGGCGACCGGTCTCCCGCCATAAAAACGAGCGAAAGAGCAAAGGAGCGGCAGCATGACGCGCCCTGCGGAGTACTGGAAAAAGCGTGCGGAAGCAAACATGGACCGGGTGCAGGAGGGCGCGGAGCAGCGTCTTGCCCGGCTGGGACGGGCCTATCGGCAGGCGGCGCAGGAGCTGACGGACGAGGTGAAGCGGATCCTGGGAACGTATGCGAAGCGCTTTGACCTGACGCCCGAGGAAGCCGCCGCGGCCCTACAGGAGCCCTTTGACGAGGAAAGCCGGGCCTACGGCTACCGCGTCAGCCGGGCAGAGGCGCTGAAAGCCGCCATTCAGGAGCGGATGAATCGTCTGGGCGTGCAGGTGGAACGGGAGACCGCCGCCCAGCGGGAATGGACGGCTTCGAAGAGCTACCAGAGCGCCCGGAAGATGGTGCAGGACATGACCGGCGGGCTGGTGAGCCATGCAACGCCGGATCTGCGCGGCATGCTGCAGGCCATGGATACCGTCTGGGCAGGGGGCAACTACTCCACCCGCATCTGGAAAAACACCGAGCGGCTGGCGGAGACGTTGAGCAGCGAGATCGAAGCCGCCTTTTTAAGCGGCAAGAGCGTGCGCCGGATGGCGAACGTCATCATGGATCGCTTCGGCGTGGGCTACCGGGCGGCGGAATGCCTGATGCGGACGGAGACCAGCTACGTGCAGAACCAGACAGCCGCAAAGAGCTACGAGGATGCAGGCTGCACGGAATACGAGATCCTGACCGCCAGCGACCGGCGCACCTGCCGCCGCTGCGCAGCGCAGAACGGCAGGCGCTACTTGTTTACGGAGATGCAGGCGGGGGAGAACGCGCCGCCATTTCACCCGAACTGCCGGTGCACGATCTTGCCGGTGGTGGGGGAAGAAGAGCGGCTGGCGAAAAAGGCAGATGAACCGGGCTTTGCGGTTGCAAAGACGGGGGAAAGTGGTATAATAAAAGCGGACTTGACAAACCACGCAACGGAGCGAATGGAGCAAAGGGAAGTGGCCGATGTTGATGTGGAAGACGCGAAAATGAATCCACTTTATACAAAGCCGATCGTTGTGGATGCTCAAGGCAGAAAAAGCCAAATTATTATTGGGAAAAAAGCGACGATTTGCATAAACCCTGAAAGTGGCCGCATCATTACAACGTGGAAAACAAGTAGTAGGCTCAGAAGAAAATATGGTGGAGGTGATTGATATGTTTAACAATAAGCAAAAGGAATTTATGAAGGAAATCGGCATATCGGTCAACTTTGACCATTTAACCGATGATGATTACATAGCCATTGAAGAAACCGTTTCTGAATGGTTACAGAAAAATGGCTTTGACAAGGGCTACAATCCGACGGACGATGGATTGATGTGTGAATCCATTCTTGATGAGCTATAAAACCACCGAATATACCGAAAAATACCTGAAGTAACAGAACCCGGAAATCCAGACCGCCAAGCCGACCGGCAAGGCGGTTTTTGTATACTCAAATTTGAGAAAAGAGGAGACGATCCACATGACAAGCAAGAACAGCACGGCCCTTTCCCTGCCCAAAAGCCGGACAGTGCGGGGGTATGAAATTCGAAAGATGCCCATCGGGGCGTTTCTGGAGGCCTGCGGGGTGCTGGAGGAGCTGCCCCAGACGGCGCTTCGGCTGCTGTTTCCCGGAAAGCAGGAGGGGGACATCCTGACGGAGCTGGCCGGGCTGACCCGGGAAAAGCTGCAGGCGCTGTTCCTGCGGGCGGCGGCGGTGCTGCCGGGGGAAATGGTGCGGCTGTTTGCCAAGCTGAGCGGCATTGAGGAAAAGGCGCTGCTGGAGGATCCGCGCATCGGTCTGGACGGCCTGGGTGAAATGGCTGAGGCGTGGATGGAGGTCAACGGAATCGAAAATTTTATCAGGACCATGGGAGCGCTGGGAGCAAAGGCGCGGGCTCTCATGGGCGGAGCGAACACTGGTTCCAAGGGCTGATCGCCGCGGCGCTGAGCATCGGCATCAGCAAACGGGAGCTGCTGCGCGATTATTACATGGACGAGATCGGGCCGATCTTTGAGGAATGGAACCGTCTGCATGACCCGAACCGGGAAGAGACGGAAGAGGTGGATGCGGCGGAGTTTCTAGGGGGCGAAGGAGAATGGCTGGATTGATGGAAGAAGGGAGGGAAAACGATGACGATTGATGAATTGACGGTCAAAATCACCGTGGCGGCCGATGAAGCGGAAGCGGCGCTGGAAAGGCTGATGGAGAAGCTACAGACGTTTCAGGAAAAAACGGGAATGGCGCTGACGCTGGATACGAGAAAATGGAGCGGTTCGCTGACAGAAGGGGCGGAGGCGCTGGAAAAAGCGGGCGAAAGCGCGGAGGGGTTGGCGGAACGGCTGCGCCAGACGGCTGAGGCGGCGGGCGCACACGGAGAAGCGTTTGCAGAGCTGGGGGCCGAGGCGGAAAACCTTCGGGGAAAATGGGAACGAAACGAGAAAAGCGTTCAAAGCATGGCAAGGCAGCTGACGGAGCTGGGCCGTCAGCGGGACGCACTGACGCAGCTGAAAAGCCTGTCCGCCCAACTGAAAAACTGCGAAAAGGGCGGGGACGGCTATCGAAAAACGATGGCGCAGCTTCCGTCTGCGATCAAACGGGCGGGAATCTCTACCGAAAGCCTTGGCAAGGAAATGGAAGGGCTGGATGAGGCGATTGCCTCTGCGGAAAAAAGCATGGGCAGCGCGGCTGCCGGAATCGCCGGAAAGCTGGGAGGAATCATCCGGTGGGCGGAGCAGGCGAGGCAAAGCCTGATCATCAGCGGAAGCGTGGAGGTGGATACCAGTCCGTCTATTCAGGCCTTAAACGGGCTGATCGCCGCCGCACAGACGGCTTTGGCGCTGCTGAATGCGCTGGGGCTGGGCGGAGGTACGGGAAAAAGCGTCAGCCGCAGCGGGGGAGGCGGCGGGGGCGGAAAGAACCGCGCGGAGGAAGCGGAGAAGAAGGCCGAGGAAGCGCGGAAGAAGGCCCTGCAGGAGGATTACGACCGCATCGAGCACCGGCGGCACCTGAACGAGATCAGTCTGGAGGAAGAGCTGGCCGGGCTGGAAGAAATTCGCCGGAAGCACCGGATGAACGCCGAAGAGATCATGAGCTGGGAAGAAAAGGTATATGATCTCAAGCAGGAGATCCGGGAACGGGACGCGGACAGCATCGACCAGCTGGCGGACGGGGTGGTCTCCGCGCTGGAAAAGCGCTACGAGGCCATGCGGGATGCGGAAATCGAACGGCTGGACAAGAGCCGGGAAGCCTGGGAGCAGTGGCGGGACGACAGCGTTCAGGCCATCGAAGACCAGATCGCCGCGCTGGAAAGGCTGTCCGACAGCGAGGACGAAGAGAAAAAGAGCGCCGAGGAGCTGCGGAAGATCGAAAAGCTGCGCCGGGAGGCGGAGTATGAGCAGGACGAGTACAACCGGCAGAAGCTTCAGCAGCAGCTGGACGAGGCCATCTCCAGCCGGGAGGAACGGCTGCGGAAGCTGGAGCTGAAGCAGCAGAAGGAAGCCTTGCAGGAGGAGATCGAGAAGATCCGGGATCAGGCTTCGGAGAAGATCAAGGAGCTGGACGGGGAGCAGGATGTCATCGAAAAGGCCTACGAGGAACGGCTCAAGGCGGCCAGCCTGCAGGCCGAGGCCGAAAAGCTGCTGATGACCAAAAGCCAGGACGAGCTCATGAGCCTATTGTACGAGTACGTGCCCGAATACGACGCGCTGGGCAAGAGCATGGGCGAAAAGCTGCTGGAGGGCTTCCAGAGCAAGGCGGGGAGCATTGCGGACTGGTTCCGCAGCTTCAACGACCAGCTGGCCCGGATGCAGGAAAATCTGGCGGGCAGCATGAACGCCGCGACCGACCGCTTCTATCAGGAACGGCAGGCGCAGGGGCAGAGCGCCGGGGCCACTGTGAACCAGACGGTGAACTTCTACGAGCCGGTGGAAAGCCCCGGTCAGGTGGCCCGGCGGATGGAGGATGTGAACGACCAGCTGGGGATGATGATGGCGTGAAAAAACGTTGCGGCTGGAAGATGGTTATGATAAGATAAAAAGGCACGGGAAACCGTGCCGCGGCGGAGGGCAACACCGAGATCCTGAATAAGGAAGGAGGTGAGGCCTGATGCGAACGATGCTTTTTGAGATACTGAGTGCTGCCGTTGCCGCCGCCTGTGCGACGCTGATCGGCTGGATCTTGGCAAAAAGAAACGATCACGATGAGCAAGATCGTGATCGTTAAAACTGCAAAGGGTTAACTAGGCAAAGCCCTTCGCCGCGTTAAGCATACCACAATCAAAGACCAATGTCAAATGAAAGCGCCAGGCAATATGCTGCGGCGCTTTTTGCGTGAAAAAGGGAGTGACTACCCATTCAAAAACTGATTTACGAGAATCTGCACGGCGAGACGGCCGTGTTTTTTCATGCGCCGTGGGTGCTGTGCCGGGTGCGGGGCGTGGGCATGAGCAGCCTTCGGGTGACGGCGGCGGAAGGAGCGTATCAGCAGGGGGAGAGCATCACGGGCCTGCGGCGGGAGGGCCGGACGGTGAAGGCGACGCTGCACCTGATGGCCAGCTCCCGGCAGGAGATGTACCGGCTGCGGTCGGAGCTGCTGGGGATCCTGAGCCCGGAGCGGGCCTTTGACGGGACGAACCGGGCCCGGCTGATCTACGAGAACGACTTCGGCAGGCGGTGGACGTGGGCCGTGCCGGAAAGCGGGCTGGACTGGGGCGAGCGCAAGCAGAACGCTCAGCCGTCCCTCAGCCTGAACTTCCGCTGCGAAAGCCCCTACTGGTACGGCATGACCCGGCAGGAGGCGGTGTTCAAGGCCCGAAAGGCCGGGTTCACCCTGCCCATGAAGACGCCGCTGAGCCTGGGCAGCAAGGTGTTCGTGTGCCGGGTGAGCAACGGCGGCAACGCCGGGGCTTCGGCGGAAATTCAGATCAGCGGGGCAGGCGAAAGCCCGGCGCTGCTGAACGAATCCACCGGGAAGATCCTGCGGCTGGTGCAGCCGCTTCCGCCGGGAGATACGCTTCGGGTGGATACGGATCCGGCCCGGCTGCAGGCGCGCATCCTGCACGCGGACGGCAGCGAGGAGAACGGCTTCGGCTTGCTGAGCCCGGAAAGCGCGGTGGCGGGCTTCGGACTGCAGGCCGGGGAAAACCGGCTGCGGTACATCCCCGACGGCGACGGGAGCCGAAGCGTGATCCGGGTACGGTGGTACGACTGCTGGGAGGGGGTGTGAGCCATGCATTCCCTGATGATGATGGGGCCGGATCTGCGGCTGCGGGGCGAGCTGCCTCAATATGGGAGCCTGCGGTTCAAGCGGTGCTTCTGGGAGGTGGGCAGCTTTCAGCTGACGGTGAAGCGGGGCATGCCCGGCTGGGAGAAGCTGGCGCGGGAGACGATCCTGTACTTTCCGGAAAGGCCGGAAACGGCGCTGCTGGCGGAAAAGATCACCGTGGACGAGGACAAGGCGACGGTCACGGGCGTGCCGCTGAAGGGCCTGTGCAAGCGGCGCATCTGTGTGCCGCCTGTCAGGCAGGAGGAAGACGATCCCTACGGGGGCTTCGGCTGGGATCGGTTCACCGGGGACGCGGAAAGCGCGTATCTGCACTATGCGGCGGCCAACCTGACCAGCCCGGAGGACGAAAAGCGGAGGATTCCCGGGCTGGTGCTGGCGGAGAATCTTCACCGGGGCGCGGTGCTGCCCTGGCAGGCCCGGTTCGACAAGCTGACGGACGTATTCAGCGACATCGGCAGCGCTACGGGGCTGGGCTGGGACATCGTGCCCGACCTGCCGAACCGGGCGCTGCGGTTCGTCGTGCGGGAAGGGATCGACCGAACCACCGGCAGCGGACGGGCCGTGCTGTCCCGGGAAATGGGCAATGTGGACGGGGCGGGCTGGACGGAGGACGCCAGCGCGGAGGTGGGCACGGTGTACGCCGGAGGCAGCGGCGAGGACGAGAAGCGGCTGATCCTCAGCGTGGGCAACACGGCGGCGGGGCTTGACCGCCGGGAGGGCTGGGCCAGCCTGAACGGGGTCAGCGACGCGGACATGCTGCGGCTGGGGGCGGAGCGGAAGCTGTCGCCCCGGAAGGACAGCGTGACGGCGGAGCTGATGGACAGCGGCCTGTGCCGGTACGGGCGGGATTACGATCTGGGGGACGTGGTGACGGTGATGGCCGACAACCGCCGGATGGACGCCCGGCTGACGGCGGTGGAGGAGACCTACGAAAACGGAAAACGAACGCTGCGGGCCACCTTCGGGGAAGGGCCGGTCACGCTGACGGGGCTGCTGCGGAACCAGATGCGGGGAAGCATTGCGTGAGGAAAAAGGTTGTGAAAAAAGTGGAGGTGCAGGAGGCACTGCCTCCTGCCGGGGCGTGGGGCAGCGCCCCGCAACAGGCCGAAGGAAAGGAAATAAGATGGAATTTTACGGATATTTTGACAGCATCGAGGGAGACGAGCGGGAATACGACGCGGCGCAGTTCGCTCATCTGCTGCGGGCCGGGATGCAGAACGGCGTGACCAGCCATGCGGGAGGCGGGCTGAAGGTGACGGCCCCCGGAACCGGCATGACCACGCAGATCGGGGCGGGCGGCTGCCTGATCAACGGCTATCTGTTTGTGCTGGAGGACGATGGGGGCGGCGTGAAGAGCTTCACCCACGGAGCCGCCGGTTCCGCTGACCGGTGGGATCGGATCGTGGCCCGGCTGGACACGACGACCGACGCGCGGAAGATCACGCTGGAGGTGAAGGAAGGAACGCCGGGGGCGGATCCTGCGCCGCCGGAGCTGAGCCGAAGCGGAAACGTGTATGAGCTTTCGCTGGCCAAGGTGAAGATCCGGGCGGGCGCGGAAAGCATTGAAGCGGCGGACGTGGTGGACGAACGGGGCGACGCTTCCGTCTGCGGCTATGCGGTGCCGGTATGGCTGAAAACGCTGACGGACTTTCAGCCCTCGGAGATGGAGGAACGGCTGGCGGAGCTGGAAGCGTCGGACGGCCAGAAGGCGGCCCCTGTGGCCTTTACCGCCGTGCTGACCGCCTCCGGCTGGACGGGAAGCGCCGCGCCCTACACCCAGACGGTGGTCGTGACCGGCCTGAAGGCCGGCGACGAGGTGATTGCCGATGTGGACATGAGCGCGGCCACGGCGGCGACCTATGACGGGCTGGCGGAAGGCTGGGCGCTGGTGGGGCAGATGGAGCCGGGGAACGGTCAGATCACGGCCAAATGCTTTGGGGAAAAGCCGGAAGTGGGCCTGACGGTTCGCCTGCTGGCGCTGCGGACCGAAGCGTGAAAGGAGCAAAAACGATGGGAAATTGCTATCTGGTACGCCGGGGCGGCGCGGGAAAACGTCTGCCGGTGTTAAGCGCGGCCTATCCGGCGGATGTAACGATGTGGGGCGAGGGCGGAAACGCCGTGTTCAAGGTGGAAATCGAGAAGGAAGGCAGACCTTCCGCCTATACCTACCAATGGTTTCGGAACGGAACGCCGGTCAGCGGCGCGGCCGGAGCCGTCTGCACCTTCACCAATCTGACGAAGGCCGGAACGGACAGCGTCTACTGCGTGGTGACAAACGGGGCGGGAAGCGTGGTCAGCCGCATTGCCGCCCTGACGGTGAAAAGTCCCGTCATGACCTACACCTATACCGGCGAGCATGAAGAAATCGACGATGGGAACGGCAACTGGCGGCTTAAGCTGAAAAGCAGCGGACTTTTGACCATCACGGAATTCGGGAAGAACTGGGACGGCTGTCTGGATATTTTCGTGGTGGGAGGCGGCGGGTCGGGCGCAACCGGAACCGGCGCACAGGCTACCTATCCGAACGACGCAGGCGGCGGTGGAGGAGGCGGCGGCTACACCCTGACCGAGCATGCCGTGTATATGGTTCGGGGGAAAGCATACAAAGTCACGATTGGGAACGGCGGATCCGCCGCCGAAAAAACAGGCGGCAATGGCGGCAGCACCAGCTTCGACAATCTGGCCAAGGCCAGCGGCGGCAACGGCGGCACCAAGAGCGGAGGCAACGGCGGCTGCGGTGGGGGTGGCTCAGCATACACGAGTGCGTCGAGCAACCCGAGGCAGGGCATCGGCGGCAACGGCGGCAGCGATGGCGGCAATGGAACCGCTGGTTCTAACGGTACTTTTGGCACGGATGGAGCCGGAGGAACCGGGCAGGGAACCACGACCCGGGAGTTCGGGGAGAGCACCGGCGACCTGTACAGTGGCGGCGGAGCCGGAAGCGGCTACAACCGATTCGAGCTTTCCGGCAATGGCGGCGATGGCGGCGGCGGAGACAGCTCCTACAGCACTTGGACGGGAAATGCGGGAAATACACCTGCGGCCAAAACCGCCACAGACGGAGAGGCCAACACGGGCGGCGGCGGAGCTGGCGGGTTATGGACCAGTTTGCCCGCGTCCAACGGCGGATCGGGCATTGCGGTTGTCCGGAACACGCGAAGCAACCCCATCTCCATTACCCAGCAGCCCCAGGACGTGACGGCGGCGGAGAGCGCCAATGCGGTCTTCACAGTGACGACCACCGGCACAGGGCTGAGCTACCAATGGCAGTTTTTGCCGACCGGCAGCGGGACGGAGTGGAGCGACACGTCCGCCACGGGCGCAAAGACCCATCAACTGACCGTGCAGGCGCTTAGTTACCGCAATAACTATCAATACCGCTGCGTGATGACCAACGGCGACGGCGTGAAAACCACCAGTCTGCCCGCCACGCTGACGGTGCAATCGTAAGGAGGACAACCATATGAATTACGCAGTGATGGAAGACGGCGTTGTCACCAACATCATCGTCTTATATCCCAGCAATGCCAAGGATTTTCCGGGGGCCGTGCCCTGCGGGGACGTGCCCGTCGGCATTGGCGACACGTGGGACGGGCAGGACTTCTACCGGGACGGGGAAAAGGTGGTCTCCCCGCTGACGGCGGCCTGGCAGGAGGTACAGACCATGCAGGAGGAGCTGCCCATGCTGAAGGCCCAGATTCAGGCCATCAGCGACCGGAACGACTTTATCGAGGACTGCATGGCCGAAATGGCGGCGGTGGTGTATGGGGAGTAGGATGGCAACAGCCGTTCGGCTGCTGACAATAAAAATCATCTTTGGAAAGGACGGTATTCTCATGATGGCTATGTTTTTCGCGCAACGGGTGATCCTTGGCAAGACGACCTTTGAAAATGTCCCGAAGGCCTTGAAGGCGGGCGTGGCAGAGGTGCTGATCGACAGCGGCCTGCCGGAGCTGGTGCCTGCCGAGTACGGCGGCACGGCGGCGTAAAAGGGAAAAGAGGGAAGCGCGGGGGATGGGTGGAAACATCCGTCCCCTTCGTTTTGGAGGGAAAAGCAATGAGACCCACAGGAAAGACGGTGGCCGCGGCGGCGTTGGCGCTGGCGCAGAGCTACCACAGCTATCAGGACATGGACTGTCAGGCCATGATCGAGCAGGCTGTGCGGAACGCGGGCGGCAGCATGGACTACCGGGGCAGCAACCACATGGCGCGCAGTGTGGCGTGGCTGGGAACCATCGAAAACGCGCAGACCGAAGGGAAGCTCAAGCCGGGGGCACTGTTATTCATCCACGAGGAGGACGAAAGCGGTCTTCCGGCGCAGTATCAGGGAGACGGGCTGGGGGATTTCAGCCACGTGGGGCTGTACGTGGGCGAGAACGCCCTGACGGACACGGACAAAAATGGGAAGCGCCGGGCCTGCGACGTGGTACACAGCTCTCAAACCATGGGCCGGGTGTGCGGCTCCACCCTGAAAAACGGCTGGACGCACGTGGGCTGGGCGCGGGAGATCGACTATGGCGCGGAGGTCCTGCCGGGGGTCACGCTGGGCGCGGAGATCGGGCAGGAGGAAACGGGGGAGGCAGAGCCGGAACCGAAAGCAGAAAAGGCGGTTTCTTCGGCGGCAGTGCACTCGCCGGACGGCAACCCCGTGAAGCTGCGGAAAAGTCCCAGCAGGGCCGAAAATCTATACTGGAAGGTGGCCGACGGGGAGACGGCGTCCATCGAGCGGCGCAAGGGCGAATGGACGCTGGTGACGGCGATCTGTACGGACGGCGTTCGCCGCCGGGCGTGGATGATGAGCCGGTATCTGGAAACGGATTAAGGAGGGAACAAGAACGTTGGAGGCTTTGACGGGGAACAATCTGCTGATTGCGCTGATCGTGGCGGTCGCGATGATGGAGCTGATCAACCTGATCGGCAAGACCATCGGCACCTTTCGGGACTGGCGCAAGCCCGCGGAAGAGAACGATTCGGACGTGCAAAAGCGCCTGAACACCTGCGAACAAAAGCTGGAGCGGGATTTCAAGCAGCTTCAGGACGTGCGCAACGGTCAGCGGGAGCTATGCTTCGGCGTGCAGGCGCTGCTGAATCACGAGCTGCATAACGGGAACGCGGATGAAATGGCGCGCGCGTCTGAAAACATCAACAAATGGCTGGTGGAAAGAAAATAAAAATGCCTGCCATCTGGCAAAACGGCAAACGAAAAAGGAGGACGAACAAATGAAGATCAACTGGACGGTTCGGCTGAAAAACAAGGTATGGCTGGCGACGATGATCAGCTTCCTCATCAGCACGGTATACCAATGGCTGGGGTATTTCGACATCGCCCCGGTGGTGACGCAGGACGCGGTTTTGCAGCTGGCTTCGGCGGTTTTGCAGATCTTGTCCCTGCTGGGGCTGATTGTGGATCCCACCACGGCGGGCATGGGGGACAGTGCGAGGGCCTTGGGGTATGAGGCGCCGTATCAGGCCAAAGCGGAGGAATGACCGGGCAGAAACGTTGACGGAAACGGTCAGGCGGGTGAAGCATTTGTAAAACTGGCGCAGCGGCCCTTTGCAAAAGGCATTTTTCGTGGATATAATAAAAAGGGAGGGATGCTGGATGAAGCGAGCGTGCCGCTGGGCCGTCTGCGTTGGAATGGCGCTTTTCCTTCTGCTGGCGGGATGGAAAAGCCCGGGAAAAGCGGAAGAAAAGATTCAGGCATATTTTTTGAACGTGGGAAAGGCGGATGCGATCCTGCTGCGTCTGGACGGGCAGGATTATCTGGTGGATACGGGCAGCAAGGACAGCTATGACCAGCTGGAAGACGCGCTGCAAATGCTGGGAGTGGAGCGGCTGTCCGGCGTGCTGATTACCCATACGGACAAGGACCACGCAGGCGGATTGAAAAAACTGCTGAAAAGCGATATCACCGTAGAACGAGTGTATGCCGGAAAGCTGCACAGCGAAAAAAGCAGCGAAGATCATCCGGCTTACAGCGCCACTGAAAAAAAGAATGTCCCCTTTACATGGCTCAGCGCGGGAGATCAGCTTCAGACCGGACGCTGCGTTTGGGAGATTCTGGGGCCGCTGACGCTGGATGCGGAGGATGAAAACAACAATTCGCTGGTTGCAAACGTGCGGACGCCGGAGGGAAATTTTCTGCTGACGGGCGATATGACCCAAACCGAGGAAGAAGAGCTGCTGGACGCAGGCGTGATCCCGCAGGCAACGGTGCTGAAAGCGGGTCATCACGGACGGGATGACGCAACGGGAAAACGGCTGGTGGCGGCAGTGCGGCCCCAATGGGCGGTGATTTCCACCAGCAGCGAGGAACGGCCGGATACGCCTGCGGCAAAGGTGATGGAGACGCTTGCGCTGTTTGGGGTAAAAACGGCGGTAACGCAGGACACGCAGGTGGGGATCTTGATAGAGCTGGAAAAACAGAACGCCGTCGTCTGGCGGGTGGACTGGGACGGAAAGCACCCCATGGAAAAAGACGCATAGGATGACCTGACGGGAGAAATCCCGCCGGGTCATTTTTCTGCAAGGAGGAATGCTTATGTCCTGTACGCCCTCCAGACCCTTTCCGCCGCCCCGTCCGCCCGGATACCGTCCGTCGCCCTGTCCGCCGCCCAAGCCCTGCCGCGGCGGAAGGGAAAGCGCGCTGCTGCCAAAGGTAGCCGCGTGGGAGCGATGCCGGCTCCCGTGCCTTTCCACGGAGCTTCGGCTGGAAAGCCTGCCCTGCTCCGCCGAGGGGCCCTGCCGTCTGCTGATGGTGCAGCAAAGCGGCGCGCCGCCATGGTGGGAACCGGCGGAACAGCCATGCGGAGAGCAAAGGCTGCACATCCGCGTATGCATCCCGGTATGCTGTCAGGTGATGGACGCCTGCGAGCGCCTGTACAGCGCGTCCGCCGTAGTGAAGGTGGATGCGGCGCTGCGGCTATGCTGCCCGCCCTCGGAATGCTGGCGGTATCAGCTGTTGTTTATCCCTTATGTACGGCTTCTGGATACGGAATGCTCCGGTGAATGCTGCGTATTTCACGCTCGACTGGAGGTGCAGCTGGAATGGTATCAGTTGCGCCCGGAGGTGTGCGGCATGCGCCGTCCGGAACCGCCCTGCCCGGAACTGCCGCTGTATCCGCCGCCCATTCAGGCGGGAGGGCTCTGCGGCTGTCAGCCGGGATGGCCGAGGCAGAGGTGAGGGGAAAGCTGGGCCCTGTCCGAAAGGATGGGGCTCAGTCCAAATTTTGGGGCAATACGGGTGCGGCGGTATGGCTCAGAAGCGGCCCTACCGAAAGAACGGCAGGGCAAAAAGCCTTGCGGTGCGCAGGGCTTGGCAGAATGAAAGGAAACGGGCAAATGGGTTTATGAAACGAACCATATCAAAAGGTTTTCTCGAACAGGTCTTATGGATTTTTGACTCCGCTGGATTTTTGCTGCTTTATCCATTATAATGCTCGTGCAAAGGAGGCGTTGTTATGACGGAACATCAAAAAATCGTGCAGGAAGTCATTCCCGCCAAATTGCGGGAGATTGAAACGCGTGAGAATATCCGGATCCTTTACTGCGCCGAGGCCGGAAGCCGGGCATGGGGGTTGCTTCCCCTGACAGCGACTATGATGTTCGGTTTATCTATCTTCGCCCCCTGGAGTATTATCTGCGGTTGGACAAGACCCGTGACGTTATTGAGTGGCAGCTGGATGAAACGCTGGATATCAACGGCTGGGATCTGCAAAAGGCGCTGCGGCTGCTGCATGCTTCCAATGCTACGCTTTTCGAGTGGAATCGTTCTCCCATTGTGTATAAGACTACACCGGAGTGGAAGAAGATCTCCGCAGTGATTGAACACTTTTTTCAGGAAAAGGCCGGATTATATCAGTATGGCAAAGAAAAATTACCGGGAGTACCTCAAGGGCGATAGGGTGAGGGTGAAAAAGTAATTTTATGTGCTTAGGCCTGTTTTGGCCTGCCGCTGGATTCTGGACAAGCAGACGCCGCCTATGCTCTTTTCTGAATTGGCAAATGCTTCCCTTGACGGTAAGGTGGCTTCGGCTGTAAACGAATTGCTGCGGCTGAAAAAGGAAACCTCAGAGCTGGGATTGGCTCCCCGGATCGAAGTCATCAATGAGTATCTGGAGGCTTCGATAGAAGAAATCGATCAGCGGATTCAGGCCATTCCGAGCAGCAAAAATGCGGCATGGGATGAACTGAATACTTTGTTTCTGAAAGTAATCGGTCTGGAAGGCTGATGGAAGCCTGTTTCCAAGCGAACGCCGAAAAAAGCTTTTTTGACACTCTGAAACCTTCTGTCATCCATTCCGGAACAGAAGGTTTTGGTTTATGGACAAAAGAACGGGCCAAGGCAGGAAGGGCGTTTGGAAGCGCGCCCGGAACGGCTTTTTACATTGTTCAAAAGACGGCGCTTCTTGATGGACTGCAAGGCTTTCCGCAGTTTTCGCGGGAAGAGGGGTACATTGACAAAGCAGAACGGATGATTTACTATAGAATAGGATTCGAATGTTAATCGCTCAATGGAGGCATGGAAATGAACCATTGGAAGCACAGCGGAAAATATGGGCTGCTGATTGTTCTGATCTGCACGGCGTTTTGCTTTTGTCTTCCGCAGGCTCAGGGAGCGGAACTGGGCTCTTTCAGCGGGAAGGTTTTTGAGGATCTGAACAACGACGGCATTATGGACGAAAACGACCCGGGCGTAGCGGGGGTAACGCTGCGGCTGGCCGGAAAAAAGACCGGCCAGACCTATGAACTGGTGACGGATGAAACCGGTCTGTTTACGTTCGCCGACCTGCCGAAGGATCGCTATGTGTTTACGGCGGAGTTGCCTGACGGCCTTTTGTATGCCCGCTATTCCCGGACGGGCGGCGATCTGCGCAGCGTGTTTTCCGGCGAAACGCTGGTGCGGGAATTCCCGGTAGGGCAGGGCGAGGCGGTCACGGATAAAAACGTGGGCGTGATTCAGAAGGGCGCGCTGACGGGAAAGGCCTTTCTGGACCTGAATTACAACGGCTATTATGACGAGGGAGAACCCGGCTATGCCCATGTGACCGTGGAAGCAATTAAAATCAGCAACAGCGAATCCATGGGGAAAACGGAAACGGACGATGAGGGCAATTTCCGGGTGGAAGGCCTGCGGGGCGGAGAGTACCGGCTGCGGGTCATCCTGCCGGATGATGGGAGCATTTTTACCATCATGCCGGAAGACGGCGGAGAGAACGCCAATCAGACAGCCCAGCGCGCCGCTCGCCGGGAAAGCGCCGTTGAGCCGCTGACCCTGCAGAGCGGGGGAGAGGTTTCCACGCTGGTGGGCGTAGCTACGGGCGCAAAAATTCGCGGCACGGTGTTTCAGGATGCGGATTATAACGGCCAGCTGGACAAAAAGGAAAAGCGCATTTCCGGCGTACAGGTGCAGGCCGTGAATGAAAACGGCGCCATCGCGGCGACAACCACGACCAATGCCGACGGCAAGTACGCGCTGGACGGCCTGATGCCCGGAACCTACACGGTAGCCTTTAAGCGGGTCTCCGGCATGGGCTTTACCCGCCTGCGCCCGGAGCTGGACGGCGGAAGCTGGGTGGTGGAGCTGCTGGATGGCTTCGGCCAAACGGAACCCATGGAAGTGACCATGGGAGCGTTGATCGACGGCATTAACGCCGGTATGCTGCCTGCTTCCACGGTGACTGGACAGCTTTTCCATGATGCGAACGACAACGGCCTGTGGGACGATGGGGAAACAGGCATGACCGGCGCGACGGTACGGCTCTTGTCCGAGGACGGGGAAACCGACTGGACGCGCACGGTGGACGAAAACGGCAATTTCCTGTTTGATGGCGTAATGCCCGGCACCTATCAGGTTACTTATCAGCTGCCGGAGCATACCGTCATGGCGCGCACGGCGGAGAACGGCAATACTCAAAGCGAAACGGAAACGGCTTCGTTCAAGGTAGAAATGGGAACGGAAAGTCAGCTTCCGCTGGCAGGAGCGGTGGAGCTGGGCAGTCTGAGCGGCGTGATTACGGCGGACGCCAATGGTCAGCCCTTGGCAGGTGCGACGGTGACGCTGACGCCTGACCGGGCCTCCGCAGAGGAAGCAACGGTGCAGACCGGCGCGGACGGAAGCTTCCAACTGGAAAATCTCCGGCCCGCTCAGTACCGGCTGACGGTGGAACTGCCCGAAGGGTGGATTTTCAGCGGGAAGGCCGGAATGGAACTGACTTTTGCCGCGGCGCAGCAGCAGACGCTTTCCATCGGATGGCGGGCGCTGGTCAGCCGGGACAAGCTGGAAATCGGCGCGGTCAAGCCGGCGTCTGTCAGCGGCGACCTTTGGCTGGATGAAAACAAAGACGGGATCCGTCAGACAGACGAGCAGCGGCTGAGCGGCGTAACGCTGGAACTGGTCAACCCCGCCACGGGCGGCCGGGTGGCGGCTGCCGCCAGCACGGAGGACGGTTTCCGGTTTGACAATGTGCGGCCGGGTACCTATCTGCTGCGGTTTGAACTGCCTGCGCAGGCGGAAACCGCCGGGGAAAGCGACGCTTCGTTCCGGCAGAACGGCAGCCGGATGGAAATGGCGAATCTGACCGTCAAAGAAGGAGAAGAGATCACCGGGATCAGCGCCGGGCTGGTATCCAAGACCAGTATCGGCGGCAAGCTGGCGCTGCATTTGGAAAGCGGCGATTCGCCGGTTGCCGGTGCGGAGGTCAGACTGTATCAGGCCGGAGAGGAAACCGCGCTGCAAACGGTTCTCACCGGCGAGGACGGCTCCTACCGCTTTGACGGCCTGTGGCCGGGCGAGTATGAAATCGAAAGCGATTTGCCCGCAGGCATGATCTTCGTGCGGCAGAACGATCCCAACTTTGAAAGCGGCGCGACCATCGTGGAAACGTCGGATGAAACCACGGGCCGCAGCGGCGCATTGGTGCTGGAAATGGCCAAGCATCGCCTGAACGAAAATATCTGGTTCATCGAACCGGCCAAGGTAGGCGATCAGGCGTGGCTGGACGAAAACGGCAACGGACTGATGGACGGCGGCGAACGGATGCTGCCAGGCGTGAAGGTAACCCTGTGGATGGACGGCGTGAAAGCCTATGAAACCGAGACAGACGCGGCGGGGTATTATCTGTTCGATCAGGTCTACCCCGGAACCTATATTTTGCAGGCAGAGGCATATCCGGAACTGGAGATTGCCCAGAGCGTGGAAGGACTGCGGCTGATTTCCAGCTGCCTGACGGCTGGCGACGGTACGCAGGCCTGGAGCGAAGCATTTCAGGTGGAGAGCGGCTCCGTCCGCACCGATTTCAAGCTGGGCTATGTGCTTCGGGAGGGCGAAAGCCTGCCGGAGGGACTGGTGGACGAGCCGAAACGGGACTGGACGGAAAGCTATCAGAAATATCAGGATATTCTGGGCCAGCAGCGCTGAGCCGATCATACAAGGAGGCGTCTTCCATGGAGAAGGCTAAGGTTTATTTCACGGATTTTCGCACGCCTTACGGCGGGGATACCATGCCGGGAAAGTTGAAAAAACTGATTCGGAAGGCCGGAATCGCGCAGCTGAATCTGGAAGGCCAGTTTGTGGCGATCAAGATCCATTTCGGCGAGCTTGGCAACGTGAGCTATCTGCGGCCCAATTACGCCCGGGCCGTGGTGGACGTGGTGAAGGAACTGGGCGGCAAACCCTTCCTGACGGACTGCAACACGCTGTATCCCGGCAGCCGGAAGAACGCGCTGGAACACCTGTACTGCGCGTGGGAAAACGGCTTCACTCCGCTGACGGTAGGATGCCCCATCCTGATCGGCGACGGCCTGAAGGGCACCGACGATATCGAAGTGCCGGTTCAGGGCGGCGAATATGTAAAGAACGCCAAAATCGGCCGGGCCGTGATGGACGCCGACGTGATCATCAGCCTGACCCATTTCAAGGGCCACGAGACTACCGGCTTCGGCGGCGCGCTGAAGAACCTGGGCATGGGCTGCGGTTCCCGGGCAGGCAAGAAGGAGCAGCACAACAACGGCAAGGCTTATGTGCAGCAGGAGCTTTGCCGGGGCTGCCGCCGCTGCATGCGGGAGTGCGCCAACGACGGTCTGGTCTTTGACGCGGAGAGCCGCAAGATGCATGTGGACAAGGAGCATTGTGTAGGCTGCGGCCGCTGCGTGGGCGCATGCAATTTTGACGCGATCGATTTCGAAGACCCCAACTCCAATCAAATGCTGAATTACCGCATTGCCGAGTACGCCAAGGCGGTGGTGGACGGACGGCCTCAATTCCACATTTCAATGGTGATGGATATTTCCCCCAACTGCGACTGTCATGAAGAAAACGACGCGCCCATCCTGCCGGATGTAGGCATGTTCGCCTCCTTTGACCCGCTGGCGCTGGATCAGGCCTGCGTGGACGCCTGCCTGAAGTGCGAACCCCTGCCCAACAGCCAGTTGGGCGAGCATCTGCGGGATCCCCATTTTGAGGATCATCACGATCATTTCACCAATTCCACCCCGGAATCGGAATGGCAGAGTTGCCTGAGCCACGCGGAGAAAATCGGTCTGGGCACCCGGGCCTATGAGCTGATCAAACTGTAACGCATTACAAAAGCGAAGGGGATGACATTATGCTGGTCATCGGCATCTGCGGCGCGAGCGGCAGCGGGAAAAGTACGCTGGCTCAGGAACTATGCAGCGCAATCGGCCCGTGTGCCACGGTCATCAACCACGATTGCTATTATCGGGATCATCCCAGCCTGACGCTGGAGGAACGCCAGCAGCTCAATTACGATGAGCCGGAAATTTTCGATCATGACCTCTTTCTGGAGGACATGAAGACCCTCATGGCGGGCAAGCCCATTACCCGCAAGCGTTACGACTACACCAACCATCGCCGGAACGATACCGACGAGCTGATCTATCCCACGGAAGTGCTGATTATCGAGGGCATTCACGTGTTTTATGATGAGCGCCTGTGCGAGCTGATGTTCCTGAAATTGTACATGAGCGTGGAGCCGGATATTTGCCTGCTGCGGCGCATTACCCGGGATATCAACGAACGGGGACGGACCATCGAAAACATTTCCGTTCAGTATTTGACCACTGTAAAGCCCATGTATGATAAGCACATCCGCAATTACATCGATCTGGCGGACGTGATCGTGGCTCACGGCGGCAAAAACGCCCGGATCGTCAGCATTCTGGCGGGCTATGTGCGCGACGTGCTGAACGGCGAAAAGCCCAAATACGACGGCCAGCGCGAAGAATAATTCCCAAAAACAACCGCCCGCTGTTTCGAAGAGGGAAAGCGCTTCGAAGCAGCGGGCGGGTTTTTAGTTTTCTTTGGGCATCTCCGAAGGAGCCTTTTTGGCTTTTCGGGCTTTTTTCCGGCGGGAAGCATTCAGGGTGCTTACATCCTTGGTCTTGCTGAAATAGCCGTGGGGAAGCTGATTGCCCTTGAGGCCAGACTGTACCACTGCGGCGATGCAGAAGGCCAGAAACAGCGCGCCGAGAATAATCCCCAGCACCAGCGCCAGCCCGTCATCCTGCACAAAAAACATCAAGAGCGCCAGAAACGGCAGGGGCACCACCAGCAGGTAAAAGAAGCCGTAGCGCACCAGATATTGCCACAGCTTGGGTCGGCCGCCCGTGCGGGTATCGATCAGCTTCAGGTGGAAGAACAGCTTGCCCGGGGAGCGACCGCCCATGAGCCATTCCAGCACGCCGAAATACAGCATGACGAACAGCGTATAGAACCCAAACAGCAGGAGCACGGCCAGAAAAACAGAAAGCGGCTTTTCTCCCAGCGATGGCAGAAGGGGCAGTACGTTGATCATCACCACGAAGAACAGCACTTCCAGAATCAGACAGTCCAGCGCCGCTGCGAACATCCGCCGCAGGATGGAAACGTGCTCGCTGCGCTGATAGGCCACTTCCTTCATCCGGTCGGCAGAGGGCAGGAAGGCGGTGATCTTCGGCGCAATCAGGTAGCCCAGATAGCCGCCCAGCGTATTGGTGATCAGGTCGTCCACGTCCGCCAGCCGGTAGGGCCGGGGATAGATGAAGTACAGACCGCTGAGCTGGGTCAGCTCATAGAACAGGCTCAGGGCCAGCGTCAGAATGACGGTTTTCTTCCGGCTGGCTTTGAAGAAATAACGCAGGTAAATGCCGAAGGGTACCGTCAGCAGAATGTTGAAAACAATCTGGAACAGAGCGGAGTTTTTCACAATCTCCTTGACGGACGCATGCTCGGCCAGATCGTCCCGCAGTTCCCGGAAAACGTCCAGCAGCTCGTTAAAGGGCTTCAGCTGGAGCCATGGCGAGGTATAATTCGCCACTTCCTCCACCGGCGGCAGGGGAAGAATAATCAGAAAATAGGCGCACATCATGTACAGGATAAAGGAATAGGCCATCAGCGTGCGCAGAAAGAGAATCGCGCCGTATTTGCGGTATTCATGCAGAAGATAGGGCAACGTAAAGAAACCGGCAATCAGAGGAAAAAACACCACGGCCTGTTTGATGGGGCCAAAATATCGGGTCAGCAAAGCGAAAACTACTCCCTTGTATCAAAAATTCTGTGGAAACAATCGATCATTTCTTTTTCAGCAGGCGAACCACTTCGCGCGCCATCTGCTGTTTGATCCGAGGCCCTGGATGATTGCAGCTTCCCTTCCACGCGGCGGGAAAATGTTCGCCGTCCACTGCGCCGAACGGAACGCTGATTCCTTCCGCTGCCGCCCTTTCGATGGCCCGGCGAGTCGCCTGAACGATGGAATTGTCCAGATAATAGGAAAACCACGCGAGCCGGGCGGTCGGGTTTTTCTGATGGAGATGCTCAAGAAACGCAAGGACTTCCTCTTCGAAAAGATGCAGATCCTCCGGCGTATCGTGGAGCTTGGATTCGCAGCCGGTGATGGGATCCACAAAGGGCGGCTGCAGAAGAGCGCCCCGGTCGTTGGCACCCAGCGCGATCACGATGTCATCCGGCTGGAAGGAAAAATCGTAGGGTTTGCCGGAACCCCAATTTTCTTCCGGCGTTTCCCCTGCCTGCGGCCCGCAGATCTGATCGTAGATCCGGGGAAGGCGGCAATGGGGGTCGTTGTTCCAGCCGCAGTGAACGCCCCAGCCGCTTTGGGAAACCAGCTGATACTGTGCGTCCAGCTGGTCGGCGACGAGACGGGGATAGTTGTCGGAAGCGTTGAAGCACATGGGCACCCACTCCATGAAGGAACGAGGGCCACGGCCGCCTTCGCCGCTGGTCAGGCTATCGCCGATAAACTCGATTTTGCGCTTGCGGGGAGCAAACGGCTCCAGCACACCGTCCGTCCGGCCCTTGAGCAGTACGCATCCGGCAGTGCGGTCGTTTTCGAAGGCCTGGCTTTCTTTGATGATCTGAACCCGGTGAACCGTATTCGGGTTCAGATGGAGGAACACGCTGTACCAGTGCTTTCCGGGCAGCGGAGCGAAGGTCTGTGCCCGAAGCCCATCCACCTCAAAAGAAAGATAGGGCTTGTATTCGTGATAGGTGCAGCTGATCTGCACTTCCAGCGAAGCGCCGCGGACGTTCATTTCAGCCGAAGCAGCGCTCCAGAGCATGGGAAAGCCCTCCTGAGCCGGGTCGAAGCGGCCGGAAAGGCGGATCATCGGATGATTGCGGATGGAAAAGGTCTTCATGAAGAAGAAACCCTCCTCAAAACAGTTCGTTTGAAAACAGCTGTACGGTTTTCCTGCCTATTATACCGTATTCTTGGACGGATGAAAAGCATTTTTTCAGCAGTGTTCAATATAAAAAGGTTTTGACAGAACCAAAGCAAGCAGTTATAATGATTGAGCTAATCATTAACTTAACAGTTAGCTTTTTGAGCAAACAAGGACAGTGAGAAGGGCGGCGATTTCCACGGGCAGCATCACCATGCGGGAGATCGGAAAACAGGTCGGCGTCAGCGCCGTGACCGTTTCCAAAGCGCTGGCGGGGAAGCCGGGCGTTGGGGAGGAAATGCGCAAGAAAATCCTGAAAGCCGCTCGGGAAATGGGGTATGTCAATCCCATCGCCGTTCAGGCGGAGGAACGGCGAACGCTGAACGTAGGCATTCTGGCGCTGGATCGCTATTTTGCCCGGGATTCCTACTACGCCATGTTCTATAAAACGCTGGTGCAGGTGCTGATGGACGCGGGGCACTTTGCCCTGATGGAGCTGCTGACCAATGAAGACGAAGCGGAGCTGACTCTGCCCCGGCTGATGCAGAATGGCCGGGTAGACGGCATGATTCTGCTGGGTCAGCCGAGCCGCGAATATCTGCGGATGATCGCAGCCCAGCCCATCCCGGTGGTGTTTCTGGATTTCTATGATGAATGGGCGGAGGCGGACGCGGTGGTGGGGGATAACAGCTACGGCTGTTTCCGGCTGACCCAGCACCTGATTCGAAACGGACACCGGGAAATCGGCTTTGTGGGCAGCATCGGCGTTACCACCAGCATTATGGATCGCTATCTGGGCTATTACAAGGCCATGCTGTGCGCCGGTCTGCCCATCCGGGAGGAGTGGCTCATCCCAGACCGCGGCCCCACGGAGGACCGGCTGAGCGTTTCCCTGCCGGAAAAGCTGCCTACCGCGCTGGTATGTAACTGCGACGGCGCGGCCCGGCTGGTGATCCGGCTTTTGCGGGAACGGGGCCTGCGGGTGCCGGAGGATGTGTCGGTGGTGGGCTTCGATGATTTTTCTTCAGACGATGAGGAAGAACCGGCGCTGTCCACCTTCCGGCTGGATGTGCCCGCCATGGCGCAGACGGCAGTGCAGCTGCTGGCGCAGCGATGCGTCGGCGTTCAGAAGCCCTTTGGGCGGGTGGTGGTAGGCGGACAGCCCATTTACCGTGAGTCGGAAAGACCCCTGAAAAACGAAGTCTGAAAAGGAGACGCAAACCATGCAGAAACGCAGCTTTTCTTCCCTGATGGAGGCCTATGAGCGGCTGATCCGGAGGCCTAACCCTGTCAACGAGCATTTTTACAATGGAATTTTCGACCGCTATCAGCATCCCGTGCTGACCCGGGAGCATATCCCGCCCTTCTGGATGTACGACGCCGATCCGGAAACCAATCCCTTTATGATGCAGCGGCTGGGCGTAAACGCCGTCCTGAACAGCGGCGCAATCAAGCTGAACGGCAAATATATGCTGGTAGCCCGGGTAGAGGGCATGGACCGGAAGAGCTTCTTCGCCGTAGCTGAAAGCGACAGCCCCACGGAGGGCTTTCGATTTTGGGATTATCCCGTGGTGCTGCCGGATACGCAGCCGGAGGAAACCAACGTGTATGACATGCGTCTGACCCAGCACGAGGACGGCTGGATCTACGGCGTATTCTGCTCGGAAAGCAAGGATCTCAGCTCTGGCGACCTCAGCGCCGCCGTGGCGGCTGCGGGCATCGTCCGCACGAAGGATCTGAAAACATGGGAGCGACTGCCCAACCTGCGCACCCTGCATTCGCCTCAGCAGCGCAACGTGGTGCTTCATCCGGAGTTTGTGGACGGAAAGTACGCCTTCTACACCCGCCCCATGGATGATTTCATCGAGACCGGCTCGGGCGGCGGCATCGGCTTCGGCCTTTGCGAGGATATTGCCAACGCCGTGATCGATGAAGAAAAGATCATCAGCCTGCGGCGGTATCATACCATTACCGAAAGCAAAAATGGCGCGGGCGCGGTTCCGATCAAGACCGACCGGGGCTGGATCCATATTGCCCACGGCGTGCGAAACACCGCCGCAGGCCTTCGGTATGTGCTGTATGCCTTCGCTACCGCGTTGGAGGATCCGTCCCGGGTGATCGCCGAACCGGGCGGCATGCTGCTGGGGCCGCTGGGCCGGGAACGCGTGGGCGATGTGAGCAACGTGGTATTCACCAACGGCGCGATTGCGGACGAGGACGGCCGCGTGTTCCTTTACTACGCTTCCTCCGATACCCGGATGCATGTGGCGGAAACCACGGTGGAGCGGCTGTGCGACTACGTTTTCCATACGCCCGCCGATCCCCTGCGCTCCCCGGACTGTGTGCGCCAGCGCTGCGAATTGATTCGGAAGAATCTGGAATACGGAAAACGATAAATTTGGTTGATGAAAAGCCCCCGAAGACGAACTTTGCATCCGTCTTCGGGGGCTTTTGGCTTACAGAAAAGCGGTCATGAAGCGCCGTCAGCGGCGGCGGAGGTATTGTTCAGGACGGCGTTCGTCAGAGTGTTCAGCTCGTTGATCGCATCGGTGAGCTTGCTCAGCGCGTCGTTGACCTTCTGGCCGCTGGCCAGGCAGGAATCGTAGTTGTCGATGATGGCATAGAGATTGTCGAAAACGCTGACGTCATACAGACGGCCTACCTCGCCGTACATGCTGACGTTCAGGTCGTTGACCACTTCGATGCCGTGGACGTACTGCCGCACCCGGGCCAGCACGCTGGAGGTGCTGGTAGCGCCCAGACGGCTCAGGTTGTTGACGCTGGAAAGGGCATGCTGCATTTCACTGCGGATCTTGGCGTTGCGCTGGGCCTCGAACCCGGCGGAATCCAGCCCGCCCACGCCCGCAAAACGCAGAATCAGAAACGCCGCCACCAGTACCAGCACAATGACGAGAATCGGCCGGTAACGATTGGAACGCATGACGTTCTGGTAGCTGCTTCGCTGGTATCGCATCATGGGATCTTCCTCCTCCTTTTCAATAACCCGTCGGAAAGACCATTCCCCATTTATTATAGCACAAGTGGATGATAAATGCAAAAAAGCCCCCTTTTTTGACAGAAAAGGGAGCAATCCTGCTCAAAATGACGTTATTTTCCTGCGATGTCGCTGGTGCAGTGGGGGCAGCGGGTGGCGTCCTTCTCCACCACGGATTTGCAGTAGGGGCACTTGCGGGCGGCTTCCTTGACGGTTTCTTCCTTGTGCAGCAGCTTGTTCATGGCCTTCACCAGCAGGAACACGCAGAAGGCAATGATGAGGAAGTTGAGGACGTTCTGCAGGAACGCGCCGTAATTCACCGTGCCCACACCGGCGGCATTGGCGGCCTCCGCGCTGGGATAGCTCTGGAAATCCAGCGCCAGAAACAGGCCGCTCAGGTTGACGCCGCCGGTCAAAAGGCCGATAACGGGCATGAGCAAGTCATTGACCAGCGAATTGACGATGGTGGTGAATGCGCCGCCGATCATTACGCCGGTCGCCAGCTCCAGAATATTGCCGCGGGAGCAGAATTTTTTGAAGTCCTGAAACAGTTTTTTCATGGGAAAGGCCATCCTTTCGATCAATATGGAACAATAGAAAGCAATTTGCAGAGAAAACGGGGTGATTTTTCAGTCCGTCAGGGCTGGAAAAAGCGGAAGAAATACAGCCCGGCGGAAACCTTTTCCGCCTCCCACTCCACCGTGCCCAGCTCGGCGCGGAGATAGGCAAGCAGCGCTTCGTCCGGCGCTTCTTTCAGGCTGATGAAACGAACCTGCGGATGGAGCCAGCAGGCAGCGGTAAAATGCTCGCCGTCCAGCCCGAAGGCGGCCAGCTTGGCGTTGTATTCCTCCGACCCGCGGCTCCATCCGCCCCAGAACGTCAGGTTTTGCGGGAGACCGTCGGAGGTATCGGGGAACATGCGCATGTCGTTGACCAGCTCCGTGGAGTAGATCAGCAAAAGATCCGGGTGAGCCAGTGCCTGAACGTCCATGTCGGCGTGGGCGTTGTAGTCCCATGGAGAGCGCTTCCGGTAAAGAACCGGCAGCAGGGAGGAAAGCGGATAGGCGGTCAGCAGGGCCAGCAGCACGCAGAGAACGGCGGTGCGGAACCGGCGCGACTCTTCAGGCAGGCATTCGCCCAGCAGGCAGAAGACCATCGCCGCCGCAGGCAGAAGCGCCACCGTCACGGCCCGGTAGGGGAGACGGCCCTTCAGCGCCAGGTAGCAGAAAAACAGGAAGCACAGAAGGCCTGTCAGCACCAGCGCCACAGGAAGCCACGGCTGCTCCCGGCGCTTTCGGAACGCGCAGAAAAAAGCAAACAGCCCCAACGCCAACAGCACGATCATGGTTCGGACAAACCAGGGCGAGCGCCAGCGAAGGTCTTCAATGGCGGCTCCGGCTGTGGCGGTCGTTTCGGAAGTGTGCCAGTTTTCCCGCACGTAACGTAGCGACTCCGTGGAAATGGCTTCATCCATGGTGTTCCATTTGTCCAGCAGGGTCCGCTGTTCTTCCGTCCAGCCTGCGCCGTCAAGCGCCTCCTGAGGCAGCTTTTCCAGATCGATGTAGTCGATAACGCTGATCCGCGCCTGCTGCCAGTCCAGATAGCTTCGCTGCTGCTTCAGACTGATTTCGATTTCCCGCTCTGCCGCCAGCCCGCCCAGCGTCAGCAGAACGATGCCTGCCGCCGCCAGCATGGGCCGGGGAGAACGCTTCTGTTTGCTCCATGGGCTGAAATAGGAAAGAAAACGCAATAGAAAGGCGATGCCGCAATAGCCCAGTACCGGCAGGATAGAGAGCTGACGCAGCCCGTAGCACAGCGCGGCCAGAATGACCGCCAACGTCATGGAGCGGACGATGGAACGGTCGGAGGCCTTCCGGCAATCGACGGACAAAATCTGCGCCGCAGCCGCAGCGCCCAGCATAGCGCCAGTCACGGTGTAAGTGACGCGGGCAAAGTAGTGCAGGCCATACAGCAGCGCGAAGGCGGCGCTCAGCATCAGCCCTGTTCGGAGAGAGCGGCCAGAGCGGAGCCAGCATTGCAGAAGGCTTTTCAGAAGGACGGTCATGGCCAGCGAAAGCAGCGCGATCTCCAGCAGAGAAAACCAGGCTATGCCGGGAAAAACCCGCTGCAGCCAGCGAAGGGGATAGACATACATCCCATGGAGATACAAATGAAAATCGGACGCGCCGCCCGGCTGAAAGCCCGTCATGGCGCGCAGAATAAACTGATCGTCGTTGGCGGCGAAAAAAATATCGCTGAAGAAGCACAAGCTTCGGGCGCTGTTGCGCTGCGTCAAGCCGTACAGCCTCCTTTGCGCGTTTTTGCCGCATGAGTGGCAAACCTCCCTGATTATAGAAAAGAGCGCCCGGAAAGTCAAGAGCGGCACGGGTTTTCCCCGCGCCGCCCGTCTGGTGGGCCGGCTCCGTCAGCCGTTTCCGTCAAAAAACCACTCCATGGGCGCATAGCCTGTCTCGCCCTCGTCGGTGACGATGACGTACAGCCGACCGTCCACTACGCCCATCAGCGTCCAGGCGGAATGAGTACAGTAGGTTTCTTTCAGGGTCAGGTCAGTGTAAAGGGGCATATTTTCTTGCGGCACGTCTTCCCGTAAAATTTGCTGGGAAAAGCAGGGCGTTACCGAGTTCATTTTGGAGCCGAAGGCCAGATATTTTTTCATCATCCAGCCGATAAGCCGCCTGTCTGTGCCGATTTCCACCTGACACCAGCCGTCCCGTTCGTCCAGCACCCGCACAGGCGTGCCGTTCCAGAACTTGCCCAGCGAATCCGCCTCCCGGCTGGGCTTTGTCCGCAGGTGCAGCCGGTCAGCCGGGTCAGGATTGCAGACCACGGCCAGCCCGCTTGGGTCGATTTGACCGGCCCATTCCTCCATGGAGCCGGAAAGGTCGCTCAGCGGGTCGGTGAAAAGGTCGAAAGGCAGCGCACCCACCTTCCAAACGGTCGTATTCCCTGCTTTATCCCAAACAGAGCAGCGGTACAGGCTGAAGGAAAGGAGGAACGGCTGAAATTCGTCTATGCGGGAGAACCAGCTGAGCCGCCATTGCCCGTCCGCAGTGCGCTGGAAACAAACGTTACAGTTCTGCTGATCCCATGTCAGCAGCAGTACTTCTTCTCCGCCGTGGAACGTATCCAGCCAGACATCCGACGGAAGCGCCGGGGTCTTACGAAGGGCATAGGTTCCGTCGGCCTTTTGGGTGATCTCCGTCAGATGGTACGTTCCGTCTTCTTCTTCGGTCAGAAGCAGCAGTACCTTGGACTGCAGCAGATTTTGGATGACCTTTCCGGAAACGGGAAGAAGAGAAGCATCCCAAAAATCGTCCACTGCAAACTCGCTGTTGCCCGAAAGGTGGATCAACTGCTGAAAATCCTCCGTTTCCAGTCGGCGCCGGAAGGTTTCCGACAGGGGAATCGGGAAAGAAGAAAACTCCCTCTGAATGGAGCCGCCCGCCTGATAGTGCACCCACCGTACCGTCAGGAAACCGTTCTCCACCTTGGAATAGGCGGTCTCCACCATTGTATCCTCCAAAACGCCATCGGAAGAATACCAGCGCAGCGTGTACCCCTCCTGACGGGCGGCCAGCCGTTCCGGGGAAACGGTCTCCAACAGCCGCGCCTGTTCCGGCTGAGCAGGCAGTTCCGTCAGGTCAGGCATGCGAAAAAGAGAATCATAGACCCGGAACCGGCTGTCCAGCTGCCCGTCCCGATAGAAGGCGAGCTGAACCATCTCGTCCCCGCCGGGTGAAACCATGACGTCATAGGCCGAATGCTCGCCGCGATAGCCCACGAAGTCAAAGCCCTGATCGCCTTCGGAAAAGCAAAAACTCATGCGGCAGCCCTCGCCGTTCCAAATATCGAATCCGGGTGTTTTCGTATAGGCGCTTCCGTCCGGCTGAAGGCCAGATGAAGTATGGCGCACCAGTTGAAGCGATTCCGTGCCCACATTGGCAAGGTTGCTGTTGCAGTAGTTCAGAACATACCCGTCCCCCTGCGTAAAATACCCGTACAGCCAGCCGAAATGGTTCAAAATCATGCAGCAGGTTTGGCCGTTTGCCAGAGAAAACGTCAGCGTATCCGCAACGTCCTCCTGAGAATACTGCGACAGAAACAGTTGCTGAACCTCTGCCGGAAGGGTTTCAAAAGCGTCGGCCTTCGCCGGACAGGGGGCGATAAACAGACAAAGCAAAAGACCGAGCAGGATGAACCAAGGGCGATTTTTCAAGTGAATCCCTCCATCAAAGCGTTTCTGGTCAAACAACGAATGAGAAATGGAAAATACTGCCGGTCATCTGCGAAAACGGCCACATAAAAACTGCTCTCCCGGAGGGGAGAGCAGCGGAAAACCCTTATTGCCTTGGCTTAACAGGGAGAAGAAGGTAATGCAAGCTTATTACTGTTGGCTGACAGATTCTGATGTAATTGGGGGCACAAAACTGCTGCGGGCGCTTTACGAAACGTCCACAGCAGTTTTTCAGAACGGTTATCATTCTGAGCTTCACTTTTTTCTCAGCTGTTGCCTGTTGGGATATATGGCAGGATCGCCGCAGCGACCCCGCTGATGGGCATCGTCTGAAGCCAGACCTTTCCGGGGCCTGTCAGCACGGTGTTAAACAGACCCTCGCCGCCCAAGAACTTGTTTTTCATCCCTGGCACCTCGCGGATCTCCATCTTCACACCGGCAGTGAACCCCGCTACATTGCCGGTATCTACGACAAGCTGCTCTCCAGCTTTCAGCTCATACTCGACCAGCTCCCCGTCGATCTCCGCAAAGGCTGTTCCGCTGCCGCTCAGGCGCTGCATGATGAAGCCCTCGCCGCCGAAAAGGCCAACGCCAAGCTTTTTGTTGAAGTGGATCGACAGTTCCACACCGGTCTCAGCCGCGAGGAAGGCACTTTTTTGCAGGATCATCTCCTGTCCGGGACGGATGTCCAGCGCAAGGATCTTACCGGGAAAGCTTGAACCAAAGGTAATCATACCGTCGCCCTCTGCTGTATAGATATTCTGGAACATACTCTCGCCGGAAAATGCCTTGGCAAACATTCTGCCAAGACCGCCGCCGCTGGTTTCCGTTTTCATGTTTGGGGTCATCCAAACCATGGAGCCGCGTTCGGTGATCATCTGCTCACCGTCATGCAGATTGCATACGACAACAGGAAATGCCCCGCCTTTGATTTCATAATGCATATTGATTCCTCCCCATTTCGTGGCTATCAATTTTATGGACGCCGACTCAAAGTGAAAGAAGTTCTGTTCGTATGATACCAGCGCCGAATGAGGGATTCAATAGAGCGGATGAACAGATTCCAATCATGTTTGTCAAAGAAATCCGCGAATATATGCGGAAATTCCAACGATGAAAGAGAAGATAGCCCAATTTCTGCGCTTGTTGTCACAATACTCCTTTGTGCGGAGAAATTCCGGAAAACCCATACAGAGAAGCAGGATGGCGAGTTCTTTGCTCAGGAAGATGATCATGCATGCGCCGGACAAGTCCAGCGGCAAGCGGAGGCAGAAAGTAGAACTTATCTTCCATTTCGTGGATGAGGCAGAAATCCCCGTGCTGGCAGAGCTCATGATCGCAGAATCTGCTTTTGAACACAAAAAACGGCGTAACCTTTCAGAGTGTCAAAAAAGTGGAGGTGCAGGAGGCACTGCCTCCTGCCGGGGTTATAGGGGCAGAGCCCCTAACCCTTGTGCCGCAGCAATTTTCCCGCAAACCAGCGTAGCACTGTTTGCGGGCTCTGGCGGCCAACTTGGGGTTTTTCGACAGGCTGCGGCGTAACCTTTACGGTTACACCGCTTTCTGCTCCAACTATAGTTCCTTACGACTGTTAAGCCTTAGTGTATCGGCGTAACGGCAGATGAGCTGCTGGGTGCGGCGGAGGGTGCTTTCCTTGGACACGGACCGCCATTCGGTCAGATAGGCGGCGTACCAGTTTTCCAGTGCAGAAGCAAGCTCCCAACCGTCCCGATGGGGAAGCTCCCGGCCTTCCTGCACGGCGAAGATCCAGCAGACAATGTCGTTGAAGAGCCTGGCGCCGGTCGCGGAAATCTCCAAGGCCCGCAGGATGGGGCGTTTGTCCGGTTCCATGCGGAGCGCGGCAAGCGCCAGCTCGTCCAGCGCCGCGTCTATGGCGGCATTGGCGGCGGGAACCTGCGCGGGGTCGATCTCCCGCAGCTGTTCCCGGCGTTTCTCCGGGTCGTCGGCTTCGATCCAGCGGACGGCGTTGAACCACGGGAAAATCTCATGACCGGTCAGATGGACGAAGGCCTTCATGAAGGCCCCGTCCCGGTCGCCGTACTCGAAGAGGGAAATCGCCTGATTGATCTCGTCGAAGGGCACGTTGTCCGCGTTCCATGCGAAGGCCGCGCCGTAGAGAATGCCCGGCACGGAGAACCACGGGTGGCAGATGTGGCCGTAGTCGCCCCAGTCCGTGTTCAGCAGGCCGATGGCGTGGTATTTGCGCCCGTGGCCGCACATGGCCCGGTTGTTTTTGTAGCTGTTCTCCGTCAGGGGCAGCCAGCGGTTCCATGTGCAAACGCCGGGACAAACGTACTGCGTCGCGCCCATCTGGGCCAGATCGCGGACTTCGTTTTCCCGCTGCTCGGGCAGATAGCCCCAGTTCAGACAGATCACGCCTTCGGGAATTTCGGCGTAGGCTTCCGGGTGCCGCCACATGATGTCGCCCCAGAACATGGGGGTCACGCCCTGAGAGAGCAGCCAGCGGCACAGCTCCACCATATGGGCCATGTAGAGGGCGTGCTCGCCCTTTTCGTCCGCCAGCGCCTTGCTGCGGCCCTTGCCCAGATCGAAGGTCTCATCGCAGCAGATGTTGAACTTTTTGGACGTGAACAGGGCGCGGTATTCCGTAATCAGACTCTTGATGAAATCCACGGCCCGGGGGTTGGACACGTTCAGGGTGTGATGGTCTCCCGCGTAGGTGTAAGAGAAGGGAATCTTCTCCGAATCTGGCAGCTCGCACAGGTCGCAGCAGGTTTTGGTGCTGAGGATTCTGTACATGTGGCCGAAGCTGGACAGGGAAGGGATCAGCTCGATGTGCCGGGCGCGGCAGTAGCGATCCAGCTCCATGATCTCCTCGGCGGTGAGGGGCGTATCCCCCCGCCACGCTTCGCTCAGATTACGGAAGAGATAGGTATGCTCGATGTACAGCTGCCATTCGTTGATCTTGTAGCGGCACAGCAGGTCGGCGTAGCGCTTGAGAGTCTCCAGCGTGGGCACCCGGCCCCGGGAGCAGTCCAGATAATAGCCCCGGTAGCGCAGGTCAGGCTGATCCTCGATTTCCAGCGCGGGCAGACGGGCTCCGTGACGCTGAATCCACTGGCTCAGCGTCATCACGCCGTTGAGCAGGCTCTCATCGCTGCCGCCGCGGACGAGCATGCTTTCCGTTGTGACGGAAAGCCGGTAGCTGGTTTCCTCCAGCGCGGCGTCCGCCCGGAGGATCACGTCGCCCGGCTGGGCCGTTCCCCGGAGGATGGCAGGCTTCAGACCGGTGAAGCGCTGCACATCCGCCTGCAGCATCTGGGCGTAGAGAAACGCGGAAGGTTCCGTGTTTTCCAGCACGATACGAGTATCATAGCGCAGGACGAAGAACCCCTCGCCCTTGCGGACGGAGTGAGGCATGGGCAGAAAGTCCATCGTTACGCCTCCTTTTCCCGAATCCGGAAGGTCTTGATTTCATAGGGCAGAATGGTGAAGGAAATCCCGCCGTTTTCGAAGGAAGCGTCCGCTTTCTTTTCCTCGATGCAGTTGCATTCCTCCACGGAAAGAACGGGCCGATTCCAGCGCAGGAAGGTGTCGGTGCGGGCGTTGTCGCACTCGTACAGGCGGACGATCCAGCCGTCGCCGTCCTCAGCCTGCTTGACAGTTTCCAGTACCACATTGGGTGCGCCGACGCTGGCCAGAGAGAATTCCGAACCGGCCTTGCCGCCCCGGAAGGACAGCGCGGGCTGGTTCAGGCAGTACGCTTCCCGAACGGTGCCGTTGCGCCAGTCTCCGGCGTGGGGGAGCAGGGCGTAGGTGAAGAAGTGCTCCTCCTGGTCGGTAGTGGGGTTCGGCTCGATGCCGGATTTGATCAGGGTCAGCGCCATGCTGCCGTCCAGCACGGAGTGGCCGTATTTGCAGTCGTTCAGCAGGCTGACGCCGTAGTGGCCTTCGCTCAGATCCATCCACTTCTGGCCGCAGCTTTCGAAACGGGCCACGTCCCAGCTGGTGTTCTGGGTGATCTTGCGCTTGAGGTTGCCGAACTGAATATCGAAGGTGGCCTCGTCCGTGTGAACGTCCACGGGGAAGTGGACCTTGAGCAGATGCTGATGCTCGTGCCAGTCCACCCATGTCTCAAAGTCGATGCGGCGGCTGTCTGCATAGAAACGAATGGTCTGCCGGATCAGGCTGTTGGAAACCTTCCGTTCCAACTTCAGAACGGCGCACACCGGGCCGATCGCTTCCCATTCCAACCGCTGCAGGTCGGTCACGTCCCAGCTCTTTTCGGTGTAGTAGATGTCGATATCCCAGTTGTCGTAATAAATGGGCTTGTCTTCGTACATCCGCATCAGGTTGCCCTTCTGACCGGACTTGAAGACCTCGCGGCGGTTCTCCTTGTCGTAAAGACGGGCGAAGAGGCCGTTTTCGTCCAGCTCCACAGTGTAGTAGGGCGTTTCCAGATGGCGTTCGCCGGTCAGGGCGAAGGGGGAGGGTACGGGGACGCTCTCCCTGCGGGTCTGATAGGTGCGCCAGCCCTTGGCAGGCAGGTTCTTCAGATGGACGAACGCGCCCTTCGCGGTATGCTGCACAGGGTAAAGAGCGCCCGACTCGTCCGCCAGCGCCTGAACGTCGGTCTCGCCCAGCGGAACGATCTCGTCTCCGTCAAAGCCCTTGGTGTTGAAAACGGTCAGGTTGTCGCCGGGCGGGCACAGGGCGGCCATGCGCTCCTGTTCCAGCCGGGCGATGGTTTCCTCCATGGCGGCGTATTCCTTCTTGGTGACTTCGTACACCTCATGAATGCTGGAACCGGGCAGAATATCGTGGAACTGGTTGATGAGCATGCCCTTCCAGAGACGGTCGGTCTCTTCCGCCGGATAGGGCAGCACTCCGCTGGCCAGCACGGACAGCAGCTCCAGATCCATCATGTGCAGCTCCGCCTTGCGGTTGGAGCGCTTGTTGCGCGCCATGGAGGTGTAGGTGCCGCGGTGGTATTCGAAGTACAGCTCGCCCTCCCACAGGGGGAGACGGCGGTTGTTCTCCACCCGCTGGCGAAGCTCGTCAAAATAGGTGCGGGCAAAGGCCTGACGTACCCGGGGCAGGCCGGTCACACCGTGCTCCATCCGGTCGGAGGTTTCCAACATGGCCCGAGTGGGGCCGCCGCCGCCGTCGCCGTAGCCGTAGGAGACCAGAATGTCGTTGTTGATGTCCTTGTTCTGGTAGCGCTTCCAGCCGCCGATGATCGCGTCGGGATGAAGCATGCCGTTGTAGGTGGTGAAGAAGCTCTTCTTTTCGTCCTGCCCAACGCCCAGCGTGGTGATCAGATGGGTCAGAATCTCCGAACCGTCGATGCCACGCCAGCGGAAGGTGTCGTAGGGCACCTTGTTAAACTGATTCCAGGCCAGCTTGGTGGTCATGAAGTATTCGATGCCGCATTCCTTCATGATCTGGGGCAGCGCGCCGGAATAGCCGAACACGTCCGGCAGCCAGAGGATGCGGTTCTCCACGCCGAATTCGTCCCGGAAGAAACGCTTGCCGTGGAGGAACTGCCGCACCAGACTTTCGCCGCTGGTCAGGTTGCAGTCCGCTTCTACCCACATGCCGCCCTCCGGCTCCCAGCGGCCCTCCCGCACCCGCTCCTTCAGGCGCGCGTACAGCTCGGGATAGCGCTCCTTGAGGAAGACGTACAGCTGGGGCTGGCTGGACATGAAGCGATAGTGGGGATATTCGTCCATCAGCTTGAGCACCGTGGCAAAGCTGCGGGCGACCTTTTCCCGGGTCTGGGCCACCGTCCACCACCAGGCCACGTCGATGTGGGTGTGGCCGATGCAGGTGGCGATAACGTCGTCGTGGCCGCCCAGCTCTTCGTAGAGATGCTTTTGCAGATAGGCCCGGGCCTCGTGAACGCTCTGCTCAAAGGCGGGGGAATAGGGCGTGCGGAGATCCAGCAGGTTGATCGCGTCGTTCATGACCCGTTCCAGATCCATCCGGCTCTGGCTTTCGGCCTCCAGCCGGGGGAATGCCTGCAGGGGCACCTGCAGATCCCAGTACAGGCCCTCGATCTCCGGGTCGATCTCCCGGAATTCCACGATCAGGTTGAACTCGGTATGCAGGGTGCCGGTGTAGGCCTGCAGCTCCAGACAGAGGGGCTGGCCCGCCTCGGCGCTGCGGCTCAGCAGCACGTCCCGGTGGTTCATGTCGATTCCTTGTACGATCTCGCCGTTGACAAACAGCAGGAACTGCGGGTTCTTGCCGTCGTCCCATTCGTCGATCTGGGTGCAGACGTGCATCCACAGGGGCTTGCCCTGAAAGCTCTCCGGAACGGTGGTGTCGGAATAGAACCAGTAGTGCTCGTCCGGGCCGTACCAGTGCATGTTCCGGCAGTCGAAGGGAGAGAAGGCCGCCGCGTCATGCCGCGCGTCCTCGGGGTGAATGAAGTTGCCTTTCTTGTACATCCAGCCGGAAATGGGGGCGCGCTGACGGATGCTCAGCTTCCGCAGCTCGTCGCAGATGCCCTGGATCCGCTTGTCCAGATAAAACATGGTTTTGACCTCCGCGTATTTCAGAATGGGAAGGGTTCAGCCGAAAGGGGTTCAGGAATGTTCCTTGACGAACCGGATGAGCTCGTCCACGGTGGTGAACGCAATGCCGGTGACGGTGTCGGCACAGCCGTAATAGATGGCGATGCGGCCCGTGGCGCTGTCCGTCAGGGCGGCGCAGGGGAAGACCACGTTGGGCACGTCGCCCACGCATTCATAAAGCTCCCACGGCGCCATCAGGTAGTCCTTGGAGCGGTATTTCACCTTCCACGGCTCGTCCAGATCCAATAGGGCAACGCCCATGCGGTATACGAAGCCGTTGCAGGTGGTGATAACCCCGTGATAGATCAGCAGCCAGCCCTCGTCCGTTTCGATGGGGGAGGGGCCGGGGCCGACCTTGGTGGACTGCCAGGCGGACTCGTTGCCCTTGATGGTGCCCATCATGTAGCGGTGGCGGCCCCAGAATTCCAAGTCGCGGCTCTGGCTGACGTAAATATCCCCGAAGGGCGTGTGGCCGTTGTCGCTGGGGCGGCTCATCATCATGTACATGCCGCCGATCTTCCGGGGGAAAAGAACGCCGTTGCGGTTGAAGGGCAAAAAGGCGTTTTCCAGCTGATGGAAGGTCTTGAAATCCTCCGTCCAGGCTGCGCCGATGGTGGGGCCATGATAGCCGTTGCACCAGGTGATATAATACTTGCCCTCCATGGGGGTGATGCGGGCGTCGTAGCGGTATTCGTTGACCGCAATTTCGCTGTCCGCACCGGCAAAGAGAATCGGCTCGTCGTCGATGTCCCAATGAATGCCGTCCTTGCTGCGTCCGGCAAATAAATCCATGCTGATGGAACGGCTGTCGCAACGGAAAACGCCCGCAAAACCGCCGTTAAAGGGAACGACCGCCGAATTGAATACACTGTTGGAACGCTTGTTGCCGTGGCGGCCGATAATCGGATTGCCTGAATAACGCCAGATAGGCTCCGTTTCTCCGGCGGGCTTGTCCTCCCACGGCATATTGGAAAGCGCCGGTCCGATGATTTTTGCCATGTCCGATCTCCTCCGTGATAGGTTAGAGTGAAAGTATAATACAGGAATGAGGGAAAGTAAAGCCCGCGCAGCGCTGAGGGACAAGACGGGTTCCCCGCTTGTGCCTGCGGCGCCGCGCGGGCGGATGGGCGGAAAGAACGTTTTCCGCAAGTGGTTCTTTTTCGGGTTTGTTTCAATCCCATAGATCAGACGGGTTGAAACTTTCCCTTCTCACACGTTCGAAAGCAGGTGTTAACCGGCCAATCGGAACGCGAACCGGGGTGCAGGGGTTCAACCCCTGCCTGGCACACGTTCGAAAGCAGGTGTTAACCGGCCAATCGGAACGTGAACCGGGGTGCAGGGGGTCACCCCCTGCGGGCACTGCCCCTGTGCTTATTTGGAGGCCTTCCAGGCGTCGATCTGAGCCTGAGCTTCGGTGATGATGTCGTTCAGGCCTTCGGCTTCCATTTCTTCGTACATGGTCTTCACGGCTTCTTCGGGATCCACGGAGCCGGTCAGCAGTTCGGGATGATAACGATCCCAGATGGTCTTGCAGTTGGCAATCTGGTCTTCCACCTTGCTGGTGTCGAAGTTGAAGCCCAGCAGCACGGAAGGCTCAGCCTGCTCGTTCAGTTCCTTCACTTCGTCCCACTGGTTGAACTCCACGTCGTCGGTGGGGGTCACGGCGAAGAAGGTGCCCTGAGTGTAACCGGCCATGCCCCAGCTGGAGTCGGGGTTCTTGTGCACGCGGCCATCCTCGGTGTAGGTGAAGTTGTCGCCTTCCAGGCCGTAGTAGAACGCATCGCGAACCTTGGAGTCGGTGTTCATCAGGTTCAGGAAAGCCAGAGCCTTTTCAGGATGCTCGGAGTTGACGGAAACGAAGTTCACGGAGCCCAGCACGGAGTCGTTGGACAGGATGGTGGGGCCGTAGGTGTAGGCGACAAGTTCCTTGCCCATGTTGGGACCCCAAACGGTCTTGGCGGCGGAGGACCAGCCCTGAGCCAGGAAGCAGGCCTTGTAGGTGGGGCCTTCAGCCAGGTTGGCAGCGTCGGCGTTGATGATGCCGGACTCGAACCATTCGCGGACGATCTTCAGCTGATCCATCACGTCCTGCTGCTCGAAAATCTTCACAACCTTGGTCTCCTGATCGTCGTAGCGCACGCCGACGCCGCGCAGACCAGCGCCGAAGCCGTCATACACAAAGGGGATCTGAGAAACGCCGTCCTTGGTTACGGGGAAGGAAGCGGTGCCGGTCTTTTCCTTGATGGCCTTCAGGATAGGGGTGGCATCCGCCAGCGTGTGGCAGTTCATGGCGGCCTCTTCCATGCCCAGCTCCTTCAGCAGCTCCACGTCCCAGACGAAGTACTGGGTGATGGAGGAATCCTTGTAGGTAGGCACACCATAGATGCGGCCTCCCAAGCGGCAGGCGTCCCAGTAACCGGCGGGGATCAGCTCCAGCAGGCCGGGAGCGTTGTCGGCCAGCAGGTCGGTGATGTCCAGATAAGCGCCCACGGACACGTCGGCAACCAGGTTGCCGCTGTCGCCGAAGATGACGTCATAGGGCTCGTTGGAGTTGATGATGACGCTGCGGCGGTTGCCCCAGTCGCCCCAGCCGATGCATTCCACATCCAGCCTGGCGCCGATCTTCTCTTCGATGTAGGGGTTGAGATGCTCGATCCACGCGCTGTAGTTGTCGGGCTGTCCGTTGCCCAGCGTGATGATCTTCAGGGTGGGAACTTCCTCAGCGGAGGCGAAGCTGACCATGCACAGAGCCATGCACAGCGCCAGAACCAGAGACAGGATCTTTTTCATGTTTGTTCTCTCCTTTTTTTTATTCGTTAACCCTTTACCGCGCCGATCGTCAGTCCGGAAATGAAGTATTTCTGGAAGAACGGATACGCGCACGCGATAGGGATTACGATCACGATGGCAATGGCCATGCGAACCGATTCGCCGGGCATCTGGGCCCGATACTGCTGCAGGGAAACGCCGGCGGTGGGGTTGTTGGTCATGTACTCCAGCGAACGCATGATGTTGTTCAAAAGCGCCTGCAGGGAGATGAGACGTTTATCGGAAATGTACAGGGACGAAAGGAACCAGTCGTTCCAGTAGCCGAAGCTCAGGAACAGGGCGATGGTGGCGAACAGCGGCTTGGAAATGGGCACCACGATGCTCAGAAAGGTGCGCATCTGGGTCGCGCCGTCGATCTTCGCCGACTCGATGATCCCGTCGGGAATCGAGGTCTTGAAGTAGGTCTTGCAGATGACGATGTTGTAGGAGCTGACCATCAGGGGTAAAATCAGCACCCAGATGGTGTTGCGCAGCCCCAGAATGTTGGAGTTGACCACGTAGCTGGCCACCAGACCGCCGCTGAAAAGCATGGGGATGAAGATGACCCAGGTGTAGAACTGCTTCAGCTTGAAGTTGGGCCGGGACAGGGCGTAGCCCATGGCCGTGGTAACAGACAGGCCCAGCAGTGTACCGATGCAGGTGACGGCCACGGAGATCAGCAGGGCGTTCAAAATGGTGTCCCGCTCGTTCCACAGGAACTGGTACGCCTTGGAGGAAAACTCAACCGGGAAGAAGGAGTAGCCCACCTGCCGGATGGATTCCTCCGAGGAGATGGAAATCATGAATACCAGCACCACCGGCAGGATGGCGCAGGCGGCCAGCAGAACGAACAGAAGGTTGAACCCCGCGTTGGTGCCGGGGTTGATCCGGTTGATCTGAAAGGTGGATTTCTTCGCTTTGGCTTCTTTCATTGCGCTCCCCTCCTCTTAAAACACCGCACTGTCGGAATCGACCTTGGAGACGATGAAGTTCGTCAGCAGGATCGTGATGCAGCAGGCTACGGACTGGAAGGTGGAGGCGGCGGCCGTCTTGCCGATGGGGGCGTTGCCCTGCAGGGCGGCGTAGACGTAGGTGTCAAAGGTGGAGGCGACCTTGTACAGGGAGTTGGGCACGCCCTGCGTGACCTGATAGAACAGACCGAAGTCGGAGGCGAAGATGCCGCCTACCGACAGGATGAACATCATCACGATGACGGTCTTCAGCATGGGCATGGTGATGTACCGGGTCTGCTGCCACTTGCTGGCACCGTCCAGCATGGCCGCCTCGTACAGGGAGCCGTCGATGCCGGTGATGGTGGCCAGATAGACCACCATGCCGTAGCCGGTGCCCTTCCAGACCTTGAGGATAACGAAGAACAGGGGCCAGTACGTGGCCTCGGAGTACCAGCGGTGGGGCTGGCCGCCGAAGAAAACCACCACCCGGTTCAGGGTGCCGTAGTCGGTGTTGAGGAAGGCGAATACGAAGTAGCTGACCACGACCCAGCTCAGGAAGTGGGGGAAGAACATCAGGGTCTGGTAGGTCTTGGAGGCCCGCTTGGAGTACAGCTCGTTGATCATGACGGCCAGCGCAACGGGGATGACGATGCCCAGAATGATGAAGACGATATTGTAAAGCAGGGTGTTGCGCAGCAGCATGGAGAAGGCGTTGTTGTGAATGAAGAAGGAAAAATTCTGGAAGCCCACAAATTCACTGTGGAACAGATTGTACAGGAAGGATTGCCGGGGGAAGATCTTGTACTTCTTAAAGGCGATAATCAGGCCGAACATCGGCAGATAGCTGAACAGCGCGTACCAGATAAACGCGGGTAAGCCCAGCAGACTCAACTCCAGATCGTCCCGGGTCAGCTTGCCCTTCTTGGGACGATTGACGGCGAGGGGCTGCCCGGTTTTGTTGGCCTTTCCAACCATAAACAGTTTCCTCCGTTTCCGAATGAAGAATGTTAACGAACGCTTCTGCTCTTTACGGGCTTATGTTAACACGCGGAGAAACAAAAAGCAATACCAATTTTCAAAAATTTGTCTGCAATGGATAAAAAAATCTTGAAAAGGATATGCAAAAGAAAAACAAAAAAGAATACAAAAAGCAAATGGAAACATTTATTAACATTTTTTATCAAAAGGCGTTGACTTTTTCGACCGGGCATTGTATCCTAAAGAAGGTTTTCCCACGCAGAAAAGATTTTCATTGGAATGAGGTTTTTTCATGCTCAAAAGCACTATGCAGGACCTGGCGGACGCGGTGGGCGTTTCCCGGATTACCGTCTGGAAGGCCCTGAACGACCGGGAAGGCGTATCCCCCCGGACCAAAAATAAAATCAAGCAAAAGGCCGCGGAAATGGGCCTGACCGATGCGGAGCTCCAAATGGCAAACCCTGCCCGGGAAGAGCCGAAACGGGAGGCGGCGGAAGCGCGCACGTTCTCCGTGGTGGTCTCCCGGCCCGAGTCCTCCGCCTTCTGGATGCAGATCATCCACCATATCGCCAAGGAGCTGGCCCGCAGTCAGATCAACCTGATGTACACCTACATGCCTTCCTTTTATTCGGATGGCTATGCGCTGCCAACGTCCCTGAAAAACGTGGACGGCCTGATCGTACTGAATATTTACGACGCCCGGCTTCTGCATATGCTCAATGCACTGCCCCTGCCCAAGGTTTTTCTGGATACCGTGCCGCGCATGCAGCCGCCGGAGCTTCACGGCGATCTGGTGCTGATCGAGGGCCGCAGCCGCATCCGGGAAATCACCCGGCGGCTGATCGACAGCGGGCGCACCCGGCTTGGCTTCGTGGGCGACGTGGGCTACGCCCAGACCAATCAGGACCGCTACGACGGCTTTCTGGACGCTCTGCGGGAAAAGAACCTTCCGCAGGATCCCGCCCTCTGCCTGACCGCGCCCCTGAGCCTGCGCACCCATTATGAAGAGATCAGCGCTTTTCTGGACGGCCTGCCGGAGCTGCCGCAGGCCATTGTGTGCGCCAGCGACTTCATCGCCCATTTCGTCAGCCGGTATCTGACGGAAAGCGGCCGGAAAACGCCGAAGGGCTTCCTGCTGACCGGCTTCGACAACAACACCGAATACGGCAACGTGGCCGAACAGATCACCACCGTCCATGTGGAGACCTCCGCGCTGGGCAAGCGGCTGGCCAATAAGCTGCTGTTCCGGGCCGATCATCCCCAGATGCCGGAAGAGGTCTGCTATGTGGGCACGGAGATTCTCTATCGGGGCCCGCTGGCCGCGGAAATGGAAAAATAGGAGGGCTTTTTATGCTTCCCTTTCAGGACACGAAGCTTTCTCCCAAAGAACGGGCGCACGATCTGTGCGCCCGCTTGACGTCCCGGGAAAAAACGGGACAGCTGAACCAACGGCTGTACGGCTTTCAGAGCGTCCGCCGGGAGGGAGAACGGCTGACGCTGGACGAAGCCTTCCAAAAAGAAGTGCTGCGCTTCGGCGGACTGGGCACGCTGTACGGCCTGTACCGGGCCGATCCATGGTCGGGCCGGAACCGGGAAAACGGCCTGTACGGACAGAACGCCGTCCGCGCCTATAATCTGGCGCAGCGGTTCGTGGTGGAGCATTCCCGCTTCGGGATTCCCATGCTGGTCAGCAGCGAGTGCCCTCACGGCCATCAGGCGCTGGACGGCTATCTGCTGCCGGTGAATCTGGCGGCGGGGGCGACCTTTCAGCCGGAGCTGCTTTACGAGGCAGGGAAGGTGTGCGGGCGGCAGCTTCGGGAGCTGGGCGTGGATCTCGCGCTGGTCTCCACGCTGGACATCCTGCGGGATCCCCGCTGGGGCCGCAGTGAGGAATGCTACGGCGAGGATCCCTTCCATGCGTCCTGCTTTGCCCGGGCCATCGTCCGGGGCATTCAGAGCCAGGGCGTGGCGGTGGTGGCCAAGCATTTCTGCGCGCAGGGGGAAACCACCGGCGGCCTGAACGCCAGCGCCGCCCGAATCGGGCCCAGAGAGCTGCGGGAGATTCACCTGCCCGCCACAAAGGCGGTCTGTCAGGCGGGTGCGCGGGGAATCATGGCGGCCTACAACGAGATCGACGGCGTTCCCTGCCACGCCAATGAGACGCTGCTTCGGGAAATTCTGCGCGGAGAATTCGGCTTTGACGGGCTCATCATGGCTGACGGCTGCGCCATCGACCGGCTGAACGACCAGACCGGCGACACGGTGGCGTCCGGCGCGCTGGCGCTGCGTTCCGGCGTGGAGATCAGCCTGTGGGACGAGGGCTTTTCCCGGCTGGACGAGGCGCTGGAAAGGGGCCTGATGGACGAAGAAACCCTGAACCGGGCCGTGGAGCGGGTGCTGGCGCTCAAGTTTGAACGGGGCCTGTTTGAACGGCTCTACCTGCCGGAGGAACGGCCCCTGACGTTTTTTTCGAAAGAAGCGTTTCCGCAAAGTCTAGCGCTTTCCCGGGAAAGCATCGTGCTGCTGAAAAACGAGGGCGTTTTGCCGCTGCGCGCCGGAGAAACGCTCGCGCTGATCGGCCCGGCGGCGGACGATCTATACCGCCAGCTGGGCGATTATACGCCGCCCGTGGAGCCGGAAGCGGCCTGTACGCTGCTGCAGGGCCTGCGGCAAATGTCCGGCCCGGAGAGACTGCTTTGCTATGACAACGGCAGCGACCCGGAGCGGGCCGCCGCGCTGGCAGCAAAGGCCGATACGGTGGTGCTGGCGCTGGGCGGCTCTTCCAGCCGGTTTGAGCAGGCCCGGTTCGATACAAACGGCGCGGCGTTGAGCGGCAGCATGGACTGCGGCGAAGGCGTGGACAGCGCAGGCCTGCGGCTTCCCGACGGGCAGCACGAGCTTTTCGCCCGGGTGCGCGCCGCAGCAAAGAAGCTGGTTACGGTGCTGATCATCGGCAGGCCCTATGCCGTCCCGGAAATTACCGAAGGCTCGGATGGACTGCTGGTCGCCTTTTACCCCGGCCCATGGGGCGGGCAGGCACTGGCGGAGATCCTGCTGGGGCGTTTCAGCCCGTCCGGACGGCTGCCCGTGTCCTTTCCCCGGCATCCGGGCCAGCTGCCGGTATACTATAACCCCAAGGCGGGCATTGTGCCGTGGAGCTACGCCGATTCCAAACAAGGCCCACTGTTTTCCTTCGGGGACGGCATGGGCTACGGGCGGATCCAATACCGCGATTTCGAGCTGCTGCCGAAGCCGCTGCCGGAAGGAACGCTTTCGGAAGGAACGCTTCCCGTGGACGATACGCCGGTGCTGGAGCTGCACTTTCGGGCGGAAAATCCCGGCCCGGCGGAGGAGACCGCCGTGCCTATGCTCTTTGTCACCGATCTGGAATCGGATGTGACGCGCCGGGTCCGGGAACTGAAAGCCTTCGATAAGAAAGCCGTTCCCGCAGGGGAAAGCGCGGCTTTCTCCCTGACGCTGACGGCGGAGGGGCTGGCGGTGTGGAACCGCCGCATGGAGCGCGAGCTTCAGCGGGGCCGCTTCCACCTGTGCCTTCAGGACGGCGGCAGAAGCCTCTATGAAACGATTTGGACGCTGTAAGAAAACCGCATGAAAAAACGCCCCCTTGTTCAGAATTCTGGAGAAGGGGGCGTTTGCATGGGCAGGTTGTCTTTCGGATGGTGGGGTCTGGCGGTACTGTACGGCCTTCGTCAGCCGGAACGGAGCCGGGCCGTGCGCTGGGCGCTTTCCGCCGGGCTGGCGGTGTCCATGGCGGGACAGGAAGCCCTGCTTGTTCAGGATGGGCTGTGGAGCCTGCAGACCGGGCTGCCCCTGCACCTGTGCGGCATGATGGGGCTGTGCTCCCTGCCGCTTCTGTGGCTGCGGCCCCGGGGGCTTTTGTGCTTCACCCTGCTGCTGGGCGCACCATGTGCCTTTCTGGCGCTTTGCTTTCCGGCGGTGATCGGCTGCTCCCGGCCCTTTCTGATGAGCCTGCATTTTGGCAGGCTGCATAGCCTGATCTTCTGGGCGGCGGTGTTTTCGTTCGGAGAAAAGCCAAAGCCGCTGACCCTGTGGGAGGCGCGGAAGACGCTTCTCTGGGCCAGCGGCTATCTTTGGGCGGTGCAGCTATGCAACGAATGGCTGCCCGCCAATTATTTGTTTTTGAGCGCCGTTCCGGCGGGAACGCCGCTGGAATGGCTGGCGCGGCGGGGACAGGGCTTTTACCTGTGCTCCCTCTGGCTGCTGGGCTGTCTTTGCCTGCGCTGGATGAGGGATTTCTGGAACGCCCTGCCGCCGTTTTTCGCGGGCTTTACTGCTGCAGGAAATAGGTCAGCATGTAGCCGGTGTAGCCGTTCCACGTCACCTTGCACCAGTCCTGACCGGGAATCAAAATCGTGACGGAATTGCCCGTGGGCACCCGGGCGGCGATCTGCCCGTAGGTCATGTCCGGGCTGGTGCGCAGATTCACATAGCTGCCGCCTGCCGGATGCACCACCCGCCGGGTGGGACGGCTGGGCAGATTGTACAGCTTCAGGTAGCGGGTCATGACGTAGCCGGACATGCCGGTATTCTTGACCGTCACCGCCGACCATTCGGTTCCCTGCTCGTCCACCCAGAGCTGGGTGCCGTTGTACAGCTTGGCCTCCACGACGGAGGCGGTGGAAGCGTACTGCCGCAGGTTCAGCGCCTGCGAGCTCTTGGGATTGTTGACCACCGCGTAGCTGCCGCCGCCCGCGCCGCCGCCGTTCCGGGCGGCGATGTCCTGCGCGGTATGCAGGCCCAGCGTCAGGAAGCTGCTGTCCATGAAGCCGATGTAGCCGTCGATGGACACGTGCCACCAGCCGTTGCCCTGAGCCAGCACCATGACGTACCGGTCGCCGGAGAACTGATGAATCACGTCGTACTGAAGACCGGGACCGGAGCGCAGATTCATGGGCGTATTGCCGGGGGTCTTGATGGTGGCCACGGTGCTGGAGGCGATCTGGTCGCTGACGGTGACGTATTCGCTGCGCACATAGCCCGTCTGGCCGTTGATCTGCACCTGATACCAGCCGTTGGTCTGGCCGGTCACCAGCAGGGGCACGCCGTAATAGAAGATGCCCAGGACCTGCGCACTGTAGCTGGGCTGCGCCCGGAAGTTCAGGAACGCGCCGCCGTTCTGGTTGGTCACCAGCGCCACCCGGCTGGTCATGTATCCGCCGCCGGTGATGCTGATGTAGTTCTTGCTCATGTAGCCGCTTTTGCCGTCGGGCGTGACCACCCGATAGAAATTGTTCTGGCTGCCGATGATCTGCACCCAGGTGCCCCGGTTATACTGCCCCAGCCACGCGCTGGAGGAGCTCCCCTGCGAGCGCAGGTTCAGACTGTCCGTGTTGATGACGACGCCGTATTCTTCCGCCAGCGCCCCGGCGCAGAGCGAAAGAAGCATCTCCAGCGCCAGTACGAGTGCGGCCAGCTTTTTTCCTTTTCCCTTCAGGCTCTTCATAGCCAATGCCCCCTTTGGTGATTCCGTCTGTATCCAATCAACGCGCGGAGGAAGCCGTTTCATCCCGACGCGCCGGAAAAATTTGCGGGATTGCCTTAAAATTCCTTGTGATATTTGGGCAGCGTCAGCACCGCTTCCACCGCCTGCGTCGCTTTTTCGTCCAGCTGCGGAACCGGGCCGGAATGACCGAACACCGTGCGGAGAAAGAATTCGTGGGTGCCGTTATTGCCCGTGACCGGGCTGCGGGTCACGTCCAGCACGGCGGTGTTTTCCTGCCGGTTCAGGGTGTCGATCAGCCGCAGCAGCAGGGGCAGATACTTTTCCGGGGCGATCTCGCCGGTGCGCCGCGCCTCCGGGTCGTCCACCTCGAACAGGGGCTTGACCAGACAAAGCACCTCGCCCTGCCCGCCCATGATGGCCCGGTACAGGGGAACGGCTTTTTCGATGGAAAGATAGCTCAGATCCATACTGCCCAGATCGGGCTTCGGATCCAGCGCCAGCAGCCTTTCATCGCCCAGATTGGTCTTTTCCAGATTGACCACCCGGGGGTTCTGGCTCAGGCTTCCCGCCAGCTGGCCGAAGCCTACCTCCACCGCGTACACCAGCGCCGCGCCGTGCTGCACCAGACAGTCGGTGAAGCCGCCGGTGCAGGCTCCCGCGTCGATGCATACGCGCCCTTCCGCTGAAATGCCGAAGTCGGCCAGCGCCCCCTCCAGCTTGTAGCCGCCCTTGCCCACATAGCGCTCGTTCAGGCCCCGCACGTTCATGGGCAGAGCCATATCCACCTTCTGCCCGCCGTTCAAGACCTTCACGCCGCCGCAGTAGACCGCGCCGCTCATCAGATAGGGGAGAGCGGCTTCTCTGGTTTCAAAGAAGCCCTCCCGGAGCAGACGCTCCATGGCCGTTGCTTTTTTCATGCCGCTCATTCCGCCTTCGGCACGTTCAGCCAGGCCAGCACCTTTTCGATCTGGCGGTCCCAGAAATCCCAGGTATGGGCCGCGCCTTCTTCGGTGTCATACCGGATAGAGAATTTTTCCCCGAAGCGGCGTACAAAGTCCTCGTTGGAGTCAAACAGGAAGTCCGCCGTGCCGCAGGCCATATACATCCGCGGCGCTTTGGCCGGGTCCAGCCGCTCTGCCACCCGGGTCAGGCAGTTGTCGCTCTGCCTAAACTCCTCGAAGGGGCCGAAAATGTCGGTCAGCTCCCGCAGGAAAGCGTCGTCCTTCTGAACGCTGTGCCGGAAGAAGTCGGCTTCCATTTCCACCGCGCCGGACAGGCTGGCCACCGCCGCGTACTTTTCCGGGCAGAGCAGCCCCAGCTTCATGGCCCCGTAGCCGCCCATGGAAAGCCCCGCCGCGAAACGCTCCTCCCGCTCATGGCTCAGGGGGAAGTACAGCTCCATCACCTTGGGCAGCTCCTCGCTGACAAAGGTGAAATACTTCGCGCCGTGCTTCATATCCGTATAGAAGGAACGGTTGACGCAGGGCATGACGATCGCCAGCCGGTACCGCCGGGCATAAAACTCCAGCCGGGTCTGGCGGATCCAGTGGGTATGGTCGTCGCTGAGCCCGTGCAGCAGATACAGGGTGGGCAGCGGCTTGCCGTCCTGCTCCAGCATGGTTTTCACTTCCGGCAGGATCACGCTGACGGTGACGTCGATATCCAGCACTCTGCTGTAATAATGAAATTCCGTGCAGGCCATAAAAATATCCTCCTTCGTAGGGTACAGAAAGATGATGATGTGCAAATCTTACCACATCGGGGAGGGGATGACAAGAGCTTTGCCTGCTTACCGCTCAGGAACAAAAACATTCCCAAAACAATTTTCCCTATTGACAATCTGCCGCACCGGGTTTATGATACCTCCATCAAACCGTTGAGGAAGAGTAGTAACCGCCAAGACGGGCTGGCAAAGGGAGCCGCGAGCAGTGGGACCGCGGCACAGCAGAAGGCGGCGAATGGACTTCCGAGGGCGGCGGCGAAAGCTGCAGGGCCGTAGTCGCTGACGGGAACCGCACCCGTTATCCTGGCGGCGCGTATGATGGTACGCGACGGAAAGCTCTCCCCCATGGAGAGGAAATTGAGTGGCACCGCGGACATTCCGCCTCAAGCAACGATCGTTGCTTGGGGCGTTTTTGTTTCCCCGATTCCATGAGAGGCAGAGCACAGTCACCATCAAATCAAACTTCCGCACCTGCGGAAAAACGAAAGGATGGACTGAACCATGAAAAAGACCCTGAAAATGCTGAGCTTCCTGACCTGCCTGGTACTGACCCTGACCGCCGTCTTCTGCGCCGTCGCAGAGGAAAAGACCTATACCATCGGCATCGGCCAGTTTGCCGAGCATGGTTCTCTGGATAACTGCCGCACCGGCTTTTTGGAAGGGCTGGCCGAGGCGGGCATCGAAGAAGGAAAGAATCTGACCGTGATCTATCAGAACGCGCAGGCGGATATGGGCATCGCCCAGCAGATTGCCGCTCAGTTCGCCGCCAAGCCTGTTGACCTGATGGTGGGCATCGCCACCCCCATGGCGCAGGCCTGCTATAACGCCGCCGCCGGGACGATTCCCACGATTTACACCGCTGTCAGCGACCCGGTAGCCGCCGGTTTCGCCGACGCTGAGGGCAAGGCTGCCGGCAATGCGACCGGCACCTCCGACGCGCTGCCCGTGGCCGCTCAGCTGGAAATGATCCGCGCCCTGATGCCGGAAGCCAAGGCCATCGGCATCCTGTACACCACCAGCGAGGTCAACTCCCTGTCTACCATCGAAACCTACAAGTCTCTGGCCGGTGATTACGGCTTTGAGATCGTGGAATCCGGCGTAAGCACCTCTGCCGATATTCCGCTGGCGCTGGACGCGCTGCTGCCCAAGGTGGACTGCCTGACCAACCTGACCGACAACACCGTGGTCAACGCGCTGGCGCTGGTGCTGGACAAGGCCAACGCCGCCGGAAAGCCCGTTTACGGCTCCGAGATCGAGCAGGTGAAGCTGGGCTGCGCCGCCGCCGAGGGGCTGGATTACGTGGCGCTGGGCCGTCAGACCGGCCTGATGGCCGCTAAGGTGCTCAAGGGCGAAGCCGCCGCCAGCGATCTTCCCTATGAGATCATCACCGAGCCCAGCCTGTACGTGAATTCCAAGGTGCTGGAGAGCTTCGGCATCACCCTGCCGGAAGAGCTGGCCGCTCGGGCTGTGGAGGCGGAATAAACCGCAGAAATTTCCTGTTCCGCACAGGCGCGTTTCCCGCCCTGTGCGGGCTTTTGACTGTTTTTTCTCTATTTGATTTTTGCTGCTACCCGTTGACACAATGGAGGGTTTGCCATGGCACAGCTGCTGGGCGTACTGGAACAGGGCCTGATCTACGCCATTCTTGCATTGGGCGTGTACATCACGTTCAAAATTCTGGATTTCCCGGATATGACGGTGGATTCCAGCTTTCCGCTGGGGGCCGCCGTAACGGCGCTGATGATCTCCGGCGGTCTGAATCCCCTGTGGAGCCTGCCCGCATCGCTGATCGCAGGCGCGCTGGCGGGAGCAATCACCGGCGTGATCCACGTGCGCTTCCGCGTGGGCGGCCTTTTGTCCGGCATTATCGTGATGACGGGCCTGTATTCCGTCAACCTGCATATTGCGGGCCGCTCCAACGTGCAGCTGTTTTCCTTTGACACGCTCTTCAAAAATCCGCTGATTTCCGGCCTGCCCGCCGGGGTGCAGCCTTATGCCCCGGTGATCGTGCTGGCGCTGCTGACGTTGCTGGTCAAGCTGCTGATGGACGGCTATCTGGCTACCCGTTCCGGCTTCCTGCTGCGGGCTACGGGCGACAATCCCACGCTGGTGGCCAGTCTGGCCAAGGACAGCGGCCGGGTGAAGATTCTGGGGCTTGCCATCGCCAACGGACTGGTAGCGCTGGCCGGATGCGTCATGTGCCAGTACCAGCGTTATTTCGATATTTCCATGGGCACCGGCACGCTGGTGCTGGCGGTGGCCTCCGTCATCGTGGGCACCCAGCTCCTTCGGGGGCTTCGCTTCCTCAGGACCACCACGGCGGTGGTGCTGGGCTCCATTCTCTACAAGGCCTGCGTGGCGCTGGCGCTGAGCTTAGGTCTTTCCCCGTTCGACCTGAAGCTGGTGACGGCGGCGCTGCTGCTGGTCATCATCGTCGCGGGAGGACATCGAAAGAAGGTAAAACGCCATGCTTGAGCTTCAGAACATCGCCAAATATTATCAGGGCGGCACGGTCAACGAAACCTGTCTGTTCAAGGATTTTTCGCTGACCATTCCCGACCGGCAGTTCGTCTGCGTCATCGGCTCCAACGGCTCCGGCAAAACCTCCATGCTCAATATCATCTGCGGCTCCATCCCCATCGACGGGGGAAAGGTGCTGGTCAGCGGTCGGGACGTGACCGCCCTGCCCGAGCACAAGCGTCACCGCATCATCGGCCGGGTGTATCAGAATCCGGCGTTGGGCACCTGCCCGTCCATGACCATTCTGGAAAACATGTCCATGGCGGATAACAAGGGCAAGCCCTTCGACCTGCACCGCTGCGTCAATCGGAAAAAGACCGACGAATACCGGGAGATGCTGGCGCAGCTGGGCCTTGGACTGGAGGATAAAATGGGCGTGCAGGTGGGCAACCTTTCCGGCGGCCAGCGGCAGGCCATGGCGTTGCTGATGAGCACCATGACTCCCATTGAATTTCTGATTCTGGACGAGCATACCGCCGCGCTGGATCCCAAAACGGCGGACATCATCATGCGCCTGACCGACCGAATCGTGAAGGAAAAGAAGCTGACCACGCTGATGGTGACGCATAACCTGCGCTATGCGCTGGAATACGGCGACCGCCTGCTGATGCTCCACGAGGGCAAGGCGGTGCTGGACCGGGCCGGACAGGAAAAGCAGGATACCCAGCTGGACGAGGTGCTCAAGCTGTTCAACGAGATCTCCGTGGAATGCGGGAACTGAAAAACGAAAAACGGAAAACGAAAAAGCCCGCTGCGCTTTCGGAAAAGAATGCCGAAAAGGTGCGGCGGACTTTTTTTACGTTCTTTTTACGGTGAATTTGGAATCAAACAGACCGAAAAAGCCTTTTCCTCTCGCTCTGTTTGCTTATTGAAAAAGAAAGCGCTTTCGTGATTTTTCGTTGACACATTCCCGTCAAAGCCTTATGATAAAAGCAACGGTGAGACCGAAATCAATTGAAAATGGAGGAAAGAACCGATGAAAAAAACGCTTTGTATGTTGATGGCCCTTCTCATGATCTGCCTGAGCGCCGCCGCCTGCGCGGAGACGATCGAACTGAAGGTCTGGTCCGCCCAGCCCGATCAGGCGGTGCTGGAAGAGCTCTGCAACGCCTTTGCCGCCGAGCATCCCGAAAACGAGTGGAAGTTCACCTACGGCGTGGTAGGCGAAGCCGACGCTCAGGCCCGCTATCTGGAAGACCCCGCCGCAGCCGCGGACGTGTTTTCCTATCCGGACGATCAGATCATTACGCTGGTGAAGGCCGACGCGCTGTATGAAGTGACCCGCAACCGGGATCAGATCATCGCCGAGAATTCCGCCGGCGCCATTAACGCCGCCACCTACGACGGCGTGCTGTACGGCTATCCCATGACCGCCGATAACGGCTATTTCCTCTATTATGATAAGTCCGTCCTGACCGAAGAGGACGTGCAGACGCTGGACGGCATTCTGGCCGCCGCCGAAAAGGCCGGCAAGAAGTTCAACATGGACGTGGCCAACGGCTGGTATCTGGCTTCCTTCTTCCTGGGCAACGGCTGCCAGCTGACGCTGGACGCGGACGGAAAGCAGATCTGCGATTTCAACAACGAAAAGGGTCTGGCCGCCGCTGAAGCCATCCGCGCTCTGTGCGACCATCCCGCTTTCCTGGCTGGCGGACAGGATCTTTTGCAGGGCTCCATCGGCGACACCATCTGCGCCGGTATCTGCGGCACGTGGATTTCCTCTGCCGTGAAGGAACGGCTGGGCGACAACTACGCCGCCTTCAAGCTGCCTACTTTCACCTGCGGCGGCGAACAGGTGCAGATGGGTTCCTTCCTGGGCTGCAAGATCCTGGGCGTGAACACCCAGACCGCTCACCCCGTGGAAGCGATGGAACTGGCGGAATACCTGACCAACGAGCAGTCTCAGCTGCGCCGCTTTGAAGCGCTGGGCTACGGCCCCTCCAATGTGAACGTGGCCGCTTCCGAAGCCGTGGCCTCCGAGCCCGCTCTGGCTGCGCTGGCCGCGCAGAGCGCCTATGCCATCAGCCAGCACGTGCTGGGCGGCTACTGGACGCCCGCCGGAGCCTTCGGTGCGGAACTGGTCGCCCACAACGGCAGCGACCTGCAGGCCATGCTGGATCAGCTGGTAGAGCAGACCGTCGCCGCTCAGAACTAAGGCACCGTCTTCTCTGTGCAGTGCCGCCCGCAGGCATGGCCGTATCGACGCGGCCATGCCTGAAGGGCAAAGTGACCCTCTGCGGCCGGAGCGGGTTTTCCCTCCGGCCGCGCCAGATTTCCTGCGGAAAGGAAGCTTCCCCATGAAAAAACGGTTTGGCGGCTTTTGGAAAACCTTCTGGAAAAAAGGCGATTTCTTCACCCGCCTGTCGCTGGTGGTGATGGGCAGCGGCTGCTTTCGCTTCGGCCAGATCGGCAAGGGACTGCTGTATTTGGGGGCGGAGGCGCTGTACTTCTGGTTTTTCTTCGGTTTCGGCTGGAAGTATCTGTCCCATTTCAACACACTTGGCGAAAACACGCAGCTGCGGGTCTGGGACGAGGTCAACCAGATCTACCAGCGGGTGCCCGGCGACAATTCCATGCTCATCCTGCTCTACAGCGTGCTGACGCTGGCCGTCACCGCTGTTTTCCTGTATGTATGGTTCCTGAATCTGAAAAGCGCGGCAAAGCTCTGCCGTCTGCGGGAGGAAGGCAAACCCATCCCGACCTTCCGGGACGAGCTGAAAACGCTGCTGGACGAGCGCTTCCATGTGACGCTGCTGGCCGCGCCGCTGACCACGCTGCTTCTTTTCACCGTTCTGCCGATCGTCTTCATGGTGCTGATCGCCTTTACCAACTTTGACGCCAGTCACCAGCCGCCGGGAAAGCTGTTCACGTGGACGGGGCTGACCAACGTGACGGATATTTTTCTGGGCAACGCCATCAAGACTCATACCTTCTTTCATATTCTGGCCTGGACCATGGTCTGGGCGGTGCTGGCCACCTTCACCAACTACATTTTGGGAATGCTGCTGGCGGTGGTCATCAATCACAAGGCCGTGCGGCTGAAAAAAATGTGGCGCACGCTGTTTATCATTTCCATTGCGATTCCTCAGTTTGTCAGCCTTTTGCTGATCTCCCGGGCGCTGGAGCCGCAGGGAGCCATCAACGTGGCACTGATGGAGCTGGGCTGGATCCAGTCGCCTCTGCCGTTTTTGCAGGATCCCACGCTGGCGCGGATCTGCGTGGTGGTCATCAATATGTGGATCGGCATTCCCTATACCATGATGACCTTCAGCGGCGTTCTGATGAACATTCCCTCCGACCTGTACGAAAGCGCCGAGATTGACGGTGCAGGCCCGGTGCGCAAATTCGTCAGCATTACGCTGCCTTATATGATCTTCGTTACCGCGCCTGCTACCATTACCACCTTTGTGGGCAACATCAACAATTTCAACGTGATTTATCTGCTGACGGCGGGCGGGCCCTTTGCGCTGGATTATTACCAGGCGGGCAAGACCGACCTGCTGGTCACATGGCTGTATAAGCTCACGGTGGATCAGCATGACTACGCGCTGGCCTCCACCATCGGCATCTTTATCTTCATGATCGTCTCCACCCTGTCACTGACGGTGTACAACCACACCGGAGCCGTGAAAAAGGAGGATACCTTCCAATGAAAACCAACGTGGAAACCAATGCTCTTCTGTCCCATCCTCCCATGCGGCGCAGAAAAAATCTGCGCAAGCTGGGCGTTTCCGTTTCCCTGCACACCCTGCTCACCGTGCTTGCCATCCTATGGATGATCCCGGTGTTCTGGCTGCTTCTGTCCTCCTTCCGGGGCGAAAAGGGCGCGTTTACACCCTACCTGTGGCCGCAGATCCTGACCCTGCGGAATTACGTGCGCCTGTTTACGGATACGTCGCTGTTCAATTTTCCCCGCTGGTTTCTGAACACCCTGTTCGTGGCCTGCGTGTGCTGCGTCATTACTACCGTGCTGACGCTGATGGTGGCCTACGTATACTCCCGGCTGCGGTTCCGGGCCCGGAAGCCTCTGATGAATATTTCGCTGGTATTGGGCATGTTCCCGGGCTTCATGAGCATGATCGCCATCTATCATTTCATGAAGGCCGTGGGGCTGGATCAGACCCTGCTGGCGCTGATCCTGGTTTACTCCGGCAGTGCGGGGCTGAACTACTATATCGCCAAGGGCTTCTTCGACACGCTGCCCCGCTCGCTGGATGAGGCCGCCACGCTGGACGGGGCCACCCGGCACACGATCTTCTGGAAGATCATTCTGCCCAATGCCAAGCCCATCGTGGCCAATACGGCGATCAACGCCTTCATCGCGCCGTGGGTGGATTTCATTTTCGTCTCGGTCATCATGAAGGACAACTACAACAACTATACCGTGGCCAAGGGCCTGTATACCATGGTGGATAAGGCGAATATCTACGAATATTACACGGTTTTCTGCGCCGGGGCCGTGGTGGTGGCCGTTCCGATTGTGCTTCTGTTTATCCGGCTGCAAAAATACTATGTGGCGGGCGTTGCCGCCGGCGCCTCGAAAGGATGAAATGCCCATGAATCTTGCCGCTGTTTTTCATCGTCCCATGAGCGAATATGCCTTTGCCGTGGACGAGAACACCTATGTTTTTCGCCTGCGGGCCCAGCGGGGCGACGTGAAACGCTGCACGCTGCACTATGCCGACCGGGCCGCCATGACTCCCGAGCTTGTATTTCAGAGCGCGGGAATGCCCCTGTGGCGCAGCGATTCGCTCTTCGACTGGTTCGAGATCACGCTGACCTGCCCGTTTTGCCGCATTGCCTATCATTTTGAGCTGGACGACGGCCGGGAGACCTTCCGTTACGCGGGAGAATGCTTTGAAAAGGATCCGGCGATGATTCAGCGCTCGGAGCATTTTCAGCTGCCCTACAATCATCGGGCCGATCGGCTGTCCGCGCCGGGCTGGGTGGAGGACGCCGTCGTTTACAACATTTTTCCCGACAGCTTTGCCGATGGAAAGCGCTCTCTTTCCTGCCGGGAGAGCGAGGCGGATTTTCAGGGCGAAAAGTGCCTTTCCCGGCTGGGCGGCACGCTGAACGGGATTCGGGAAAATCTGGATTACCTGCAGGACATGGGCTTCAACTGCCTGTATCTGAACCCCATCTTCGCCGCTTCTTCCTACCACAAGTACGATACGCTGGACTATTTCCGCATCGACCCCACCCGGGGCACGGAGGACGACTTCCGGGCGCTGGTGCAGGAGGCCCATAAGTTGGGCCTGCGTGTTCTGATCGACGGCGTGTTCAATCATATCGGCTGGAAGCATCCCTTCTTTCAGAACGTGCTGAAGCAGGGCAAGGCTTCGCCGTATGAGAGCTGGTTTTACGAGCTGCCGGAGCATCCCCGCTATCCCGAAGCGGGAGAAGAACCGGAATACGCCTGTTTTTCCTATGTGCCCCAGATGCCCAAAACCGATACGTCCTGCCCGGAGATGCGGGAATATTTCTGCCGGGTGGGGGCGTACTGGGTACGGGAGTTTGACGTGGACGGCTGGCGGCTGGACGTGGCCAATGAAATGGACGACGGTTTCCTTCGGGCCTTCCGGGAGGCCGTCAAACGGGAAAAGCCGGACGCGCTGGTCATCGGCGAGGTGTGGGAAAATGCGGCGCATTTTGTGAATCACGGACTGATGGACGGGGCCATGAACTACGATTTCCGACGCTTCTGCCGCCAGTTCTTTGCCGAAGGCTCGATCGATGCGGAAGAATTCGACCTGCGGCTCAGCAGCTTGCTGACCCGTTATCCCCGGCAAATGCTTGCCGCCCAGCTGAACCTGCTGGACAGCCACGACGTCAGCCGGTTTCTCACCCTCTGCGGCGGCGACCGGGCCAGAATGGAGCAGGCGGTTCTGTTCCAGATGGCCTTTCCGGGAATGCCCTGCGTATTTTACGGCGATGAGAAAGGGCTGGAGGGCACGTTGGAAAACGAGTACCGCCGTCCCATGGCTTTTGACCGTTCCGATGCGCTGGAAGACGTTTATCGCCGGATGATCGCCCTGCGGAAGGAACATCCCGCCCTGCGGCACGGGGACTTCCAGACGCTGCTGGCCCGGGAACGGCTCTTCGTCTGCCGCCGCAGCGCGCCGGAGGAAAGCCTGCTCCTCTGCTGGAACGCCGGAGAAAATGCGTCGCCGGTTCCGAGCCTTTCGGAAGAAGCCGTTCCCCTCTTGCAAAAGGGCTGGAACGGTGGTTTACTGGAAGGGCGCGGATACGCGGTCTTTCAGACGGAAAGACGGTAACGTCCCGACTTTTTTCCCGCAGATCAGAAAGGAGCCCCATGGCCATCACCATTTACGATCTGGCGAAGGAGGCCCATGTTTCCATCGCTACGGTCTCCAAGGCGCTGAACAACAGCTACACCATCTCCGATAAGACCCGGGAGCGGATTCAGGCGCTGGCCCGCCAGATGAACTATCAGCCCAACGCCCGCGCCCGCAGCTTTGCCCGGCAAAAAAACGGCACTGTGCTTTTCGCGGCCGATCTGGCCCGGGGAGTGGCGTTTGAAAACCCGCACCTGTTTGAGATCATCAACGGGGTAGAACGCCGTCTGGACGAAAAGGGCTACTCGCTGCTGATCAAGCATGTGCCGCCGGAGGACGCGCCGGAGCGCATCTGTTCCCTGATGCAGAGCGAGCAGGCCGACGGGGTCATGCTCCATGCCGGTATCCTGACCAGAACACTGGCCAGCGTGCTGGTTCGGGAGGAAATGCCCCATCTGGTGGTGGGCAAACCCTCCTTTCCCTGCAGCGTCTGCTGGATGGACGTAAGCCACGAGGCCGCGGGGCAGCTGGCGGCCAACTATTTGCTGGACAAGGGCTACCGCCGTATTACCTTCCTGCTGGATACCGAGGGCGAGGGCAAGATCGCCCAGCGCCGTCTGGACGGCCTGACCGCCGCACTGGAGGAGGAAGAGCTGACCATCGAGACGATTCCCGGCGTGAACGGCTATGAGGACAGCTACCGTCAGACCGGCGAGCTGCTGGAACGGCCAGAGCGGCCCGAGGCTCTTCTGTGCGCCAACAACTATCTGGCCATCGGCTGCCTGCAGATGCTCCGCCAGAAGGGCGTGCGCATCCCTGAGGACATGGCGCTGATGACCTTCGATAATTACCCGTTTTCCATGCTGCTCAAGCCTCAGCTGACCGCGATCGAGGTGGATATGTTTGAGCTTGGCTGGGAGGCGGCCCACTTCATGCTGCAAAAGCTGCGCAAGCCCCATTTGCAGACCCAGTCCTTCTGTACCGTGCCCACGCTGCTGGAGAGGGAATCGACCTGAAAAGCCCAAAATAAAAAGCCCCCAATATGAACAATCCGAAAATCCTTGGCCCGCTGCATTGACCTTTGGCGGGCTTTCTTCCTATAATAAAATCTGTTATCAGACTTGCTAAAGGAGCGCTGCGCGATGGAAGTTTGGAATCCGATTTTGTGGGAGTTTTCCCGCGTGATGCGGGAATGCCATCGAAAGGTCGGCGCCATGCTTGGCAAGGATAGACCGCCGGTCAGCAACGGCCCCATCATGGGGGCGCTGCGCGCGCAGGACGGGCTGACGCAGCAGGAGCTTTCACAACGCCTGCAGCGGAACGAAACCTCCGTGGCGCTGGCGCTGGAGCGGCTGATACAGGAGGGCTACGTCACGCTGGCAGGTGAGGAAGGAAAGTCGACCCTTCACCTGACCACTGCCGGACAGGCCGAAGCGGCGCGGATGGGTCGGGCCATGGAAGAAACGGAGAAGCTGGCTTTGCAGGATTTTACGGTGGAGGACATCGCCCAGCTGCATAGCCTGCTGGAACGGATGCACCGCAATCTGGAAGGCAAAGGCCCTTCCGGGGAGCAGAAGCCCCGGCTGGAATACTGAAAAAGAAAATAAAGAAAAGGCGCGGCTTTTGCAGCCGCGCCTCAGCCTGTCAAATAAGCCCCATTGCAATGCAGCAGTGGGGCTTCAAGCATGAGAAAAGCAAGGAGCGGAAGAAAGGCTGCCACTTGTGGATGGCAAGTT
>SFGO01000109.1 GCA_004556545.1 Clostridiales bacterium
CACCTACGGCGGCGAAGCAAAGAAGCTGCTGGAAGATTTGCAGAGCCGCAACGAGCGCATGTTCCTCATCACCTTCCTGGTGATGAATACGGCGGACAACAGGAAGCAGCTTACCCTCAACGTCAAGCAGGCGCAGAGCCTTGCCCAGCAGCACAACTGCCAGCTGATACCGCTGGATTTTCAGCAGGAAAACGGCATGGTATCCTGCCTGCCGCTGGGCCTCAACAAAATCAGCATTCAACGCGGGCTGACGACCTCGTCCACCGCGATTTTCATACCCTTCACCTCGCAGGAGCTGTTCCAGAGTGGCGGTGAAGCGCTGTATTGCGGATTGAACGCCCTATCCCACAATCTGATCATGGTGGATCGCAAAAAGCTGAAGAATCCGAACGGCCTGATTCTGGGCACGCCGGGCTCCGGCAAGTCATTCGCGGCAAAACGCGAGATATGCAATGTCATTCTGCTGACCGATGATGACATCATCATCTGCGATCCCGAAGGCGAGTATTACCCTCTGGTCAAGACATTCCGCGGACAGGTGATTCGCATTTCCCCGTCCAGCAACAGCTACATCAACCCGATGGATATCAACCTCAACTACAGTGATGATGACAATCCGCTGGCGCTCAAGTCCGACTTCATCCTGTCGCTGTGCGAGCTGATCGTCGGCGGGCGCGAGGGACTGCAGCCGATCGAAAAGACCATCATCGACCGTGCGGTTCATATCATCTACCAGCCCTACCTGAATGACCCGAGGCCGGAGAACATCCCCATTCTGGAGGATCTATACAACGCCCTGAGAGAGCAGGAGGAAAAGGAAGCGCAGACGCTGGCCACCGCGCTGGAAATCTACGTGACCGGCTCTCTGAATGTGTTCAACCACCGCACCAACGTGGACGTGAACAACCGGCTGGTCTGCTACGACATCAAGGAGCTGGGCAAGCAGCTCAAGAAGCTGGGTATGCTCATCGTGCAGGATCAGGTATGGGGCCGCGTCACCGCCAACCGCGCTGAAGGCAAATCCACCCGGTACTACATGGACGAGTTCCACTTGCTGCTCAAGGAGGAGCAGACGGCGGCATACTCCGTGGAAATCTGGAAGAGATTCCGCAAGTGGGGCGGCATCCCGACGGGCATCACGCAGAACGTGAAAGATCTTCTGGCCAGTCAGGAAATCGAGAACATCTTCGAGAACAGCGACTACATCTACATGCTCAACCAGGCGGCGGGTGATCGTGAGATTCTGGCGAAGAAGCTGGGCATTTCCCCGCATCAGCTGTCCTATGTCACCCAGAGCGGCGAAGGCGAAGGCCTGCTGTTCTATGGCAACGTCATCCTGCCGTTCCAGGATCGGTTCCCGAAGAATACCAGGCTGTACAGCATCATGACGACGAAGCCTACGGAGGTTAATGCGTCGTGATGTTTCCAGGAGGTGATTGAATTGAGTGAACTCCATAACCGCGGCTCTCCCCGGCTGCGCTTCTCGAAGGAGGAGCTGGAAAACCCAAAGCTGGCAAAAAAGGCGGAAAAGGCAGAAAAAGCTGCCGACCGATACAATGCGGCGAAAAAGAAGCTGAAAACGCATCGCCTGAAGCTGAGCGCCGAGGAGATTCAAACCGAGCAGGATACCGTTCCGCAGAGTGAAGCCGATGCGGCTGAACTGCATGAACCGGCATCAGCATCCCCTGAGCCTTCTTCGCAGAAGAAACAGGCAGCAAAGGAAGGACACTCTCCAAAGCCCTCCGGGAAAGCGCCTGCGACCACATCCTCTGCTCCACAGGCGGCAGCAGAGACGGGCAATGCTTCTGCGTCCCATGCCAGGAAAAAGAAACTCCGGCTCCGGTTTGAGGAAACCGAGGCGAAGCCGCCCTCCCGTCTCCGTCATCCTGTTCACCGTCCGATAGAATCGGCACACGATCAGCTGCACCAGCAGCTTGCGGAGGCCAACGAAGATGACAATGCTGCCGCAAGCGCTGTGCTGCAGGGCGACAGGCTCAGCACTTCCGCCTTGCAGATGGGCGAACACGCCTATCACGCGCACAAGCTGCGGCCCTATAAGCAGGCGCAAAAGGCTGAACGTGCGCTGGATGAAGCCAATATCCGATATCTGGAGGCCAAACAGCGTGCGGAGAATCCGCAGTTCACCAGCAACCCGCTGTCCCGCTGGCAGCAAAAGCGCGCTATCCGAAAAGAATACGCTGCGATGAAGGCTGCCGGCAATGCCGTAGGCGATGCAGGGAAAAGCGCCGCCGCCACGGGGAAGACCGTTCGCGGAGCGGGTGACGTTACGGGACGGATGGCGGAGTTCTTCCAAAGCCATCCGTCCTCCCTGCTGATCATTCTGCTGTGCGCGATGCTGCTGATCCTCATGGGCAGCCTGCAATCCTGTACGCCGCTGGCTCAATCGGTGCTGGAATCGCTCATTATCGGTACCTATCCGGCAACGGAGGACGATGTACGCGCCGCGGAGCGCGCCTACGCTGCCAAGGAGCGTGAATTGCAGGACGAAATGGATCGATACGAGCAGTATCATCCCGGCTATGACGAATACCACGTCGATGCAGACGAAATCTGGCACGATCCCTATGTGCTCATCGCCATCATCTCCGCCTATTTCGACGGGCAGGAGTGGACGCTGGATTCGGCTTATCCGGTGATCGAGAAATACTTCGGTCTCCAATACGTTGTGACCCAGACCGTCTCAACGGAAACCCGGTACCGGACGGAGACGAGAACCGGCACACGCATCGTGACCGACCCCGTCACCGGGCAGCAGCACACCGAAACGTACACCTATGACGTGCAGGTGCCCTATGCGTACAGCATCTGCAATGTGAAGCTGGAGAACAAGAACCTCTCCCATCTGCCGGTTGTCAGCATGAGCCATCACACCATGGGCATGTACGCGCTGTACATGGCCTCGCATGGCAATATGGAGGGTATCTTCTCCGGCAACCCGTATGCGGTGCCGCTCCGTGACCCTACGCTCTACGACATTCCGCAGGAAACCCTGGACGCCGATCCCTCTTTCGCCGCGCTGATAGAGGAAGCGACCAAGTACATCGGATATCCCTATGTCTGGGGCGGTGCAAGCCCGGAAACCAGCTTTGACTGCTCCGGCTTTGTCTCGTATGTATTCACAAACAGCAGTGTTTACAACACCGGCAGGCTGGGCGCCAAGGGGCTGCGCAGCCTGTGCCGCAACGTGCCGGATGAGCAGGCGCAGCCCGGAGACATCGTGTTCTTCGAGGGGACGATGGGCGCGGATGTCGCCGGAATCACGCATTGCGGCATCTATGTAGGCAACGGGATGATGCTGCACTGCGGAAACCCCATCGGCTATGCCGATCTCAGCGATGCCTATTGGCAGACGCATTTCCACTCGTTTGGACGAGTACCCAACTGACCATTGGCTGAAAGGAGCCTTGCCTTCCGCGAGGCTCCTTTCCCATGCACAGATTTGAAAGGAGTATCCCATTGATGATGAATCGAAACAACGAGAACCGCACTGTGACCATCGCCCGCCAGGTGATCGCTACCATCGCCGCGCTGTTCCTGCTTTCCCTGTTTCTCTCCGTTCGGGGCGCTGTGGCGGAAGATTTAAGCGCCTTTGACATGGACAACTGGAATGGCGAGTCCGTGATTCTGGAAGATCCGAAGTATTTCATGGGCGTTGAAGACGATGACATTCCCGTGATTTCCTCGGTTGGCAAAACGAACGTGAAAATCCATGGCGTGCAGTCGAAGTACAAGCTGGTCAACTACACCATCCCCGAGCAGCTTCTTCGGGCCGATCCCGATTTTCTCGCGCTGATGGTTGAAGCAGAGAAGTACATCGGCTATCCCTATGTATACGGTGCCAGCAATCCCGATACCGGTTTTGACTGTTCCGGCTTCGTCTGCTGGGTGTTTAATCAATCCGGCGTGTGCGATGTGGGACGGGTGGGCGCCAATGGGCTCTACTCCCTGTGCAGCGATGTCAGCAAGGAGGACGCGCGCCCCGGCGATCTCGTTTTTTTCGAAAAAACGATGGGCGCAGATGTCAAAGGCATCACCCATGTAGGCATCTATGTGGGCAACGATATGATGATTCACGCAGGCGACCCGGTCGGTTTTGCCGATCTCAAAAGCGAAAAATGGTCCAAGCGACTGTATGGCTTTGGCCGCCTGCCACTTTAAGGAGGAACCATGACTGAAAAGAAAAAGAAGCGCTATCCCGCCGACCGCCAGAAGCTCCATGCGCTGCTCGACAGAAGGGAGCAGGAGCTGATTGAGCTTCAGGCAGAGGTGGAAGACCTGCGCGGCCTTGTCAAGCAGGCGGACCGCACGGCCATCCATGCCACGGCGGAGCTGTACAACGTGACCCCGGAGCAGCTCGCGGAAATCATGAAATCCATGTTTGGGGACAGGCTGGTGCCTGAGCTGCCCAAGGATGTGCAGGTTGCGCCTGCCGAGGCAGATGCCCCTGTGACGCTGCCTGACGGGGAGGTGATGGATGATGATGACGATGTGTAAGCGAGTTCTGCCGCTGGGTATGGCGGTGTTTCTGGTGCTGGCTGCATGTACAGCAGCTTTTTCGCCCGTTTGGGCTATCGCGGAGGGTGCGCCTGCTCCCACGGAGGTGCCCGTGGAAAGCGTCTCGCCGTACAGAATCATCCTGACTGCGCCGGGTGGTTGGACGAGCGGCAACGGAGCCGTCATGAAGGTGTCCATCACGGACAAGGACAGGCTGGGCTGGCAGAAAATCGAATATCGGATGAACGACGGGAACTGGGTGGACTGCGAAAACCTGTTTGCAGATGGCCGTGCAGAGCTGACGCTCCATGAAAACGGCACCTTCACCCTGCGCGTGACTGATCCGCATGGTCATACGTTTGAGGAAAGCGCGGAGGTGAAGTGCATTGATCTGACAGCGCCGGTGCTGACCGCGTCCATCAACGGCACAACCCTTCAGGTTGATGCCAAAGATGATCTGTCCGGCGTCGCAGGTGTGCAGGTCAACAGTATGCTGTTCACCACGCTGACAAACGGGGTGTTGAACGTGGAGCTGGATGCGAATATGAACCAGTTTGAGAAGCTGGCTGTCCGCGCCTTTGACTATGCGGGCAACTTCTCCGAGCCGTTTACACTGACCAATCCGCACTACGAAAAGCCCGCTGATCCCACGCCTGTGCCGACGGCCACGCCGAAGCCGACGAAGAAGCCGGCTGATGAGGCGACAGCCGCGCAGACTGCTGCACCCACAGCTACGCCGACGCCTGCGTCCAACCGTTACAACGGCCTGGGCAGCTCGCTCATCTATGTGCAGGACGAGCCTGATCCCACGCCGGAGCCGACCGCCGCACCCACGCCGGAGACGATCATCAAGACCGAGTACATCACCATCGGCCCCGGTATGCCCTATCAGGCGGACGGCAACAGCCATACGCTGGATGTGCTGTACTCTGCGGCGACCAACAAGCAGTTCATCACGCTGCAAACGAAGAATGGCAACACCTTCTATCTCGTCATCGACTACGACAAGCCAGTTGACGAAGAGGCGGAGATGTATGAGACGTATTTCCTGAACCTGGTTGATGAGCGCGACCTGCTGGCACTGATGTCCGACGAGGAGAAGGAAGCCGTGCCCACGCCCACACCGGAGATCATCTATGTGACCCCTGAGCCGACTGCTGTGCCCGCCATCACGCCGCAGCCGACGCAGGCACCTGCGCAGCCCACGACCGACAAGACCACGGCGCTGCTCGCGCTTTTTGCCATGGTGGGCATCGGCGTCGTTGGAGCGGTCATTTTCCTGAAAGGCAGGAATCAGCCTGCTACGCGACATGCGGACAGCGAGCTCGATCTTGACGACGATGACGAGGACGAGAGCACCGAACAGAAGTAACACAGCCCCGGAGCACCCGCTCCGGGGTAACGCATACACGGAGGAAAGAATATGGAATTGATTGTTACAGAAAAACCGAGCGTCGCAAGGGCGATTGCGGAGGTTGTGGGAGCCACCGAACGTCAGAACGGCTACCTGCAGGGCAAGGGATTTCTGGTCAGCTGGTGCGTTGGACATCTCGTCGAGCTGGCACTGCCCGAGGTCTACGATGCCCGGTACGCACGATGGCGCTACGCCGATCTGCCGATCATCCCTGAGAAGTGGCAGTACACCGTCACCGCCGAAACCAAAAAGCAATTTGATATCCTCAAGGCGCTGATGAACGATCCCCGCGTGACCGGCATCATCTGCGCAACGGATGCGGGACGCGAGGGCGAGCTGATCTTCCGGCTGGTCTACCAGATGGCACAGTGCCGAAAGTCCGTGCGCCGCCTGTGGATCTCCTCGATGGAGGAAAGCGCCATCCGCGAGGGATTCCGCGCCATGAAGCCCATGTCCGCCTACGACAATCTGTATCAGGCAGCGCTTTGCCGCGCCCAGGCAGATTGGCTCATCGGCATGAACGCCACGCGCCTGTACTCCCTGCTCTACGGCCCGACGCTGCACATCGGGCGCGTGATGTCCCCGACGCTGGCCATGCTCTCGCAGAGAGAAAAGGCCATTGCGGAGTTCAGACCGGAGACCTTCTACAAGGTCGTGCTGGATACCGGGCGCGACGTGAGTGCCGAATCGGAACGCTTTGACGATCTCAACGAAGCGCGCCGGCTGATGGATGCCTGCAATCACAGCAATGCGGTCGTGAAGTCGATGGAGCATACGCAGCGGAAGGAGAACCCGCCTGCACTGTATGACCTGACCAGCCTGCAGCGGGACGCGAACAAGCTCTACGGCTTCACGGCGCAGCAGACGCTCGACTACGCCCAGGGACTGTATGAAAAGAAGCTGCTGACCTATCCGCGAACCGACAGCCGCTACCTGACGCACGACATGGAAGCCGGGCTGCCTGAGCTGGCTTCCAGGGTTTGTGGCGTACTGCCTTTTGCAGATGGCCTTGAACCGGCAATCCGCGTTGAAGCGGTGATCAATGACGCCAAGGTGACGGATCACCATGCGCTGATCCCGACGACCACGATGCCCGGTCAGGAGGCAGCTATCCGGGCGCTGACCACCGGCGAACATGATCTTCTGTTTCTGGTCTGTGCAAGATTGCTCTGCGCGCTGGACAATCCCTGCGTATATGAGGAAACCGTCCTGCATATCGAGTGTGCCGGGCATGACTTCACTGCAAAAGGTAAGCGCATTGTGCAAATGGGGTGGAAGCGCATCTGGTGCGCCTTCCGCGGCAGCATCGGCGCAGGTGCCGATGAAAAGGATGCGGACAATCCCCTGACGATTCCGGAAGAGATGACCGAAGGCTTCGAGTTTCCGTTCCCCAAGGCGACAATTCGGGAGGGGCAGACCACGCCTCCGGCGCATCACACCGAGGGGACGATCCTGCACGCGATGGAAAGCGCGGGCGAGGAAAACATGCCGGAGGATGCGGAGCACAAGGGCATCGGCACGCCTGCCACGCGGGCGGCGATTCTGGAAAAGCTCATCGAAACCAAGCTGGTGGAGCGCGTCGGCGAAAAGCGAAAGAAAGTCCTGATTCCGACCGCCAAGGGAAAGGCGCTGACCTCCATCCTGCCCGACAAGCTGAG
>SFGO01000110.1 GCA_004556545.1 Clostridiales bacterium
AAAGAAAAGTGTGCAAAAGAAAGCCAGCGGCACGGCGACTCCGGGAAAAAGCCCTTTATTGCCCATTTTGACGGCGGGGCTCGCTATGTCGCGCGCAGCATAGTTGGCCAGCTTACGCCTGCTATCGTGCGCGCTCGGAGCTCGCCTTTTTCCGCCGTCAAAATGGGCGGGCCTTTTTCCCTCCACTGCCTATCGCCGCTCTGCTCCCCCGCAGTCGGCGTGTGGCATACTTACCCCTTGCGGGTTGGATGTTTCGGTGCAGCTTAAAAATGATGCAGCGTAAAAGGCCAGCGCGAAATCAAAATCACGCTGGCCTTGATTGCGAGCCATGAGGCCTGTCGCCGAATGGCGGTATATGCTATGCAACCAGCAGGGAGCTGCACCAAACCGGCGAGCCGCGAGGCCTGTCGCCGAGCGGCGGTAAAATCCCGGCCAACTGGCATGTCCCACGAGCACCCTGCGCGCCAGCAGCGCGCAGTCCGGGGTCAAGGAGCACTGCTCCTTGTGCGAGCCGCGAGGCCCGTTGCCGAGCGGCGGTAACTTTACGGCCAAGCTGCATGTCCCACGAGCAGCCCCGCGCCCTATGGGCGCGGTGTGGGGTGCAGGGCTTTAGTCCTGCTCGTCTTCTTCGGGGAGTTCGGCGTTGTGCCAGACGTTCTGCACGTCGTCGTTGTCTTCCAGCATGTCCAGCAGCTTCTGCACCTTGGTCAGGGTATCTTCGTCGGGCAGGGCCACGGTGTTCTGGGGCACCATCTGCACTTCGGCGCTCAGGAAGGTCAGGCCGCCCTTTTCCAGCTGCTCGCGCACGGCGGAGAACTCGTTGGGGTCGGTGTAAATTTCGAACGCGTCGTCCAGCGTCTTCATATCTTCCGCGCCCGCGTCCAGCGCGGTCATCATCATTTCGTCCTCGTCGGTGTCGGCGGTGCGTTCCACCACCAGCACGCCCTTCTTGTCGAACATGAAGCCCACGCTGCCGGTCACGCCAAGCGTGCCGTCGTACTTGGCGAAGCAGTGGCGCACGTCGCTGGCGGTACGGTTGCGGTTGTCGGTGATGGTTTCCACGATCACGGCCACGCCGCCGGGCGCATAGCCTTCGTAGGTGATGGTTTCGTAGTCCACATTGCCCAGCTCGCCGGAAGCCTTCTGGATGGAGCGCTTGATATTATCGTTGGGCATGTTGTTGCTCTTGGCCTTGGCGATGACGTCGCGCAGCTTGGAGTTGCTTTCGGGATTGCTGCCGCCTTCGCGCACGGCGATGGCGATTTCACGGCCGATCTTGGTAAAGATCTTGCCGCGGGCCGCATCGGTCTTGCCCTTCTTCACTGCGATATTATGCCATTTGCTGTGTCCGGACATGGGTATCAGCCTTTCTTTGTTTAAGGTAATCTGCGCCGCCGGGCGGCGAGTGCGTTTATGAACAGTTTATTATAGCACGGGATGAACCATCGGTCAAATATGGCTTGGAAATCGGGATAATAAAATTGGGAAAGGGGAAAAAGTGAAAAAGTGAAAAAGCGAAAAACGCCGCAAAAACCGAAGCGCCGCTTTCCCGCAGGACGTTTCCTGCGGAAAAAGACGCTCCGGCCCTCATTTTTACGCCTTGGGCGCGTTTTCCTCTGCCATCCAGCCCAGCACATGCTCCGCCGAGCGCCGCAGGGCTTCCATCTGATCCGCCGCGCCGAAATGTTCCACGGAGAAAGAACCCCGATAGCCGCCCCGGAGCAGCATCCGCGTCCACTGCTCCAGCTCCAGCCAGCCCTCGCCTACGGGACAGGGATACATCCGCTCCCCGGACAGATCCGCCAGCCAGTTGTCACCCTTGGAATTGGCGAAGGCCGCGTCCCGGCTGCGGTCCTTCAGATGGACGTGGCACAGCCACGGGCCCAGCAGGTGCAGGCCATCGGAAGCATCCTCCATGGAATAGGCAAAGTTGCCCGTATCGAAGGTAAAGCCCAGCCCTTCCACGTTTTGCAGAAAGAACCACAGCCCCATGGCGGTGGAACAGGGCGAGGCGGCGTTGTCGTAGTCCTCAAGCGTAACCGTCACGCCGCAGCTCCGGGCAATCTCCACCATGCGGCAAAGCTCCTCCGCCATCCGGCGGCGGATCGCTGCCGGGTCATCACCCTTTCGAACGAATCCGGGGACGCACAGCACCTTTTTCGCCCCGAAGGATACTGCCCGTTCCAGATGCCGCCGAATCTGCCGCTCGTTTTCCTCCCGCGGGGCATAGCCGAAATCGTAGTTTTCATAGACGGACGCAACCTTCAGGCCGCAGTCGTCAAACCACTGCCGGCGTTCCTCCGTCAGCTGGCGGCAGTCGCACTCCAGTCCGTCATAGCCCATGGCCTTGACCTGCCGCAGCGCCTCCGGCTCGGTCAGGTCCCGCTGGGCGCAGGCTTCCAGTATATGAGCGTGAAAAGCGTTCAGTTGAGCCATAACAAAAGTTTCCTCCTTATGATTTGTGTTTTATGGGTATTTCTCCCGCGTTCAAAAGCCGTTCCTCGCTGCTTTTTCCTGCAAAAGCGTTGATTCAACGGCATTATAGCATTTTTTCGGCCGAATGACTATGATTTTGCCTGCAGGGCGACGTCATCGGTCTGGTTGACGGCAACGGCACCAAAATGGTATCTTATACTTACGATGCTTGTGGTAAGATGATCAGCAAGACTGGCACCTTGGCAACTACATTGGGCACGCTGCAGCCCTTCAGGTATCGCGGGTATATCTTTGACGAAGAAACCGGTCTGTACTATCTGCGTAGCAGGTACTACAATCCGAATCTGTGCCGTTTCATCAATGCGGACGATGGAGAGGCATATGTTGATGCTATCGCTACTGAACAGTGTGCTGAACCAGTTAAGGCTTACAACTTCGAAGTTGAAGATTTTCACACTTATTTTGTTGGGACGGGTTGCATTTTGGTTCACAATATGTGTGCCAAAGTATCGAATCACGGCAACTCTCTCAATATTACAAAACCAGCTAAAGGATATATCTTGAAAGAACGTGGAACCGGAAAGATCATGAAATTCGGCGAAACCACTCTCGGTAAAAGACGATATACTGTAAAATTTCTCGATGCCAACAAGGTGGATATGGTATTCGTAAAATCTGGGACAAACCGAGCAATGCACACTTGGCAGCATGATATGATTGTCAATTACGCTAAGAGACACGGGGTTAGGCCTCCCATGAATCATAACTGGTATTAAGGAGGAGAACAATGTGGCCGGAATAGTCTTTTCTACAGAATCATGGCATCCAGCAGCAGAGCGTATTTCTGAATGTTTCGCATATTTTGATGCAAGGATGAAGGTCATTGATCTGTCTAAATACTGCGATGCTTTGGATACCATTGGTATTATTCCTTTTTCTGGACCCAATAAGCATATGTCTGATTGGAAAGAGCGAAAATATGTAAGTTGGTCAAGGAGAGAGGCCGACATTCGCTTAAGAATCGATTTTGATACATTCGTTAAATCATCTCGAGAGACACAGAGAGATATTGTTAAAGAAATCATTATCAAGTCGCTTGAGATCATTAAGCATAAGTGCGATGCAAAGAAACTGAGATTTGATCTTGACGATATGCTATACGATATGTTCCCTGACGAATAATGAATAGTCCTGTACATCATTTCTATTGATGTATCCTAGGCGGAGCTTCTTTCGAAGCTCCGCCTCAGCCTGTCGAAAAACCCCAAGTTGGCCGCCCGCGCCCGCAAACAGCGCTACGCTGGTTTGCGGGGAAAGTGCTGCGGCACAAGGGTTAGGGGCTCCGCCCCTATAACCCCGGCAGGAGGCAGTGCCTCCTGTTCTATGCCCCAAAACAAGAAAGGACGTGATAAAATGATCACTCGCATTTTCGGCACCGTCACTGGCAGCCGCCTCAACCTCCGCACATCTGCGGACTCTTCCGCTTCTATCCTCTCGAGCATCCCCAATGAGAACTTGCTCGTCATTACATTCATACGCCTACCCATACAACCTGCAGGGCGACGTCATTGGCTGACCGAATGCCTATGTTTTTGTCTCATTTTGCTATTCAGCCGCAGCCGTGTTATAATGCATGGGGAGAGTGGATTGAAATATTCCTTTCCGACAAAAGGAGGAGCTTTCGATGGAAAAACTGGAACCCTGCGCCCCTTGCTGGTGCGGCAGCGGAAAAGCATATAAGGACTGTCACTGCGCTTTTGATGAAAAATACGAATCCCTGCGCCGCCGCGGTGCGCACCTTCCGCCTCGGAAGCTGATCAAAAACGAGGCCCAGATCGAGAAGATCCGCCGCAGCGCCAAGGTGAACGTGGCCGTGCTGGATTATGTGGCGGAACACATCCGCCCCGGCATTTCCACGGAAGAGATCGACCGCTGGGTGTACGAACAGACGGCTCAGGCCGGAGCCATCCCCGCGCCGTTGAACTACGAGGGCTTCCCCAAAAGCGTCTGCACCTCCATCAACGAGCAGGTCTGCCACGGCATTCCTTCCCCGGAGGATATTCTCTGCGAGGGCGATATCGTCAACGTGGACTGCTCCACCATTCTGGACGGCTATTATTCCGACTCCTCCCGGATGTTCATCATCGGGGAAACCACGCCGGAGAAGCAAAAGCTGGTGGAAGTCACCCGGCAGTGCGTTCAGGCCGGGCTGGACGAGGTAAAGCCATGGGAACCCCTGGGCAATGTGGGCGAAGCGGTTCACCGGCTGGCGCGGAAAAACGGCTACACCGTCGTCCGGGAAGTGGGCGGCCACGGCGTGGGCGTGGAGTTCCATGAAGATCCCTTCGTCAGCTACGTCACCCGCCGGGGCACGGGCATGATCATGGCCCCGGGCATGATCTTTACCATCGAGCCCATGGTCAACATGGGCGCCAACCGCATCTACATCGACGCGGACAACGACTGGACCATTTACACGCAGGACGGCAAGCCGTCGGCCCAATGGGAGATTCAGGTACTGGTCACGGAAACGGGGCACGAAGTACTGGCCTGGTAAGCGTTTCCCGAGCTTTCTTTTGAAACTCTTTTCAAAAAAGCCAGCCTGTTTGAATCCCCCTGCCAACGAACCACGAAACGAGGAATATGCGCATGAAAAAAGTGCTCATCATCGGCGCGGGCCCTGCGGGGCTGACCGCCGCCTACGAGCTTCTGAAAACCGGCGAATACGATGTGACCGTGCTGGAACGCAGTCAGGACATCGGCGGCATTTCCAAAACCGTCCGCTACCGGGACAACCGGATGGACATCGGCGGCCACCGTTTTTTCAGCAAGGACGACCGGGTGATGCAGTGGTGGGCGGACATGATGCCCCTGCAGGGCGCGCCCGCCATGGACGACCGCATCCTGAACCGGGAGGTTCCCTTGGCCGAGGGCGGTCCCGACCCGGAAAAGGAAGACCGGGTCATGCTCACCCGCAGCCGGGTCAGCCGCATTTATTATCAGCATCACTTTTTTGACTATCCCGTCAGTCTGAAATGGGAAACGCTAAAGACCATGGGCTTCGTCACCACCATGCAGGTGGGCTTCAGCTATCTGGCGGCCTGCATCCACAAGCGGCCCAACGACAATCTGGAGAATTTCTACATCAATTCCTTCGGCAAAAAGCTATACTCCATGTTCTTCGAGGGCTACACCGAGAAGCTCTGGGGCCGCCATCCCCGGGAGATCGACGCCAGCTGGGGCAAGCAGCGCACCAAGGAACTGAGCATCATGGGCATTCTCAAGGACATGTTTTCCAAGGTGTTCATGTCCAAGGAACGCCGTCAGCAGCAGGTGCAGACCTCCCTCATCGAGGAGTTCCGCTATCCCAAGTTCGGCCCGGGCCAGCTTTGGGAGACCACCGCGCAGGAGATTGAAAAGCTGGGCGGCAGGATCGTCAAGGGCTGTCAGGTATTGGGGGCGAAGACGGAAAGCGGCAAGGTCGTCAGTCTGCGCGTCCGGGACGGCGAAGGCGAGCGGGACATGGAGGGCGACGTTTTCTTCAGCTCCATGCCCATCAAGGATCTGATCGCAGGCATGAACGACGTTCCGGCGGACGTACAGGAGATTGCCGCCGGTTTGCCCTACCGGGATTTTGTCACCGTAGGCCTGCTGGTGGACCGGCTGAACCTGAAAAACGAAACGAAGCTGAAAACGCTGGGGAACATCGTGCCCGACTGCTGGATCTACGTTCAGGACACGGACGTGAAGCTGGGCCGCATCCAGATTTTCAACAACTGGTCGCCCTATCTGGTCAAGGATCCGGAGCACACGGTCTGGATCGGGCTGGAGTACTTCTGCAACGAAGGCGATCCGTTCTGGTCGGCCTCGGAGGAAGAGACGGTTCATCAGGCGGTCAGCGAGCTGATCCGCATGGGCGTACTGGAGGACGAGACCCACGTTCTGGACTCCCACCGGGAGCAGGTACAGAAGGCCTATCCCGCCTACTTCGACACCTACGACGACATTGGCCGGGTGATCGAATATCTGGATTCGTTTGACAATCTTTACTGTGTGGGCCGCAACGGTCAGCACCGCTACAACAACATGGATCACTCCATGGCCACGTCCTTTGAGGCGGTTCACGCTCTGGGTGCCGGCATTCGCGACCGTTCCGCCATCTGGAGCGTCAACACCGAGCAATCCTACCACGAGTCAAGGGGCTGAGCCCCTTGACCCACTCACCGCGCCCTGTGGGCGCGGGGCTGCTTGAGGGAAAGCAGCTTGGCTGCGGAGTTACCGCCGCTCGGCGACAGGCCTCGCGGCTCGCCGGTCTGGCAGAGGGGAAGGAGCTGTGCTCCGGGCGATGCGCCATGTGCGCAGGGGCGGGAGACATGCGGCTTGAATGCGACACTACCGTGCCCGGCGACAGGCCTTTTTCCCAGTGTAAAGTGCCTTGCAAAAGCGGCTGATCCATTTGGGTTTTGAAATGATGTTTCCGCCCTCTGGCGGGATGGGAGGTTCCCTTGCTTCATCTTCTTCCCCGAAACACCCGCCCGCTGACCCCGCAGGCGGCGGCTGCGCTGCTGCCCTATCGCGGTACGGCGGCGCGGCTTTTGTACGCCCGCGGCATTGAGACAGCCGCCGAAGCGGAGGTTTTTCTGCACCCGGCCTTGGAGCAGCTGCACGACCCCATGGCGATGCAGGACATGGACAAGGCGGTCGCGCTGCTCCGTCAGGCCCGGGATGAAAAAATTCCCACGGTGGTCTACGGCGACTATGATGTGGACGGCATCTGCGCGTCCTCGCTGATGACGCAGGCGCTGCGCCGGTACGGCATCGCCGCCGATCCCCACACGCCCCTTCGGGCCGAAGGATACGGTCTGAACAAGGACGCGGTGCGGAAGCTGGCGGAAACCTACGGCCTGCTGGTGACGGTGGACTTGGGCATCACCAACCACGAAGAGGTTCTGCTGGCCAAAGAGCTGGGCATGAAGGTGATCGTTACCGACCACCATGGCCTGCCCCTGACGAACAGCCCCGGCGACGCGGTGCTGAACCCGCTGCTGGGCAGCTATCCCTATCGCCGCTTATGCGGCACGGGCGTAGCCTTCAAAGTGGCGCAGGCCCTTCTGGGGCTGGAAGCCTGCCGGGAATATCTGGATCTGGCAGCGCTGGCCACGGTGGCGGACATCGTGCCCCTGACCGGCGAGAACCGGGTGCTGGTCTCGCTGGGGCTGAAAACCATTCAGGAGGCGCGCCGCCCTGGCATTAAGGCGTTATTGGACGTGAGCGCCTGCGGCAGCGGCGTAACCTCGGACACGCTGGGCTTCCAGCTGGGGCCCCGGCTGAACGCCGCCGGGCGGCTGGACGACGCGGGCAAGGGCGTGCGGCTGATGATGACGGCTTCCCTCTCGGAGGCGGAAAGTCTGGCGGCGGAGCTGAACGCCCTCAACGACCGGCGCAAAAGCGCCGAAAGCCGGCTGGTGCGGCAGGCGCAGGAAGCAGCCCTCGACCACAACTTTCTGGAAGAACCGGCCCTGATCGTTTCCGGAGACGAATGGCACGTGGGCGTGATCGGGCTGGCCGCCGGGCGGCTGTGCAATCAGTACCACTGCCCGGTATGCGTTCTGAGCCGGGAAAACGGGCTTCTGCACGGCAGTCTGCGCAGTGTGCCCGGCATTCACATTCACCATTGCTTACAGGCGTTGGACGATATTCTGCTCCGCTACGGCGGACACGAGCAGGCGGCGGGCGTGACGCTGGCGGCGGACAAGGAAGCGGAATTCCGCGCCCGTCTGCAAGCGGAGGTGCGCAAGTGCGACCCCGCCTGTCTGGTGCCCGCCCAGCTCTACGACGCAGAGATTCGGCTGGACGAATGCACCGATGCGCTTTACGACGAGCTGAACCTGCTCGCTCCCTTCGGCTGTGAAAATCCCGCGCCCCTGCTTCTATGCCGTGGTGCGGCGCTGGAGGAGCGGCGGGCCGTGGGCGCGGAGGGCGCTCATTTGAAGCTCTCTCTGCGGCAGGAGGGAAAGCTTCTGCCGGGCATCGCCTTTTCCATGGGAAGCCGGGCCAGCGCCTTGCCGGAGCGGGTAGACGCGGTCTTCGCGCTGGGAAAGAACACCTTCCGGGGCGTTACTTCCCTACAGGCGGAGGTGCAGGCGCTATTGCCCGTGCAGGAATCCATCCGGGAGCGGTTTGCCGCCCCGGACGGCGAAGCGGAACGGCTGGCTCTGTACAATGCCGTCAAATCCGCCGTTTGTCTGGCGGCGGCGCAGGGGGAAAACCTCCCATCAGCCGAGCCTTCCGACACGCCGGACGGCCTGAAAGAAGCTCTTGCCCGGCTGGATCGGGGCATTCTGGCGGTCAGCCGCACCCATGCCTCGGCGCTGGCGGCTCTTCGTCTGGCGGACTGGGACGCCGCCGTTTCCGCGCCGTCCGACCCCCGCAGCTTTCACACCCTGCTGACCGCCCCGGCGCTGGAGCTGGTCAGCGGCCATTACGCGCAGGTCTGGCTGCTGGACGGCGAATTATTCCCCGGCGAGGGCGCGCTCTGGCAGCAGCGTCTGCCGGGAGCCGAGCTGCATGTCCTGCCCCGGAGCCGGGCGTTGGCCGCGCTGGCGGGAACCATCGCCCCGGACGACGAAAGCTGCCGGGGGCTGTACCGGTTGATCCGGCGAACCCTGTGCCGCAGCGTGGCCGAGGCGGCCGGGCAGTCGGGCCTGACCCCCGTTCAGGTGCGGACGGCCTTTACCGCCTTCGGGGAGCTTTCCCTGGTCCGCTGGACGGAATCGCCCTTTTTCTACGAGCTGCTTCCGCCCGTGCCCTGCCGTCTGGACGCAAGCCCCACCCTTCGCGCCTTGCGGGCGCTGGCGGCGTCATTCCCGGTTTCGGAGCCTCAAAAGGAGGAAGCCTGATTGAAAGAAAACGAAAAAGGAAAGTCTTCGATTTCCCTGCGGGCCTTTCTGCTGCTTCACGGTACGCTGCTGCTCTATGCCGTCGTGACGGTGCTGACCAAGCTGGCTTCCGGCTATCTGAGCCGGGCGGATTGGCTGATGACGGCGGTCATGCTGGTTTGCAGCGTGGCGGCGCTGGGCGCGTACAGCATTCTGTGGCAGCAGGTTTTGAAGCGGATGCCCTTGAGCTTTGCCTATTCCAACAAGGGCGTATGCACCCTCTGGACCTGCCTGTTCGGCGTTTTGTTCTTCGGCGAAAGCCTGACCTTAGGAAAGGCGGCGGGCATCCTGGTGGTGCTGCTGGGCGTATGGCTGGTGGTGACGGATCATGATTAAAGGCGTTTTGATCTATCTCATTACCCCGCTGGTATCGGCCTTTTCCCAGCTATTGCTGAAAAAAGCGGCGGACGACCGAAGCCTGACCGGCATCCGGTTCTATCTCAACGGGCGGGTCATTCTGGCTTACGGCCTGCTGATGCTCTGCATGGCCCTGAACGTGGTGGCTCAGATGTGGGTCGGCCTGACGCTGGTAGGCGTGCTGGAAGCCCTGAGCTACGTGTACGTCATGCTGCTGTCCCGCCGTTTCCTGAAGGAAAAAATCACCCGCCGCAGGCTCATCGGCAATCTGGTCATCGTACTGGGCGTGGCCCTGACCCTGCTGGCGGATTTCCTGAAGTTTTAACAGTTTTGCATAAGCATAGAGGAGGAATCATCATGGAAACCAACACCCCGGAAGTCAAGAAAACGATCTTCTCCGGCATCCAGCCTTCCGGCTCCCTGACCATCGGCAACTACATCGGCGCGCTGCGGAACTTCACCCTTCTGCAGGACGACTACAACTGCATCTACTGCGTGGTGGACATGCACGCCATCACCGTGCGGCAGGATCCCGCCCAGCTGCGCCGCCGCTGTCTGGAAGTGGCCGCCACCTACATCGCCTGTGGTCTGGATCCCAAGAAAAACATCATCTACTGCCAAAGCCATGTCAGCGGCCACGCAGAGCTGGCCTGGATCCTGAACTGCTTCACCTATATGGGCGAGCTTTCCCGCATGACCCAGTACAAGGACAAGTGCGCCAGGCATGCGGACAACATCAACGCGGGCCTGTTTGATTACCCCGTGCTGATGGCGGCGGATATTCTGCTCTATCAGGCCGATCTGGTGCCCATCGGCGCGGATCAGAAGCAGCATCTGGAGCTGACCCGGAACATTGCCCAGCGCTTCAACAGCATTTACGGCGATGTTTTCACCGTGCCCGAGGGCTATTTCGGCAAGGTGGGCAGCCGCATCATGAGCCTGCAGGAGCCCACCCGCAAGATGAGCAAATCCGATCCGGACGAATGCTACATCGCCATTCTGGATCCCGAGGACGCCATCCGCCGCAAGATCAAGCGGGCCGTCACCGACAGCGACGGCGAGATCCGCTACGATCCCGAAAACAAGCCCGGCGTGAGCAACCTGCTTTCCATCATCGCCGCCATGAGCGGTCAGGAGATCGATTCCGTGGTCAGCGACCTGCAGGGACAGGGCTACGGCGCTTTGAAGAACCGCTGCACTGAGGTCGTGCTGGACACCCTTCTGCCCATTCAGGCCGAGCATGCCCGCCTCATGGCGGACAAGGGCTACCTTCAGTCCATTCTGGATGAAAACGCCCAGCGGGCCAACCATCTGGCCCAGAAGACCCTGCGCAAGATTCAGAAAAAGGTGGGCTTCGCGGCCCGGGGATAAGGCCAAAGCTGCATAGGAAAACCCGGCATGGGGAACCATGCCGGGTACAGAGTGTCAAAAAAGTGGAGGTGCAGGAGGCACTGCCTCCTGCCGGGGTTATAGGGGCGGAGCCCCTAACTCTTGTGCCGCAGCACTTTCCCCGCAAACCAGCGTAGCGCTGTTTGCGGGCAACGGAGGCCAACTCGGGGGTTTTTCGACAGACTGAACCCGGCATGGGGAACCATGCCGGGTATTTTCATCCTTCCCTTTCTTCCAAAACCAGCCTTCCATCCTTCACAAAAGCGAAGGTTCCGCCTTCCTTCAGGCGGACGGTTTCGCCGTCTACGCTGGCGATGGTTTTGGGGGAAAGGAACTTGCCGCACAGGCCGATGGGCGCAAAGCCGTTGCGGTAGGGGACGATCACATACAGGGCGAAATCGTCCTGGGTGGGCAGCTCCACCGGCAGCCGCTCTTCCCGCTTCACGATGCGGAAGGCGCGGGTGAAGTGCTCATAGATCACATATTCTTCTTCGTCCAGCCCCTCTGCCTGCGCAGGGGAAATATGGCCGGTGACAGGCCGGTTCTCCGCGTCCAGATTAAACGCCGCGATCACTCCGCAGGAGCCGCAGCGGCTTTGCAGCTTGAAGAGCCGCCCGCTGGTTTCCGGGTTCTCGGTCAGGCAGTCCACGGTGGGCACGGCGGGACGGTCGGCGCGCAGGATACGCCCGTCCGCAAGCATCAGCGGCCAAAGCACCTCGGGCCTGCTGTCCCCGATTTTGTCGCTGACGTAGACCGGCCCGCCGCTGACGGCGCGCAGCACGCTGTTCTTCACCGCCTGACGGTCGTTCGTCCACCACATATCCCAGTCGCACCACAGGAATTGTCCCTGAATCAGGCTGTTGTAGGAGCATTGCAGAATGTGCTTGGTAAACCATGGACGGTTATCGGGCAGAAAATCGTCGCTGCACCGGGAAACCGCGCTGAAGGGACGGTTCCACAGGTCTTCGCTGCCCATGCCCATGCAGTTGATGAGCCGGTTGCCGAAATAGGTTCCGCAGGAGGCTTCGAGGGCCGTATGCAGGTTCCGGGCCGCCTGCCCCACTGGCATCACACCCCGGAAGAACCGGCGGCTCATGCTCTGGTTGTCGATTTTCAGGAAGTCCGCGCCGCTCTTTTTCAGAAATTGATGCAGCTCGTGATAGTAGGAAAAGGCCTTGCCCAGCTCCGGGCTGTGAACCCAGCGGCCGTCCGGTGCCTGAATCAGGCAGTCCTTCAGGCGCTGAAAGAGCGGGCCTTCCGGGTCGATGCCGAACCAGTAGCCGGTGGTGGGATGCCAGATGCCTACCTTCAGGCCGAAGGCCTTCATCCGCTCGATGCAGCCCGCCAGCTTGTGCGGGAAGCGCTTGGGGTCGCCCTCGAACTCGTACAGGGGGCTTTGGTGCATCAGCTCCACCATCTGGTCGAAGCTGTCGTATTTCGCGCCGTAGAAGGAATGCACCTCTGCCCACATATCGTCGATGATGGCCCAGCGCACCGGGATTCCCTTTTGCTGAAACTCCCGGCATTTTTCCAGAAGCCCTGCTTCGTCCACCCGAATCTGCAAAGCGTCCCAGCTGCACCAGCCCAGGTACTCGAAAATTTCCGGATACTCCCGCTCTTCCCGGGGCGCGCAGCCGTTATTCAGGGCTTTCAGCGCCTCCCGGCAGCAGTCCCGCAGCAGCGCATAGGGATTCTCGCCGGTTTTCAGGGCCAGCGCCAGTCCGCAGCAGGAGGTCAGGCCTTCATACCACGAAAACAGCCGGGCCGTCAGCGTGCCGTCTTCTTCGCCCCGAAGCACGCATTTATAGGTTTCCGAAACCACGGGCAGCACCGCCGTGAAGCGTCCGTCCCCGTGGCGCAGCAGAAGGCCCTGCGTCTCGTCGGGGATCTGCTTCAGCTCGCTGCCGAAGGCCGGGCGGCACCAGTATTCGCTGTGCCGGTAATCGGCCATGAAGGCGGCGGGCGCTTCTTCCCAGCGCAGGGTGATGCCCGCGCCCTCGTCCATATCCAGCGGCTCGGCTCCATCATAGCAGAAGCTCAGCAGGGTCACGCCGTTTTGCTCTTCCCGAAGCAGGCAGCTGCCGGGCAGAGGCCGGACAGCCGTCTCCTTCGCCGGGCGGATCCAGAGGCTTGTCGTTGGCTGATTCATGTATGCAATCGCTCCTTTCCCGTGGCAGAGGCTTTATTCCAGCCCGAGAGCCGCCAGCGCGGTCATCAGGGAGGCATCCATGGCCCGGTAAGGCTTCCACACCAGCGTGAATTCCACAGGCTCCCGGAAGGACAACAGATATTTCTCCATGGGACGGGGGCCGCAGCTGTTGGAGCCGATGCCGCCCTGACGATAATCCAGCGACAGCACAGTCTTGCCCTCGGGCTTCAGCTCATAGGTGTGCTTGGCCCGGGTCAGCTGCCCGTCGGAATAATCGTGAGCGTTAAAGCTGAGCTGATTTTCCCAGCCCTTTTCGCAGGCGATCAGCAGGCCGTCGCCCAAGGCGTTGGTCACGGTCAGGGCCTTCACGTTTCCGCGGGCGCCGTTTTCCTGAGGCCGGATGTAGGGTTCGTGCAGCTCGGAAACCTTCGCCTCGTACAGGCCGATTTCCGTCCCGGCCGGCAGGTCGGGATAATTCTCCCGGGGGCCGCGACCGTACCACGCGATTCGGTCAAACTCCTCCGGCAGCTCCAACTGCAATCCCAGCCGGGGCAGCGGGGGCAGATTGTCCCGCAGGGGCACGAAGCGGTTGGCCATTCGAAGCGTCCCGTCGGCGGACAGGGTATAGTCCGTCTCCACCCGCACCACCGGCCCGAAGGACGCGGGCGCGTAAACGCAGACGGCATGGACGCAGACCGCGTCCTTTTCCCGCCGCCAGCTCCATTCCGTCAGGCGGCGCTGCAGCCGGTCCAGCCCGAACTTGCGCCACTCCACGGCCAGATGCACATCGTTGTCCGTGGGCGCGCGCCACAGATTGGCCCGGGGGCCGCTGAGCAGCATTTCCCGGCCGGAAATTTCAAAGGAAGCCGCCTCGCCGGTGCGGCTGGAAAAGCGAACCGTAAAGCCCGCTCCCGTCACGGCGATACCCTGCTCCCCTTCCTGCACCTGCAAGTCTCCCGCAGGAGCCGGAACGGATAGCTTCCGCATCCGGCCGCCCAGCGGCAGCTGAAGGGAGGCCACCTCATGGCCCGCCTTGGCCCAGAGACGGTCGGCGGCTTCCGTAAAGCGCAGGTTCAGGAAGCACTGGCCTTCTTCCGGCAGCGCGCAGGGCAGCTCCAGCCATTTTTCGCCATAGGGCGCTATGCCGGTCGCATCCAGCCTGCCGCCCTGAACGGATTCGCCGTCGCAGAGCAGGTTCCAGCGAGCGTCCAGATGATCCAGCGTCTGGAAGGCGTACAGGTTTTTCAGGTGCAGTTTGCCGTTCTCCACCGCCGCCTGCACCGGCGCCAGCGCCTGCTTCAGCGCCCACAGGCCGGTGTGAGGGGTGCGGTCGGGATAGTTCAGTGCGTCCACGCAGAAATTGCCGTCGTTGGGCGTATCGCCAAAGTCACCGCCGTAGGCCCAGTAGCTTTCTCCCGCCTCGTTCTTCGTCCACACGCTGTGATCGACCCACTCCCACACGCAGCCGCCGATCAGCCGCCGACTGCCGTAGAAGGCTTTCCAGTAATCCGGCAGCGAACCGGGGCCCAAACCCATGGCATGGGCGTACTCGCACAGGAAGAAGGGATGGGGATCGTCGGACTTTCCTTTTTCAATCAAATCGTCCACGGAGGGATACATGATGGATTCCACATCCGAGCTGATGCAGCCCGGCTCGTTCTCATAATGAATGACCCGGCTCCCGTCCAGCTCCAGAATTTTCTCCCGCATGGCCAGCGTATTGACGCCATAGCCGGATTCGTTGCCCAGCGACCAGAAAAGGATCGACGGGTGGTTCCGATCCCGGCGCACCATTCGTTCCGCCCGGTCCACCAGCGCGGCTTTCCATTCCGGGCTGTTGGTGAAATAGTTCCGGCTGTGCTTCTCATCGTTGCGGGTCTTCGGTTCGTCCTGCAGCTGCTCCTGCATTTCCGCGCCGTGGTTTTCGTAATCCGTCTCGTCGATGACGTACAGGCCGTAACGGTCGCACAGCTCCAGCCAGCGGGGGTCGTTGGGATAGTGGGAGGTGCGCACGGTGTTGATGTTCATCTGCTTCATCAGCTGCACGTCCCGAAGCATGGTTTCCATGGTGGAAACATGGCCAAGCCGGTCGTTGGTATCATGCCGGTTCACGCCCTTGAGCTTGATGGACACGCCGTTTAACCAAAGCTGCTGGTCGTGAATTTCGATCTTCCGGAAGCCCACGTCCGTCCGCTGCACCTCGCCGGGCACGGAGACCAGCAGGGTATACAAATGGGGCGTTTCCGCCGTCCAGCGCAGGCAGTCCCGCACCACGAACCGAACCCGGCCCTGCACCAGCGCCGCTTCGGCGATTTTCTTTCCTTCGAAGTACAGCGCCGCAGTGGCTTCGCACCCATCGGGCACTTCCGCCTCCACATCCAGCACGCCGTCCCGGTAATCATTTTCCAAGTCCGCCCGGCACACCACGTCCCGGATATGGTTTTCGCAAACGCCCAGCAGATACACGTCCCGGAAAATGCCGCTCATGCGCCAGCAGTCCTGATCTTCCAGATAGGTGCTGTCCGCCCACTGCAGCACCTTCACGGTCAGGGTATTCTCTCCCTCCCTGAGGAAGGCGGTAATATCAAACTCCGCAGGCAGGCGGCTGCCCTTGGACATGCCCGCTTCCCTGCCATTGATCCACACGAAGAAGCAGGCGTTCACGCCGTCAAAATTCAGCGTTACCCGGCGGCCCCGCCAGCTTTCCGGCAGGCGGAAAGTGCGGCGGTACACGCCCGTGGGGTTTTCATCCGGTACATAGGGCGGGTCAAAGGGAATCGGATAAGCCACGTTCACATACTGGGGCCGTCCGTAGCCGTGCATCTGCCAGCAGGAGGGCACGTCCAGCTCATCCCACAGGATGCCGCCCGGCTCCGTCCCCTGACAGATTCCCTCGGGCAGCACGCCGTCGGCGGCATAATAAAACTGCCAGACGCCGTTCAGGCAAAAATACGCGTCCGACAGGCTCCGCTCCCCCCGCAGGGCGGCGGCTTCACTGGAAAAGGGAAACGAGGTGGTTCTTCCGGGAAGACGGTTCCGGTGCAGGACCGTCATGTCCTGCCAGGGGGTGGATTGATTCATAAAAGGCTTCCTCCTTGACGCTGCGGTTCATCTTCTCCGCATCTTCCGCCCGGACGGCGAAAAGCCGGATTGTATCCAAAAGGATACAACGCTTTCCAGTCTGCGTCAATATCCATTCGGGCCAGAAATAGGACGATTGCGCAGTCTGTTTGCAAAAGGGGCGTTAGAATTCAAAACGATTCTTTTTCTGCGGAAAAAAAGAACCGTCAAAGCCTTGTGCTTTAACGGCTCGGTCTGTCAAAAAAACCCGAGTTGGCCGCCAGCGCCCGCAAACAGCGCTTTGCGGCCCGCCACGCTATACGTCGTGGCGGGCTTCGGACTGCGGTAGCCCTTCGGGCTGTCCTCGTCCTCGGTGCTGCGCAGGGGGTTCCCTTCACCTTGCCCGGCTCATACACGCCGCTGCCGATGATAACGCCCTTTTCCGCCGCGCCGTTTACGCAGGCGGCATAGCCGCGCAGACAGGCCAGCGTTGTTTCGGCGGAAGAAACGTCCTCGTCAGCCATGGTGACGATATAGTAAAAGTCCTTGTTTTTGACCTCCAACCAGCGCGCCACCGTGCGGTCGATCACCGCCTTGAGCTGCGCGTCGATGGAGTAGAAATAGACGGGGCTTGCAAGAACGATCACGTCCGCGTCGATCATCTTCTGAAGAATCTCGGCCATACCGTCCTGATGGGCGCATTGACCGCCGTGGGCGCGGCAGAAATAGCAGCCGGAGCAGGGCGCGATTTTTTTCGCCGCCACGCGGATGATCTCGGTTTCGTTGCCGCTTTCCTGTGCGCCGCGGGCAAATTCACGGCACAGAAGATCCGAATTTCCGTCTTTGCGCGGACTTCCGGAGAGAATCAGCACCTTCTTGCTCATGAGCCTTCCTCCTGTTTTTTGTTTCTTTCTTTTTTATTTCAGCTTGCCGTATTCTTCGTCGCCGACCGGCTCGCACCATTCGGTGCCCGTTTTTTCGCCCGGCACCTCAACGGCCAGATGGGAGAACCAGCTGGCCGGCGCGGCCCCGTGCCAGTGCTTTACGCCGGGCGCGATATTCACTACATCGCCGGGATGCAGCTCCCGCGCCTCCTGTCCCCATTCCTGATAGTATCCCCGTCCGGCGACGCAGATCAGCATCTGCCCGCCGCCCTTTTCGGCCTGATGGATATGCCAGTTGTTGCGGCAGCCGGGCTCAAAGGTCACGTTGAACACCTTGACCTGCTCGGTGGAAACCGGCGCAAGGTAGCTTTGGCCAATGAAATACTGCCGGAAGCCGTCGTTGGGCGCGCCGATGGGGAACACCATCGCCTGCTGATGCGCCTGCTTATCGCCTTCCGCGTCGGTTTCCGTCCAGATTTCCTTGGCCAGCCGGAACGCCGCCCATGCCTTGGGCCAGCCTGCATAAAACGCCGCGTGGGTCAGAATTTCGGCGATTTCGCTGCGGGTGATGCCGTTGGCCTTCGCCATTTCCAAATGGTGGCGGAAGGAAATATCCGTCAGCCCTTGGGCCATCAGCGCGGTCACAGTGACCAGCGAGCGGTCCCGGGCGGAGAGCTTGTCCTCCCGGCTCCAGACCTCGCCGAAGAGCACATCGTCATTCAACTGTGCAAATTTCGGGGCGAATTCGCCCAGGTTGGTTCTGCCTGCCGTCTGCTTTTTCATGAGTATTCCTCCTTATTGACATTCCAGCAAAATTTGATAAATTTCCTCGTGGGTCAGTTTCCTGCAGCACCCGGCGGTGAGGTTGGTGGAGTCCGCCACGGCGCGCAGGTCGGTATCCTCGGGAATGCCCAGTTCCGTCAGAGTGGTGGGCAGGCCGATTTCCCGGATGAACGCCGCCAGCGCTTCCACCCCGGCCAGCGCCGTGGCTTCCTCGCAGTCCTTGGGCGCAATGCCCCAGACGTTCTGCGCGAACCGCGCAAAGCGCGCCGCTCCCGCCTGATACAGGTGCCGGTACAGAACGGGATGGATGACCGCCAGACCTCTGCCGTGGTTGCAGTTGGTATAAGCGCCCAGCTGATGCTCGATCTGGTGGCACTGGAAGTCCGTGATCTTACCGATTTTCAGAACGCCGTTTTCCGCCATGGCGGAGGCCCAGGCCAGCTCGCTGCGGGCCTCGTACTGGTCGTGATCCCGCATCAGCACGCGGATGTTGCGGATGACGCTGCGCATCACGGCTTCGTTGATGTCGTCGGACAGGTTGTTTTCATCGGGCTTGCCGAAATAGGTTTCCATCGCATGGCTCAGCGTATCGAACGCGCCGGAAATCACCTGCGGGAAGGGCACGGACAGGGAATAGTCGGGGTCAAGGAAGGCGAAATCCGCCTGCGCGCCGAACACGCCGTACTTGAGTCTCTTTTCCTCGTGGGTAATCACCGCGCCCGCGTTCATCTCGGAACCCGTCCCGAACACCGTCACGATGACGCCCAGCGGAATGAAACGGCTGGGGAAGGTGTGCTTGGTCATCTCCATTTCCCAGATGTCCTCATCCAGCAGGGCCTGAGCGGACACGATCTTGCAGCAGTCGGACACCGAGCCGCCGCCCACGGCGAGAATGAGGTCAACGTTGTTTTCCCGCGCCAGACGAGCGCCCTCCTGCACTTTAGCATAGGTAGGATTGGGCATGATGCCGGAAAACTCGACCACCGTCTTGCCCTGCGCGTTCAGGATGCCCATGACCTCGTCGTATACGCCGTTGCGTTTGACGGAGCCGCCGCCACAGGCCAGCATCACCGTCGGCCCATACTTTTTCAGCAGACAGCCCAGATATTCCTTCACGCCGCCCCTGCCGAAATACACTTTGGTTTTGTTTTCAAAGATGAAGTTGTTCATAGCGTCAGGCTTCCTTTCGTACTTCGTATCTTATTCGCGTTTTACTCGCAGATCCAGCGGGCGACGTCCTGCGCGCGTTTCAAATATGTGGGCGTTTCCCGGCAGGTACTGGCATGGCCGCACTGGGGAAAGACCTCCGTGCGCTCCTCTTCCACCGAGCGTTGGATACTGGGCAAATCAACGATCAGCTGCACATGATGCTTCATTTCTTCCGCATCCGAGCCGGTGCAGGTGAGCAGTACGCCGATCTTCTTTTTCGGCCCCAGCGGATAATTCCGGCAGGCGAACGTGCAGCACAGGCGGTTGACCACCAGCAGCGCCTGCGCCGCCATGCAGTTGTAGTAGATCGGTGCTTCGGCGATCAGCCCTTCGCATTCGTGCAGCGCATTCAGAACGCGCCGGAAATCGTCCTTCTGCACACATTCGCCGGTTGCGGCGCAGCCATAGCATCCCCGGCAGGGGTGAATGTCCAACTCCCGCACATTCAGCCGCGTCACCTCCGCGCCGCAGTCCCTTGCGGCTTCTTCGGCGGCTTCCATCAGCGCATCCCCGTTTCCGCCCCGCGTGGGGGTCGTTGTCAGCAGCAATATCTTTTTCACGATGGTTCCTCCCTAAAACCAAAGCCATGCTTTCGGCAGTCTGTCGAAAAACCTCAAGTTGACCGTCCACGCCCGCAAACAGCGCTTTGCGGCCCGCCACGCTATACGTCGTGGCGGGCTTCGGACTGCGGTAGCCCTTCGGGCTGTCCTCGTCCTCGGTGCTGCGCA
>SFGO01000011.1 GCA_004556545.1 Clostridiales bacterium
AGCTTCAGCGCACAGTTGCACACAGGCTGGTACCGAAGGCAGTGTTTCTCCATTTCGGGGATGGGAAATAATATTTGTTGACGTGGACAGATTCATAAACAGCATGCCTCCCAAAAATTACACAGAACAGATCAATGGAAAAATTGGGGCAGATATGATTTATGGGCTTCCAACATTTCTTCAAAGCATGCCTTGGCCTTTGAAAAGTCGCCAATCAGAGGATGAGACATTAATGCTGCCAGTGCAAGTGATTGATCTCCATGTACAGCTGCTTCCACTGCCATACGCTCATAAGCTTTCACTGTCTGAATCATCTGAATCATATGCGGCGTTCCCTGCTTTTTCACCTCAACAGGATGCGGACCATTACGATCTACCACACAGGCAATTTCGGCCACCTCTTCAGCATCCAGATAGGGAAGAACGCCGCTATTGCGCGTATTGACGGTATGCATGTCTTTCAGATCGTTATACAAACTATCGATCAAAGCCACGGCAGCTTCCGAATAGAGATGCCCTCCGCGTCTGTTAAGCAGCTCAGGTTTTTTATACAGTTTGGCATCCTGATAGATTTCCAGCAGCTGCGCCTCAATTTCCATGCAGATTTGCGCGCGCGTTTTCGTGGCTTCCATCTGATTCTTGAGTTGACGTTCCCGCTCGTAGTAATACAATAGATAGCCGTTTGGAATTCCACCACAAGCCTTCAGGCAGTCGGTAGAAAATGCACAAGTCGGCAGATTTTGAGGTTTGGCTCCACAATACCCCTTTTCAATTAGTTCTGGCAGGCATTCTACTCCATGACTGATAACAGAGGTTACATAACTTAGATGGTTCAATCCTACGGTTTCAACAATGGCATTCGGATCTCCTACAGCCTTGCGCATATCAACCAGCGTATTGATGGGGATGTTGCACAAACCGATGACCTTTGCCTCGGAGTAACGACAAAGCGCTTCAGCCACCATACCAGACGGATTGGAAAAATTGATCAGCCACGCATCAGGACACAATTGTTCCATTCTTCGAGCAATGTGGAGCAACGGCGGAATTGCTCTCATCCCGTTAAAGAAGCCGCCGATACCAGTGGTTTCCTGTCCGATTAATCCATATTTCAGAGGAATCGATTCATCCAGATAACGGGCAGGAAGGCGTCCCACACGGATTTGCCCCAACACATAAGAGGCACCTTTCAACGCATCATCCAGTTCTGTTGTCATCCTCACCTGCATAGAAGGTATCCCGTGATAAACCATCCGTTGAACAAATCCGCCCACAATGCCCAGTTTTCGTTCATCAATGTCCATTAAAACCAATTCTTCCACGGGCAAGTGATCTTTGCGTTTTATGAGTCCTTCAATAACTTCTGGCGTATAGGTGCTTCCCGCACCGATAATTGCTATTTTCATACTACTCCTTATTTTTTGTTTCATTTGTTTGCTTTCGCATGGAATCAAACCGAGTAATGGTATCATGAGAAAGGGACAAGCTCTTTTCCACTTCCTCCCGGGAAATCTGAAGTAATTCCAGGTAAAGCATGTCAAGTAACATCATCTGTGCATATATCGACAGGTTCGCACTGCTGCACAATCCATCATCCACATAGGGGATAGGCAAAAGAATATCTAGGTACTTTGCTAATGGAGAATTCATTTGAGTGATTCCTATGGTAAATGCTTTGTTTTTTTTACAGGTTTCCATGGAAAACAGCACGTCTTTGTTATAACCTGAATATGAAATGCCAAGTGCCACATCTCCATGCATGCTGTGAGAGGAGGAGATAGCGCTCAGAACATTGTTGTTGTAAAAAGTGCAAGACTTGTTAATGTAAATCATTTTGCTATGGAAAGCCGAGGCCGCAATGCCAGATGTTCCAACGCCAAAGAGATAGATCATATTGGCATTATGAATCATTCTTGAAGCTTCGCACAGATTTTCGCGAAGCTGAAGTTTTCGGGTTTCCACAATAGCAGAAATGATACTATTACTCAGTTGCAATTCTGCATAGTCAAAAGAAAAACCAGGATCAGTTAAGAAAGCAGAAGGTTTAGAGAGCAGTTCTTGGCAGCGCACGATATCCATGCGCATAGCTGCATAGGTATCATACCCGAGAGAGTGCGCAAATCGCACAATGCTGGCAGAAGAAACGCCCACTGCTTCGGAAAGCGTTCTGGTATTGAGGGCAATACTTTGCTCAAAATTGTGCAAAAGGTAGTCGGAGATTTTTTTCCCCGATGGCGTCATGGTATTATATGTCTGTACAATCTTTTTGTGTAAATCCATGACAGTTCTCCTTTACACATAGGATCCCGGGGCGGAAAACCGCCCCGGTAAATGGTGAATTACAAGCTGCTGATGTATTCATCGATGGCAGCGTCAACATTTTCGGTAAGAGTGTCGATGGCCTCATCAATGGTTGCATTGCCTTCGATTATATCAATGATCGCTTCGCTCAGCATGGAGTCAAAACCGGAAATGCCTAGCTGAGGTTCCTGCAAAGTTGGTTCAGAAGCAAGCAACTGGTCAATGCCGGCCTTCAACTGAGGATACTCCGCAACGCGGGCAGCCAGTTCCGGAGTATCATAGGTTGCAACGTTGACAGGAAAGTAACCGGTTTGCGCAAACCATTTATACTGGGTTTCAGCACTGGTCAGGTACTCAAGGAAAAAGATGGTATCAGCCAGTTCCTGCTCGTTCTGTTTGTCCATTATATAGAGAGAGGAACCACCGGCAGCAACGCCCAGGCAATTTTCGTCCACAGCTGGGACAGCAGCGCAGCCGAAGTTGAACTTGTCACCAACTGCGTTGGCGATGGAATAGAAGGCAGAAGAGGAGCTAATAAACATTGCAACTTTGCCAGCAGCAAAATCACCGGTGTCATCTTCGGACAGGTATTTCCACTGGCCTTGATCGTAGGCAGCCATATACTCTTCTAGAAAGTGCTTCATGGTTCCTTCTTCTTTGAACACGGTATGCGTGGAATAGCCATCGCGGCCATCCATATTGTCTGCAAAATAGGCATGACCATCGCCAACCCTTTGCTGGCACAGCCAGGTGGACATGAACCAGGAGTCAGGCTGCAAAACAATTCCGTAGCGTTCAACAGAACCATCGTCATTTTTCTTGGTCAGTTTAGCGCAGTATTCGCCAAGTTCCTTCAGAGTCTTGGGAGCCACTTCGGGATCCAAACCGACCTCTACGAAAGCATCTTTATTATAATACAGCAAAATCGTAGAAGAAGCAAATGGCATACCAATCGCTTCACCCTGCATGTAGGAAGAATAGTAGAAGTTCTGAACAAACATGTCCTTGGTCATATTCGTTTTGCCGCTTTTGAGCAAATCCTCAAATTTGATGACTTCTTCGTAGCTGGCCAAGCGACGCACGGTGGAGGCACCCTGCTGCACTACGTTGGGCAACTGGCTCAGATCACCGGCGGCAATAGCGGCAGAAAGCTTGTTGGAGGAGGCGGTGTAAGCGCCCTGATACTGCCCATCAACGAAGATGTTGGCTGCTTTGCCTACCGTCTCGTTGAATTCATCCACAAGGGACTGGATGACAGCGCCGTTAGCGCCGCCAGCAGAGTACCAGAAGGAAATGGTTCGTGTTTCCGATGCCAAGGCGGTCGAAGACAGCAGAACGATCGCAACCAGGAGCAGGGACAGGAATTTTTTCATGGGGATTTCTCCTTTCATTTAATCAGGAAAATACTTCCTGATTTATTACGACTTCACAGCGCCCGTGGTTATACCTGAAACGATTTTTCGTTGAAACAGAAGAAATACCAGAATAGAAGGAATTAGAATAAAGCAAGTACCAGCCATTTCCATGTGATAGGCGGGATTATCCGTATCCGAAAGCATGGTGATACCTACCTGAACAGTGCGCATGTATTGTTTGTTGGTAATCATCAACGGCCACAAATACGCATTCCACAGATTGACAACGGAGGAAATACCAACCGTGTAAAGAACGGGCGTAGAACAGGGGAGCACAATGCTGAACAGAAAACGCACATCTGAGCAGCCATCAATCAGAGCAGCATCATGCAGGGCTGTAGGCAAGGTACGCATATGCTGGCGTATAATAAATATTCCAGAAGCGGATACAGCATAAACGATGGTCATGCCAATGTAGGTGTCCATCAATCCTGCCCGTGAAACGTTTATATAGTTTGCTACCAGAACGGCTTCACCAGGAATCATCATGGTGCCAAGAATTAGGAAAAACAGTAGTTTTTTTCCTCGAAAATGATAAAATGCGAAGGAAAAAGCCGCCAGAGAGGCCGTTGCCAATCTGAGGAGAGTACCGGAAACGGAAACAATGGCAGAGTTGAGCATGTAGCGAAAAATTGGTGCTAGTTCAAAAACAGAAGAGTAGTTTTCAGTGGTCCAAACCGATGGAAAAAGTTTGGGCGGATAAGTGCTCATGTCCGAAACGGATTTGAAGGAAGAAAACAGCGCATATATCAGTGGAAAAATGATTAGGACTCCAACAAAAAGATTGAACAAACCTATTCCATTATACACAAACGCATTCTTCATTTTTTTCCTTTTGCATCTGAAACCAGTATGTATCATCATTCGTAATACACCCCTTTCTTTTCGGCCTTGAAGGAAAGCAGTACCAGCAGAAAAACAATCAGGAAGATGACGATTGATATAGCGTAACCATAACCCATATTGGTTCCGGAAATTGTTTTGGAATACATATGATAAACCAGCGTTTCAGTGCTGTTTCGCGGGCCGCCGTTGGTGAGAACCATAACGGGACCAGACATCATCATTCCGGCTATCAAATCCAGACAGAATAGATAGAAAAGAGTAGGAGAAATCAGAGGAAATACGATGCGAATCGTACGATAAATCCAATTTGCACCATCTACTGTAGCAGCTTCTAACACATCTTGCGGAACATTGCGCAAAGCAGCGCTCAGGTAGAGAAATTCATAACCGATATTTTGCCATACAGTGATAATCGCAATACCCCATAGCGCAGTTTTCTTATCAAAAAACCACTTAATATTTAATCCCAAAGAATAGTTCAGCAGGCCGATGGAGTTATTCAGCAAAAGTTTGAAAATCATACAAGTAGCAGACATGGAAATAGCCATAGGTAGGGAAAACATAACCTCGTACAGCCAAGAAAAACGATGCTTTTTCTCGGCCAGCAACGCCAGAATGAGACTTATTGAAATGTTGAAAGGCACAGTCATGACTGTAAAACGAATACTGTTGTAAAGAGAGTTATTGAAGTTTTTTGCCTTAAACACCTGGAAATAGTTTTTTAGCCCCACAAACTCTACACGCTGTGCTTTGTTATTGAGCTTGAAAAAGCTATTGATGATGGTTTCAACAAAAGGATAGTAGGTGAACATGATGATGAAAACGAGCGCAGGCAAAAGAAAGAGATATGGTTTGCTTTTTTGCATCATGCGAGCCATGGAAATGGAAGACGTATGCCGGTTGTTCATAAAGGCTCTACCTTTCTAAAAGTGATCTTTCTCCGTTTCATATATAACCGCTTGGTTCCGAATCATCCAACTGCCACCTGTATTATAGTGGGTGCTCATAAATGATGCAATATTAAAACGGGAATGTACAATAATTTCATTTGCTTTGGAACGAATGTACATTTCCAAGAGTCAGAGCTGGAACTGAAGCGTTGTTCTTCCGGCACAGCTATCTTCCCTTTTCAGTAAGCCAGGATATGAACTGAAAACTTTAGGCCAACACCGTCCCATTCAACAGCGGGCGCCAATGGGGCATTTTTCATTCTCCGCTGCTTGCAAAAATCTCGCTTTTTGCCATAGTATCGAATGAAAAATGCACTTGTTACCGCGCAGCCTCCTTTGTGACCTCAGTTGTGCGGGATGGCCCTAAGCACCTCAATCCATAGGGCCGGGATGTGTTGACGCAAAACCTAAAATACGATAGAATGGAAGCATAAAGAGAAGAGAACCGCAGCATGAACGGATAAGCGATCGGCTTTCGATTCGATGCGGAAATGCGAAAGCCGAGTTTTTATGATGCCGTGTTTGACCGAAAGAGGCAGACAATCTGCAAGAGGCTGATCGGTGGGCAAAAAGCGGAAAGCAGACGATTGAAAAATCCAGGGAGGATTAGGCGGGAGGATATTGCCCATGTCTGGCACAAAGGGAGACGCTCTTTTCAAGATGGACGTATACGATGTAAAGGATCGGCCCGTCCATTTTCATGACCATGCGGAATTGCTGTACGTTATGGAGGGCAGCTTGCGGCTGACGGACGGAGAGCAGCGCACGGAGATGCGTGCGGAGGACGTATGCATCATTAACGCCATGCAGCCGCATGCAGTAAGCCATATCAACCGTGCGTTGGTGTGCGTCTTGTCGCTGGATCCGGCGCTGTTTGCAAATTACAGCAGCCATCCGCTGTTTTGGTGCAATTCCGTGAAGGATGGGGATCATGCCTATGACGAGCTGCGCCGGATGCTGCAGCAGCTGCTGCTGGAGCATATCAGCCACCAGCCGGATCAGAATTTGCAGCGTAATGGGCTGATGTATATGCTGCTGCATTTTCTGGTATCTCATTTCATGGTGGATAAGGTGGCATCCGCGCCCCAGAGCCGGGAGGAAAAAAGCGCCGAGCGGATTGCCAAGATAACCGCCTATCTATCCCGGCATTATGCGGAGCCGCTGAGCTTGCAGGAGATGGCGGATCATTTTTATCTGTCAAAAGCATATCTGTCCAAGTATTTCAAAAAGAAATTCCAGATGAATTTTATGGAATACCTGAACCAGCTGCGTCTGCGGCATGCCACGGAGGAATTGCTGTACACGGATAAACCCGTCACCCGAGTGGCGCTGGATAATGGCTTTGCCAGCAGCGCAGCGTTCAACAAGCTGTTTCAAGAGGCCAATGGTATGCCGCCCAGCGTATACCGCCGCGAAAAGTGCGCGGGACCCCAGACGCGGCAAGTGCAGCAGCAGGAGGACGCTGCAGTACGCCGCCGCCTGATGGAGCACTTCCAGCTGGAGAGGCGGCAGGAAATCGGCTCTGCCAGCGAACGCAGACTCATAGCCGCCAGTACAGCACAGGCGGCGCCGTATAAGCCGTTGTGGAACCGAATGATGAACCTTGGCGCAGCCAAGCTGCTTCTGCAAAGCGACGTGCTGGATATTCTGGCCATGTCCAAGCGGGAACTGGGATTCGAATATGTGCGCATCTGGAGTCTGTTCTCCCCCGAATTGCGCATGGTGCGTCATGAAACGGATCTTCCCTACAACTTCGGTGTGCTGGATACGGTGATCGATTCGCTGCTTCAGTTGGGTCTTCGGCCTTTTCTGGAGCTGGGGGAACTGCCGGATCGCATTTTGACCGGCACGTCGACGGCAATTCGACCCTCGCAAAACGTAACGCAGTTTCGCTGCTATGACGAATTTCTGGCACTGCTGGAAGGAATGATCGCGCATCTGGTATCTCACTACGGCATGCATGAGGTAGAACAGTGGATCTTTGAGCTGTGGGACGATCATCGGGTTGAGGTATACGCTGATAAGCGTCCCTATCAAATATTGTACAGGGACGTGGAGCGGATTCTGCACAATCATGCGCCGGGGGCGCTTTTGGGCGGCGCGGGAAATCGTATGGGCTGGCACCGGCAAAACACGGATACCAGCATCCGCCGCTGGATTGACGAGGGCATTTATCCCGCCTTTATTTCGTACAACTATTATCCATATGCTACAATCAATATCTCCTCCGAGGAATATACCAAGCTGAAAACGGATGACAACGATTTTCTGCAAACCCTGACGGAACTGCGGCGTACCATGGTGGAGCTGGGCTTTCCGCCGCGAAAGCTGTTTATGACCGACTGGAACAGCACGGTATCTCAACGCAATCCATTGAACGACAGCTGCTGGAAGGGCTGCTATATTTTGAAAAACTGCTTCGCCGTCCTGGATCAGCTGGATCTGCTGGCCTATTCCCAATTATCCGATATTCCGGGGGATTACAGCGACGTGCCGGGCATTCTGGGCGGCATGGCCGGGCTGATCTCAAGGGACGGTATCCGCAAACCGGCGTATTATGCCTTTGCGTTCTTAAATAAACTTCAGCCGCTGCTGCTCAGCTGCAGCGAAAATGCTTTCGTTACTTGGGACGGAGGCTCGCGCTACAGTATGATTGTACACAACTACAAAGCGCGCAGTTACCTATATTATTATAAGCGTCAGGATTCGCTTTCCCTGGACGAACTGTACCAGTATTTTGAAAATATGGATAATCTTCGGCTGGATGTCGAGCTGACAGGACTGGAGAATGGCGTTTATGTACTGCGGCGCTCTCGCATGAGCCGCAAATACGGAAGCGTTTTGGATGAGTGGCAGCAGATGGAGTGCTTTACCAGCCTTCGCCGGGAGGATATCCGTTATTTGCAGGATATTTGTACGCCTCACGTGACGATTGCCACCTATCAGGTGACAGACGGCAAGCTGGTGCTGCCGAATGATTTGCAGCCGCTGGAAATGGTTCTTTTGGAACTGACAAAGGAAGAATAAAAAACAGGACAAAATTTAGCCTATTATTGTTGCTCTGTTTTTTGTAAAAAACGTGCAGGCAATAATTGGGATAAGAAAAATACGCTAAACTGGCCTTTTTTCGAAAAGCCAGTTTCTTTTTGGCTGTTTATACTATAGCCATGATTTCACAACAGGAGGCCTGAAAAGAATGGATAAGATCAGAATTGGGATAATCGGCTGCGGCGGCATCGCCAATCAAAAGCATTTTCCGGCGCTGAAAGCGTATTCCGAAGAATGCGAGATGGTCGCTTTCTGCGATATTATCGAAGAACGCGCCCAAAAAGCCTGTGAGCAGTACGGCGCTCCGGGGGCAAAATACTATACGGATTACAAGGAAATGCTGAAGGATGAGAGCATTGATACCGTACATGTGCTGACCCCCAATGTGTCCCATAGTCCTATCACCGTGGCTGCCTTTGAAGCAGGCAAAAACGTCATGTGCGAAAAACCTATGGCTCATACCACCGAAGCGGCTCAGGCCATGATGGAAGCCTGGAAAAAGAGCGGCAAGAAATTTACCGTGGGCTATCAAAACCGTTTCCGCGCGGACAGTCAATGCCTGCACGAGGCCTGTGCCGCCGTGGATCTGGGTGATATCTATTTTGCCAAGGCTCATGCTATCCGCCGCCGCGCAGTACCGACTTGGGGCGTGTTTCCGGATAAGAGCAAGCAGGGCGGCGGCCCGCTGATTGATATCGGAACCCATGCGCTGGATTTGACCCTGTGGTGCATGGACAATTATGAGGTAGAAAGCATCACCGGTAGTGTATTTGAAAAGCTGGGTCACTCCAAGCTGGCCGCTCAGGATAATATGTTCGGGCCTTGGGATACCGATACCTTTGAAGTGGAGGATTCCGCTTTCGGCTATATCAAAATGAAAAACGGCGCTACCATTTTTTTGGAGAGTGCCTGGGCCATCAACATGAAGGACAGCCGCGAGGCCGCCTGCACCCTGTGCGGCACCAAGGCCGGTGCGGAGCAGCTGGGCGGAATGAGCAAGGACGGCGGCTATGAGCTGGTCATCAACGAAACCACCCACGGCAAGTTAACGGAAAAGCACTTGTCCAAGGGCGGCGCCATCGCCTTCTTTACCGGCGGGCATGACGGACCCGAGTTTGCCGAGGCAAAGCAGTGGCTCAAGGCTCTGCGCGGCGAGGGCGAGCCTCTGGTAAAACCGGAACAGGCTTTCACCGTGACCATGATTTTGGATCATATCTATAAGGCCGCCACCACCGGCAAAACCATCTATTTTGACTAAGGAGCAATGTCATGAACCTCACTGAAATGAAAGGCCCCAAGCGGGGCGTAGCGCTGTACAGCTATTCCGGAGAATTCGGCGTTTCTATGAATCTTGAGGATTGCTTCGCCGATATGCGGGACATGGGTGCTGTTGGTGTGGAAATTCTCGCAAATAGTCATATTCCAACCTACCCCAATTTGGATGACGCTTGGGTGGAACATTGGTTTCAGCTGCTGGACAAATACGGAATTGTGCCCGCAGAGTATGGTCACTGGATCGACTCCCGCCTGTATGAGGGACGGGAGCTGACCACCCAGGAAAGCTATGAAATGCTGGCTCGGGATATCAAAATAGCCCATCGTTTAGGCTTTACCGTCATGCGCACCAAGATGGGCGTAATCGATGAGGTGAACACCCCCGTAACCAATTGGCGGGAGATCATCCATATGGCGTTGCCGCTGGCGGAGGAATACAACGTGCGCATGTGCCCGGAGCTGCATATGCCCACCGCCCTCAAAAGCCGCTATGTAGACGATTATGTAGATTTTATCGAAAAAGAAAACACTCGGTATTTTGGCTTCAACGTGGATTTCGGCACCTTCCAGGATAAGTTTGACAGCGATTTCCGCCTGCCCGGCATGCCGGAGGACGGCGGCCCCGCCTCCCGGCCGGAGGATATTATTCCCATTCTGAAGTATGTGTACTGCTGTCATGCCAAGTTCAATCATATGGATGAAAACTTTGAAGAAACCACCATTCCCTATGAAAAGGTGATTCGCATTCTTCAGGAGCATCAGTGGGACGGTTATCTGCTGAGCGAATACGAAGGCGCGCACAAAAATGAGCACGGCTATGTAAGCGATCAGCTTCGCAGGCATCACATTCTGATGAAGCGCATTATTGGCGCATAGGAGGCACACCATGCTAGACATGCAGTTGATTCAGACCCGCGGTTTCCGCAACACGGTGCAGAATGGTCAGGTGGTGGGTTTTCAGTTCAATGTACGCCTGACGTATTACCGTGGCATTTTCCTGTCCCAGCTGCGGCCCCAAAAGGTGGTCGTGGACGGAGAGGTTTTTCCCCGTGAAAGCGTGATTTGGGAGTTTGACGGCAAAGAATACACCTTCGCCCAGATGCGCAGGGAGGGCAATGTGCATTGGTGTCCGGAAACGCCCGCAATTTTGAAAATCCGCAAACCGGGCGGGCTCAGCCAAGGCTATCATGAGATCACCACCGGTTACCGTTTTTCTTCTTCCTATATTCCGCCGGTGCTGCAGCGTACCATCGACACGGACGAACCGGATCCCATTTACGAAATTCTGGGTTTCGGTCAGCAGCACGATACCCGCAGGCTTCTGCTGGTGTAACGCGGACTCCTCTCATGGAAGGTAGATGAAAGGAGTTTTGTTATGGCAAACGAGCTGGTTTTACGCGGCGTCAGCAAATCCTTCGGCGGTGTGCAGGCGCTGAAAAACGTAACCCTGGGGTTTAACGCCGGGGAGGTACATGGGATTATTGGGGAAAACGGCGCGGGAAAATCTACCTTTATCAACATTCTTTCCGGCGCACTGACCCCTACGGAGGGTGAAATCGAATTCTGGGGCAAGACCTACCCCAGATTCACACCCAATCAGGCCATTCGCCTGGGTATCGCCACTGTCCATCAGGAACTGACTCAGTTTGATGCCATGACCGTGGCGGATAACATCCTGATGTCCGACTATGTAGGCCGAAGCGGGTTTTACGATCGCAAGGCTCAATGGGAACGTGTGGAGCAGCTGCTGGCCGACTTTCAGCTGGATATCCGTCCGGACGATCTAATCGGCAGTCTCTCCACCGCCAACAGGGAAATTGTGGAGATTGCCAAAGCGCTGAATCTGGATGCCAAGGTGATTATCCTGGACGAACCCACCGCCGCCATGACTGTAAGCGAACAGAAAAAGCTGTTTGGCATCATACATCGGCTGAAGGAAAAGGGAATGACCATTATTTACATTTCTCATTTGCTTCAGGAAGTGGAGGAACTGTGCGACCGGGTCAGCGTACTGCGCGATGGAAACTACGTGGGCACGTATCCCGCCAGCGAGCTGACCATCAATCGTATGATTTCTCTGATGGTGGATCGAGACTTGGGCAGCATTTATCTGGATAAGGAGCCTTGTTCCGACGAGGTAGTGCTCAAGGTGAAACATCTGACCGGCAACGGCGTAAAGGATATTTCCTTTGAGCTACATCGCGGAGAGATTCTGGGGCTGGCCGGCTTGGCGGGTGCGGGGCGCACGGAACTGGCGCAGGTGCTTTACGGCGCTGCACGCAGGCAAAGCGGCCGCGTTTCGCTCTATGGCCGCGACATCGACACTCGCAGCACCTGTCAGGCCATCGCTCAGGGCATCGGTTTGGTGCCTGAGGATCGCAAAACCCAGGGCGTTTTTCTGGAAAAGCCCATTGAATGGAACATTACGCTGGTCAATATACGGCAGTATTGCAGGAGTATATTCCGAAGCAAGGGCAAAGAGCGTAAGGCAGCGGAAGCCTATCGGGAACGGCTGCGCATCAAAACGCCCAATCTGCATCTGCCGGCGGGCTCGCTGTCCGGCGGCAACCAGCAAAAGGTAGCCATTGCGAAAATGCTCTCCGGCAATCCTGATATCCTCATTTTTGACGAGCCCACCAAGGGCGTGGACATAGGCGCGAAGAAAGAAATCTATCAGCTGATGCTGGATCTGACCCGGCAGGGCAAATCCATTCTGATGATTTCTTCCGATATGGGCGAACTGCTGGGGGTGTCCGAGCGCATTCTGGTACTGCATGAAGGAAAGATCGCAGGCGAGGTTCTCAAACAGGACGCCACCCAAAGCCGCATTTTGGAACTGGCTTCCGGCCTTGGCTGATACGAAGGAGCGAATACCATGAATCAAGCAAAGAAAAAGACATTTAGCATTCAGGATTATGCCCTGCTGATTCTGCTGGTGATCCTGATTGTGGGCTTCGGCCTGATGTCGCCCAACTTCCTTAAGCTGGGCAATATCCGCAACATTCTGCTGCAAAACGCGCATGTGGCCGTCGGCTGCATGGCTGTAGCCATCCTGATGATCAGCGGCGGCGCAGATCTGTCCGTGGGCAACGAAATTGCGCTGGGCTCTGTAGTGGGCGCCATTCTGATGCAGAATTACAATGCCCCTGTGTGGGCAGCGATCGTGGCCATGATTGCGGTCTGTTCGCTGTGCTCCACCTTCAACATGCTCATGACCCAGGTACTCAAGGGAAATACCATGATCGTAACCCTGGCAACCATGACCATTTATTCCGGCATCGCCTATATTATCAGCGGCGCTAAAAACTTCCACAACCTGCCCCGCAGCTTCATGTTCATCGGCCAAGGGCGGGTGCTGGGAAACATTCCGCTGAACATCATCATCGCGGCCGTGCTGTTTGTGCTGGTGGCCATCGGCCTGAGCAAGACCTATATGGGGAAAAAGCTCTACGCCGTTGGCGACAGCGCCGAGGCGGCCCGGCTGGCGGGCATCAACGTGAAAGCTACACAGCTGGCCGCGTTTGCGGTCGCCGGGATGCTTGTGGGCGTATGCTGCGTTATGCTTACCGCCCGTGCCGGAAACGCTACCGCCACCACGGGCAGCGGAATTGAGTTTACGGGCATTACCGCCTGCGTACTGGGCGGCATCCCCCTGAAGGGCGGTTCCGGCAAGCTGTGGAAGGTGATTATCGCCGCTTACATTCTGGACATTCTTTCTAACGGCATGCAGCTCATCGGCATGAGCGCCTATGCACAATACATTGCCAAAGGCGTAGTCATGCTTCTGTCCATCGGTATGAGCAATTACAACCTGGCGGAATTGCTCCGCGGACAGAAAAAACAGGCGGCGTAATTCGAGCATATGCGCCGCAGCAAAAGCAAATGGAGCGTAACCCCGCAGACACGGGGCGCAAATAAAAAGAAAAGAGGTCTTTTCATGAAAAAGGTATTAGCACTGGTTCTTGCCGCTATGATGCTTCTGGTCTCCGCAGCCGCTCTGGCCGAGGAAGAGCTGATCCTGACCGTAGAACCTGCCGGCACAAAGGGCGATCAGATCAACAAGGTTGCGTATATCCCCATGTCCATCACCAGCGATTACTTCCTGGCCATGAGCGAGCTGTTCACCAAAATGTTTGCCGAAGCGGGCTTTGAAACGGAGTACACCTCTCCCGACTTTGATTCCATCCGGCAGCAGGAAATCTTTGAAAACTATGTGACCCAAGGCTATGACTGCATCGTAGTGTTCCCCATCAACGCCGCTTCTCTCAGCAGCGCTGTGGAGCAGGCTCGTGCGCAGGGCGTGAAGGTAGTCTGCCAGGTGAACATGACCGATGAGTGCGACGGCTGGGTCGGCACCGATGCTTCCGAACTGGGCCAGGGCGCGGCTAAGCTGGCCGCCGACTGGGTAGAAAAAACCTTCCCCAATGCTGCGGACGGTTCCATCGCCTGCGCTATTCTGGAGGTGCGCACCGATGACAACAACAACCAGCTGGCTGACGGCTGCCACAAGGTGAAGGAGCTGAGCTCCAAGCTGAACGTTGTTTCCACCATTTCCGTCCCGGAGGAAACGGAAGCTGCCGCGCAGCAGGCAATGGAAAACCTGTTCATTACCGATCCGGAAGTGCAGGTCATCATCGCTGTGACCGGCACCCTGGCCAAGGGCGCTAACGCATACCTGACCGCCATGGACAGCCCCGTGGCTGACCTGAGTCAAGTGGCCGTGTTCACCACCGGCAGCGACAACACTCTGTTTGAAAACGTTGCTGCTTCCCCCGAAAACACTGCCAGCGTGATCCGCGGCATCTCCTCTTACGCTCCCATGGCTGTGGGCGCACAGATCATGACCAATGTAGTGCTGAACCTGTCCAACGGCATTACCGGCGACGCTGTATTCCAGGCGGATCCCCAGTATCTGCTGACTCCTGAAAACATCGGCGCTTACATGGGCGCTCACTAAGTTCGAACCCAATCCAGCCGAGGGCGCCGTCACATGCGGCGCCCTCCTTTTGAAGGAGTGATTCTTTTGAAACAAAAACTGCGTGTGCTGCTGATTACCGGACGTGTGGTGAAGGAGCACGATTATCGCCGCATCAACGAGCTGCTGCGGCGAATGCTGGAATCCACCGGCCGTTTTGACGTGCGTATTACCGAATCCTTTACCGGATCCACCGCCAAAAGCCTGGAGGAGTATGACCTGGTGCTTTTGAACTACGACGGCCGCAATTGGCTCAGTGAACCGGAATTCGTTTATTGGGATGATATCGCCTTTCAGGCATTGTACGATTTTGTAGGCGGCGGCAAGGGCATAGTGTTTTATCATTCTTCTTTCAGCCTGGGGCCTGAAACGCCGGATGAATATCTGCGCATGATGGGCGGCGGCCACGATCTGACGACCGGCGGGCGGCATAACCCAAAGGGCGACTATACCGTGCATTTTTCCGATGGAGAACATCCTATTACCAGGGGCCTGAAAAGAGACTGGTTCATCGTTGGAGACGATATGCTGCCGGTGATTACGTGGCACCCCAAGGCCAAACCCCATATTCTGGCGACCGTATTTGATTCCGTGGAGGACTACAATGTGCCCGGTTGGCCGCCGCAGTACATGATCCATCGTTTAGCTGATGGCGATCCGGCAAAAATGCCGGAGATTAATACCGACCAGCCCGTAGCTTGGACGAATGAATACGACAAGGGGCGCGTATTTGTTGTAACCATCGGTCATGATATCGATACGCTGCGCCGGCTGAATTATCTTGTTATGTTTGTACGAGGCTGTGAGTGGGCCGCTACGGGCAAAGTAACGCTGGATGTGCCGGATCGTACCGGCGACAACCGGCTGATCCCCTGGCCATACTACAATGGAGAGGAGCAATAGTGGATGAAACTGGGTTTTGTCAGCGCGATTCTAGATGGATGGACTTTTGAAGAAATGATGGACACAGCAGCGGAAATGGGCTACCGCTGCGTGGAAGTGGCCTGTTGGCCCCAGGGCCAGGCGGAACGCCGTTACGCCGGGGTGAGCCACATCAACGTGGAAACTCTTGACGACGAGAAGGCACGGTACATTCTGGACTACTGCGCGGAAAAGGACGTGGAGATTTCTTCCCTGGCTTTTTACCCCAATACCATGGACAGCGACTTGGCGAGGCGATCCGCCGCTATTTCCCACCTGCGGAAGGTGATTGAGGCCAGCCATAAACTGGGGGTGAATATGGTAACCACCTTGATCGGCCGCGACCAAAATAAGACCGTAGAGGAAAACCTGGAGCTGGTTCGGCAGATTTGGCCGCCCATCATCAAACATGCGGAGAACCTTGGCGTGAAGATTGCCATTGAAAACTGCCCCATGCTATTCGGCCCGGATCAGTGGCCGGGCGGTCAGAACCTGATGACTACCCCCGCCGTCTGGCGCAAGCTGTTCGAGATTCTGCCCTCTCCAAATCTGGGCATCAACTATGACCCCAGTCACTTCGTATGGCAGATGATCGACTACATCAAGCCGCTGTATGAGTTCAGGGAAAAGATTTTTCATGTACACTTCAAGGACATCAAGCTCTACCGTGAGCGGCTGGATCAGGTAGGCGTCATGGCCTACCCGCTGGACTTTATGGCGCCCAAACTGCCGGGGCTGGGGGACGTGGACTGGGCCCAATACGTTTCTGCTCTCACCGACATCGGCTACGACGGCTATACCTGCATTGAGGTGGAGGATCGCGCCTTCGAAAACAGCCGCGAAAAAATTTTGGATTCTCTCAGGCTTTCCAAACGCTATATGGAACAGTTCGTCATTTGAGAGGTGAAGTATGAGTATTGCATTTGGTATTATCGGTCATGGATTTATGGGACATGAACACGAGGCGATGCTGACGGACATGCCGGGAATTCGCGTGGCGGCCATTGCAGATCGGGATCCCGCCCAGCTTCTGGATGTCAGGGAGGGAATTCGGCGTTATGCCTCGGCGGACGAGCTGATTGCCGATCCGGAGGTACAGTCGGTACTGATTGCCGCCAACAACAACCAGCATCACGATTTAGTTCTCAAGGCAGCCCGGGCGGGCAAGCATGTGCTGTGTGAAAAGCCGGTCGCCATGAGTGTGGCGGAACTGGACGAGATGGAACGGGTTTGCCGGGAAAACGGAGTGACTTTTACGGTACATCATCAGCGCCGCTTCGATCCGGATTTTCGCACGATCAAAGACGTATATGATTCCGGAACGCTGGGACAGGTATACAGCATTCAAAACTGTCTGTACGGGTTTAATGGAAATATGCACGATTGGCATGTATTCGTCAAAGAGGGCGGAGGCATGCTGTACGACTGGGGCGTCCACCTGCTGGATCAAATGCTGTGGATGATCGACGCAAAGGTAAACACAGTGTTTGCCGACGTGCGCAATGTTATCAATGCAGAGGTAGACGACTATTTCCAGATTCTGCTGCGCTTTTCCAACGGCGTTACCGGAGAGGTGAAGCTGGGCACCTATTACCTGTCGGATCGGGAAAAATGGTTCGAACGCCACTGGTTCATAGCGGGAAATAAGGGAACCGCCTATGTGGACGGGTTTTCGCCCAAGGGCAAGCTGTGCCGCACCACCCGCTTGTTAACCAATGTAAGCGGTCAGCGTACTATGACTGCCGCAGGCCCTACGCGCTCCTTCGGACCTCCGCCGGGAGGAGTATTGGTGACGGAGGAACTGCCGATTGCTTGCACCGGCCACAGGGACTTTTTTGAAAATTACAAACGCGCCCTGGCTGGCCAGGAACCATTCCTGGTGCAGATCCCGCAGACGCGCCGTGTGCTGCGCCTGATGGACGCCGTCCGTGAAAGTGCCGCTGCCGGACGAAGCGTACCCTTTGAAGAATGAACGGCTTCCCGCCCATTTTGCGTCATTCGAGCAAGGGGCGCGGGGGATCGTTCTATCCGTAAAGAAGCATACAAGGCCTTCATTCGGGGTTCAAGAATCCCGGATGGAGGCTTTTTTGTTCGGCAGCGTCTTCTCCGGGCAGAGGCGTATCGGCGGGTGCCGACGGTCGACATGGTTTTTTGACGGTCTGAAAAAACTCGGTTTGTGCTGAGGCGTCGTCCCACCCTGCCCCCAAAACCCGTTTTATCTCCGAAACGCGCCTTCCGGCTTGTAAAAAAATGAAATAGAATGCCGGATTGCAATCATTTGTCACTGTATCGCAAGGCAAAAACACGGTATAATGAAATTATACACAAGCACCACAACGGCACAGGGAGGGACTATTTTGGAGAACACGTTTGTGATCGGCGTGAATTACTGGGATTCGAAATCGGGTACGGATATGTGGAAGAACTGGGATCCGGCGGCAGTGGAGGAGGATCTGGCGGCGCTGGAGGCCTTCGGGGTACGCTGCCTGCGGGTGTTTCCCAACTGGCGGGATTTTCAGCCGATTCGAAAGCAGTACGAGTGGGGGAACCACTTCCGCTGCTATGTTTTCGGCAGTGAAGAAACCGTGCTGGCCCCGGATGCGGACGGCCTGGATCCCCGGATGATCGAGCATTTCCGTGACTTTGCCCGCTGCGCCCAACGGCACGGCATGACGCTGCTGGTTTCGCTGGTGACCGGCTGGATGAGCGGCAGAATGTTTGTTCCTCCGGCGCTGGAAGGGAAAAATGCCATCTGCGATCCTGAAGTGCTGATGTGGACGGATAAATACGTCCGCGGGCTTGTCCGCGCGCTGAAGGATCTGCCCAATATTGTTATGTGGGATCTGGGCAACGAGTGCAACTGCATGGGGGAGGCCAGCCGTTATCAGGCCTATGCGTGGACGGCGCTGGTGCGCAACGCGATCCGTGCCGAGGATCAGACGCGGCCCATCGGCTCCGGAATGCACTCTCTCAGCGCGCTGGATTCGGATCGCTGGCTGCTGACAGACCAGAGCGCCCTGTGCGATTTCATGACGACCCATCCCTATCCGTCTCCCACCATTCGCGGAGACCTGGAACCCTATAACGGAATGCGGACAACGATGCTGCCCACGGCGCAGAGCGAGTTTTACGCCGGCATCTCCGGGAAGCCCTGCATGATTCAGGAGCAGGGAACATTTTCCTCCACTATGGGAAGCCGCGCCATGGCGGCGGATTTCCTCAGGATCAATGTCCTGTCCGCATGGGCAAACGGCCTGACGGGATACCTGTGGTGGTGCGGCATGGAGCACCTGAAGCTGACGCAGTCCCCCTACTGCTGGTCGCTGATGGAGCGTCAGCTGGGGCTGGTGGACGCCGACCGCAAGCCCAAGCCCGTTGCTTTTGCCATGAAGCACGTCAGCGAATGGCTGGAACGGCTGCCCGCCTTTGGAAGCAAGGAAACGCAGGCAGTGGTGCTGCTGCCCCGGGACGGAGAAAAGCAGAGCAATGCCACGAGCTGCATTATGCTGGCCAAGCAGGCGGGCTTCAACGTCCGCATCCGCAATTCGGAGCAGATGCCGGAGGATGCGCCGTTGTATCTGATTCCCAGCATCAGCGGCTGGGCGCCCCTCATCAGCAATCCGTGGAACAGGCTGCTGGAGAAGGTGGCCGAGGGCGCCGATGTATACGTCTCCTTCGACGGGGGCAGCATGACGGAGTTTGAAACGGTCTTCGGGCTGGAATCCCGGGGAATGGTCAAAAACGGTCCGCAGCATACGGCGCATTTCTCCTTTGGCGATATTGAATACCGCGCTTCTTTTGATATGCTGGTCACAAGCGTGGGCGCGGAGGTGCTGGCGGTGAATGAAGAGGGCAATCCCATCTTCACCCGGAACCGCTACGGCAAGGGAAACGTCTACTTCCTGGGCTTCCCGCTGGAGCGTCTGGTCGCCGCGCAGCCCTATGCCTTCCGGCCGGAGCGGACGCAGCCCTATTATAGAATCTATCAGGAATTTGCCGGCGGAGCGATAGAACAGAGCCTTGTGCGCACGGCGAATCCCTATCTGGGCGTAACCCAGAGCCGTCAGGAGGACGGCAGCTATCTGGTGGCCATTCTCAATTATGGCGATGCTCCCGCCGCCTACGACGGCTGCCTTCAGCCGGGCTGGCAGGCAAAGGCGCTTTACGGGCAGGAAGAGGTCATCGGGGCATGCGACGGCCTGATCCTGCATTGCACCCGGAAATGAGATAGACGGCGCGTCCGGCCCGGCGGAGGCTTTGTTCCATCCGCCGCGCCGGACGCTGCGGCAAGCGCCCTTTAGCCGCCGAGCCGCATGGAAAAGGAGGAAGCGCCATGCTAGAACACGTCAGCCGGATGTCTTTCCGTAAGAAGCTGCTGTATTCCTATTTTTCTTTGGTGATCCTTTCCGCGTTCATCATGATGCTGATCAGCGGCGCAAGCATGATGCGCACCGGGCGGCAGCGGGAAATCGAGCGGATCGAAAACGGCTTTGCTCAGTCAATGCTGAGCATTGACAACTATATGAACCGCTACGTGAATCTGGCCTACACGCTGAAGGTGGACAGCTTCCTGACCAACTATCTCAGCAAGCATTATCCGGCCGGCACCACGGTAGAAAAACGATACTATGATTATTTTGCCGTCATAAAGACCTACAAGACCCGTATGCTGTACGAGCAGCTCAGCGGAAACAGCGTCTCCGTCTATACCGATAACAGCGAACTGGCCGTGAATAACGATGGCTTCATTCTGCCTGTCACCGAGAAGATACAGGCCATGGCATGGTATCAGAACACGCTGAAAGAGCACGATGGCGTTCTGCTCTCCGGCACCTTCGACCAGGAGGGAGGAGACGCGCTTTTCTTTACCATGCACCTGACGCCCAAGGCCGGAAGCAACAATGTGCTGCTGGTGCGCATTTTGGTTCGGAATATCAACGGCCTGTTCAATGCTCCCACCGGGAACCGGGCGTGCTTTTTGGTGGATGACAAGGGCATGATTCTGGTCTCTCAGCAGGAGGAACTGATTGGCCGAAGTCTGGAAGAGGCCGGGTACGGCTTCCTGACAGACCGCCTTTCCGCTGCGGATGAGACAAATGAGGTGCTGGAGCACGGGAAAAAGGTCTATATGCTGGGACGGGTCTGCCGGGACAAAGGCGTCTCCCCCTGCTATCTGTTCGAGGAGACGGCGCTTTCGTCCGACGCGCAGGCCTTTCTGGGCAATGTGCGCTCGTGCCTGATTCCGTGGTTTGTTGTGATCGGCATTGATATTCTGGTGATTCTGCTGGTCGCAGGGCAGTTCTCCAAGCGGATATCCGCGCTGATTGAAGCCGTCAATCAGGTGGCGAACCGAAAATCGGATTCCTTCCATGTTCTGGAGGGCAGCGACGAATTTTCCACCCTGTCTCAGTATATCAATGAGATGATTACGAAGGTACAGTATTGTCAGAAGGAAACCTATCAGGCCAAGCTGGATACGAAAAACGCGCAGATTCGCGCGCTGCGCAGTCAGATCAATCCTCATTTCCTGTTCAACTGCCTGCAGTCCATCCAGGCCAGCGCGCTGAAAAACGGCGCGATGGAAACCGCCGACCTGATTTCCATGTATTCCCGGGTGATTCGGGAAAGCATCAGCTGGAAGCAGGAGGTCATCCCGCTCGGACAAGAGCTGGGGCTGATCGAGAGCTATCTGCAAATTCAGAAGAAGCGCTTTGAAAAGCAGCTGATTTGCATCATTGACGTGGAGGAAGCCTGCCGGAATGCGCAGATTCCCAAATTCACCCTTCAGCCCATTGTGGAAAACGCGATTCATCACGGCATGCAGGGCTGCGGGCATCCGCTGGAATTGACGATTCATATTTCCCGCGCCGAGGACGAACTGAGGCTGGTTGTCCGCGATAACGGGAAGGGCATGAGCGGGGAGCAGCTTCAGGAAATTCATCAGCTGCTGGAGGGCGATCTGTTTACGGATCCGCAGGTTCATATCGGCATTGTCAATTTGCAGCAGCGCATCTGGCTGCGCTACGGCAGGGCGTATGGCATTCGGATCGCTTCTTCTCCGGATGTGGGAACGGAGGTCGATATCCGCTTGCCTTTTGAGATTGCGGCGGGAGAGGACGCGCAGAATCAAACCTGACGCAGTTCGGGAACCACAGGGGCAGTATGTCGGGACTGGACATACTGCCTTTTTTGTATTATTTGGCTGCTTTTCATTCACAAACCTGTAATTTATGTCCGCTTCTCTAGAATCTGTCACTTGTTTGACACGGGAAAAAACCATACAATTTAATCCATCGGATATGAAAAAATCAGTACGCATCCCGCTGAACAGGCGAAAGGAGTTATGGAAATGAAGCAGTATGAGCCGGTTGTCAGTTCCACGCTGCCGTCTGCGCTGGAATGGGTGAATCGTTTTCACAAGTACGAGGGGAACCCGATCCTCCGCCCGCAGGGCAGCGGGTATTGCGCGGATGCGATTTTCAACCCCGGAGCGATTGTCTGCAACGGGCGGGTGGGCCTTCTGTGCCGGTGCATCAATATGACGACGCCCCATGACGCGGATACATGGAGCGTTTCAACGCTGGGATGGGCCTGGAGCGACGATGGCCTGCACTTTGCCATGGAGGAAGAGCCCGCCTTTTTCCCGGAAGCCGGTTCCCCCTACCGCGGCGGCTTTGAGGATCCCCGGCTGGTGCAGGTGGGGGATCAGTACATCCTGACCTATACGGGCGTGCGAGGCGATTATCACGAGGGGAAAACGCCGGGCATGTGCGCCCTGTCGAAGGATTTGAAGCACTGGGAGCTTCTGGGAGAAATTCTGCCGGGGCGCGCCATTGCGATTGTGAACCGGCCCATTGGCGGAAAATACTGGGCCTACTGGGGCAACAGCCGGGAGCTTTCGCTGGCGTGGACGGAGGATTTTCGCCGGTGGCATGTGCATGACAAGCCTGCCTTCACCTCCCGCCCCGGATATTTTGACGAGGATTTGTGCGAAAGCGCCGCCGCCCCGCTGGTGACGGAGGACGGCATTCTGCTGTTCTACAACGGCGCGCTGAGCCGGGAAGGGGCGCGGCGCTACGCCGAGAAGGAATTGCCCCAATACGCCGCTTCGCACCAGACGGTCTGCTATGCTACCGGCTGGGCGCTGTTCGACCCGGAAGACCCTACCCGCCTGATAGCCCGGTGCGAAGAACCCATTCTCAGGCCCACAGAGATTTATGAAATGTTCGGCATTTCCAATTACACCACTTTTTCGCAGGGCTTTGTGGATTTCAAGGGCAGGAAGTACCTTTATTACGGCTGCGCGGATGTCAAAATCGGCGTCGCGGTTTCCGAATAAAGCCTGTTTTGACCGCCGTGATGTATAAAATGGAACGGTGAAAACCACAAAAGAAATAATTTGTGTGTCTTTTCCTGCAATTTGTCACTGTTTTTTGCGGGAAAAGCTTGCTATGATGGACAAAAGGGAGCGTGAATGAATTGGTTGCGAATACGGGAACACAGCTCAGGCGCAGGGGAGAACGCACAAAAACGCTGGCGCTGACGGCCATGCTCATCCCCGGGCTGATTGTACTGTTTTTTAATTCCTATCTTCCCATGGCGGGCATTGTGATGGCCTTTCAGAAGATTGACTACTCCAAGTTCGCCTTTGCGGGAAAATGGGTGGGTCTGCGCAACCTGAAGCTGTTCTTCGGCAGCACCTATACGCCGGTCATCATCCGCAACACGCTTTTGTATAATTTTGCTTTTATCGTGCTGGGCAAGTTCTTTTCCATGGCCTTCGCCGTTGCGCTCAACGAACTGCGGGGCCTTAACGCGAAAAAGGTATATCAGGGCGTTATGTTTTTGCCGTACTTCATTTCGTGGGTGGCGGTCAGCTACATTGCTCTGGCCTTTCTGCACACGGATTATGGTCTGGTGAACCGAACGATCCTGCCCATGCTGGGAATGGAAGGAAAAAATTGGTATCAAACGCCAGCCGCATGGCCCGGTCTGCTGATCTTCTTCAACCTGTGGAAGGGCACAGGCTACGGCACGGTGATGTTTCTGGCCAGCATCGCGGGCATTGACCCCTCCCTGTATGAGGCGGCCCGGATTGACGGCGCCAACCGCTGGCAGCAGATCATCCATATTACCCTGCCCATGCTTTATCCCATGCTGATTATTACCACCCTGCTTTCCATCGGCAGCATCTTCAATACGGACATCGGCCTGTTCTATTCCGTCCCGATGCGTTCTATCAACGGTCTGCTGGCGGACGTGACCACTACGCTGGATACCTATGTGTACGTCACATTCTCCAGCGGCGGCAGCGCGTCCACCGTAAACCTGAGCAGCGCGGCAGCCTTTATTCAGTCGATCATCGGCTTTGTGCTGGTGCTGCTGAGCAATATGGTTGTGAAGAAAATCAACCCTGACTATGTACTGTTCTGAGGAGCGCAGAATCATGGGAAAAAGAAAACACTCTCGTTTGACGGAAAGCAGTACCTGCGAAAATGTAATCCTGCACATTGTCTTTCTATTGACCATGTGTCTCTGTCTGGTGCCCTTTGTGCTGCTGATTATGATTTCCCTTTCCAGTGAAAGTTCGCTGGTCAATCACGGCTACCAGTTGATTCCCAGTGAAATCAGCCTGACGGCATATCGCTTTCTGTTAGGAAAGTCCACCTCTATGCTGCAGGCCTACTGGATTTCCATTTACACGACGGTAGGCGGTACGGCGGCCAGCGTTATCATTACGCTGATGTTCGCCTATCCGCTGTCCCGTAAGGATTATAAATACCGTACGCTGTTCTCGTTCCTGATTTTCTTTTCGATGATTTTCCATGGCGGCATGGTTGCCGGGTACATGGTGAAGGTGCAGATTTTGGGCTTGAAAAATAGCCCGCTCGTCTACATGGTCGGGGCGCTGATGAGCTCGTGGAACGTTATGCTGATGCGCACCTTCCTGCAAACCTCGATCCCCGAGGCCATGGTGGAGGCCGCCAAGGTGGATGGGGCAGGAGAATTCCGCGCTTTTACCAGCATCATTGTGCCTTTGTCTCTGCCCGGCATGGCGACCATCGCCCTGCTGACCGGCGTAGGCATTTGGAACGACTGGTTCTCCGGTACGCTGTTTATTACCGATTCCACCAAGCAGAATTTGCAATCCCTGATGTATCAGACGATTCAGAACGCGGAATATCTCAAGCAGCACATGAACGAGGTCGGCGGCGACACGGCCGCCATGCTGCGGAACATGCCTACCGAAAGCGCCCGCATGGCCATGTGCGTGTTCGCAGTAGGCCCCATCATTCTGGTGTATCCCTTCCTGCAGAAGTATTTCGTGAAGGGCATGGTCATCGGCGCGGTCAAGGGCTGACCGCCGGTATTCGGTTGAAACGGGGGAAGAGAGAGTCCCTGTATCAATATAAAACATTAGGAGGTAGAAAACATGTCTCGGAAAATCATCGGTCTAGTACTGGCACTGGCGATGCTGCTGTCCTGCCTGAGCGGGGTTGCGCTCGCGGCGGAAGAACCCGTTACCATTACCTGGTACGGCGTTGGCGGTGCCAGCGATCATCAGGCCCGCGTCAACGAGGCCGCTTCCAAGTACCTGCAGTCTAAAGGCCTGAACGTCAATCTGGAGTACATCAGCGTGGGCTGGGGCGACTACATGCAGAACTATCAGGTTATGCTGGCCGCCGGTGAAGCCTTTGACCTGTTCAACGCGCAGGGCAACACCGTGATGCAGTTCGCCAAGAACGGCGGCGTTGCGGAAATCACCGACGAAATGATGGATACCCTGCTGCCCGGCGTGAAGGCCGTTGCTCCGGCTCACGTTGTGGAAGCCCTGAAAATGGACGGCAAAAACTGGATGGTACCCTCCATGCATGAGTGGGCCCAGTACTACGGCTTCTCTCTGATCAACCTGGACATCGTGGACGCTCTGGGTCTGGATCTGAGCACCGTGAAGAGCCTGGACGATTTGGATCCCATCTTTGAAAAGGTTCATGCCGCTTATCCCGATGTGTACTGCATCCAACCGTGCGACCTGAAGGAAATTGCCATGCTGCTGTACAACATCGGCCCGGCAAACCATCTGGAAAACACCTGCGTTGGTCTGGACACCAAGTCCGACGATAAGGATTTCTTCTCCTTCTTTGAGAACGAAAAGGTTGTTTCCATCCTGCGCAAGTATGCCGAGTGGGGCAAAAAAGGCTATGTGGTGCCGCTGGATCGCAAGAACGACGCCAACGCCCTGCAGGCTGAAGGCAAGATTTTCTGCAATCTGGGACGCTTTAAGCCCGGCACCGGCGCTCAGTCCACCAACGCGGTTGTCCGCTATGGCGACATGAAGTGGGACGAGGATGCCGCTCCTATCATGGGCATGAAGGACGCTCCTGCCGGTTGGGTTACGGCCCTGTCCAATACCAGCAAGAACAAGGAACTGGCTCTGCAGGTGCTGAATCTGTTCTATACCGAACCCACGCTGGAAACCATCCTGACCATGGGCGAGGAAGGCGTGGACTACACCGTGGCGGACGACGGCTTCGTTGATTTCGTGGACGGCGGCTTTGCTAACGGCGTGTTCGCCAACCGCAACTGGCAGATCGGCAACTCCGCGCTGCTGCCCGTCAGCCGTGGCTACGCTGATCTGGGTCTGACCGATATCTGGCAGGTGCAGGCGGACTTCAACAACTCCGCTGTGGCGCTGGAATCTGCCGGCTTCTTCTTCGATACCGAGAATGTCGATATCGAGATGGCCGCTCTGGTGAACGTGTATGATGAGTTCAGCGGCATTCTGTTCTGCGGCGTGGCGGATGATTTCGACGCGACTCTGAACCAATTTGTTGAAAAGCTGAAGGCGAACGGCCTCCAGACCGTGCTGGACGAGTGCAACCGTCAGTATGACGAGTTCCTGGCCAATAAGGCGAAGTAAGCATTTATCGCCTTCTTCCGGAGGGGAGCGAGGATTTATCCCCGTTCCCCTCCTTTTCTTCTTCTTCGGAAGAAAACCAACGCAACAGGCCGGGACGGTTCAGACTGCCCGGCCTTTGAACCATCGGAGGAAAACGCCATATGATCGGAGGAAAACGCCATATGTTCGAACGCGCTTTGTGGATCACGGCGGATCCCAACAACAAGGATCCCAACAAAAAGTGGAACGTCCGCACGAAAATCGAGGAAATGCCGCCTGCGCCGTATATCACCCGGGGCTTTGATACGGCGGCGAAGGCCGTGTCCGCGACCCTTTCCATCGCCGCGCTCGGACAGGGCGCTTACTATATCAACGGCGTGCGCGTCCCGGACTCCTACCTGCCCACGCAGCCCAAAAACCCGATGAAAACCGTCCCCTACCGCGTCTATGACGTGACGGATATGCTTCAGCCGGGACGGAACCGCATCGGCGTCATTCTGGGCAATATCGGCTATAATGATCTGGCGGTGCATGACTGGCGATCCAATACGAAGATGCTTTGTCAGCTTGACCTGCGCTATGACGACGGCACGGAGCAGAGCATTGTCAGCGATTCCAGCTGGCGGTATCATGCTTCCCCGACGCTTTTTTCCATGTTCAAATGCGGCGAAAAATACGACGCGCGGCTGGCCATTCCGGACTGGTGCATGCCGGATTTTGACGACAGCGGGTTTGAGCGCGTGTCCCTCAGCCGAAGCCCCGGCGGCAAGCTGGAGCGTTCGGTCTGCCCGCCGGTTCGGGTGAAGAAGGAGCTGCGCGGCAGGGAAATTTCCCCCGGCGTTTTCGACTTCGGCGAGCACGGAAGCGGCTGGGTGCGCATCGCCGTCCGGGGACGGGCAGGGAGCGAAATCGTCATCCGCTACGCCGAAAATCTGACCGAAGACGGGCGGCATGTGGATCAGAGCAATATGGTGCTTCCGTGGGACAACAAGGACATGGGGCACACGGATCGCTATATCCTGTGCGGAAAAGGCGAAGAGCTTTGGGAGCAGCTGTTCTCCTACCATGGCTTTCGGTATGCGGAGATAACGGGCGCGTATGACACGCTGGAGGCAACGGCGCGCATCGCCTATACGGATATGCCGCTGGTGTCCGCCTTTGAGTGCGACAACGAAATTGTCAACGGGATTCATCAGGCCTGCCTGAATTCCATCCGTTCCAACTGCCACGGCGCGCTCACCGACTGCCCAACCCGCGAGCAATCCTACTGGACGGGGGACGCGATGTTCAGCGCTCAGGCCGTAAATCTTGCCTTTGACGCGGAAGGAATGTTTACCGACTGGCTCAGAACGTTTCAGGACGAGCAGTTTCCCGACGGGTCGCTTCCCTGCCATATCCCGACCTACGACTCCCTTTTCGGCGCTAACTTTGCCAGCGGCGCGGACTGGGACAGCGTGATTTTCCACGCGCCGTATTATCTGTTCAAATACAGCGGAAACCGCGGCATAGTTGACATGATGTGGGATAATATGAACAGGAGTCTGGCGTTCCTCGGGCACTCCAGCGAAAGCTGTCTTATTTCCAACGGCATCGGGGACTGGGCGGCTCTGGAAATGCTGCGGCTGATTCGCGACCCGGCTTTTGATATTATCGGCATGTGCCCCAAGGAAATCACCGACACGGCCTATTACCGCATGGATACGCTGATGATGGCGCACATGGCCAGATTGACCGGACGGGATGAACAGCCTTATCGGACGCTGGCGGAGAATATCCGCCGGGATTTCCGCGCCCGCTATGTGCGGGAGGGCCGGTTGACGGTGCGTCACATAACAGCCCTATCCATGGCCATTTTTACCGGCATGCTCGATGAGGACGAAGCAAAGGCCGAGGCCGCCGCGCTTAACCAGATGATCGTGGACGATGGGTATCAGTTCACCTGCGGGCTTCACGGCATGCGGACGATCTTTGACGTGCTGACCCGCTACGGCTACGCGGAAACACTGTTTAAGACCGTGACGAACACGCAGCATTACGGCTATGGCTACAGCGTCAGCCACGGCTTTCGGACGCTGCCGGAGCATTTCGCCTTTGATGTGAAGCTGGCCGGGGCCAGAACGCGGGTCTGCTCCCGCAATCATCACTATATGTCCTTTGTGGATACGTGGTTTTTTGAGTATCTGGCGGGCATTCAGGTGCTTGGCTTTGGGCAGGAGGGCGTGCGGATCGCCCCGTGCTTTGTGGAGGGGATCGGGTCGCTTCGGGCGGAGCTGCGCGGGATTCGGGTGGCCTACGACGCGAAGGAAATCCGCGTGGACTCCCCGCAGCCCTTCACCTTTGTATACGATGGCAAGGAAAAAGCATATCCGGCGGGAAGCTGCGTCTTTCCCAGAGGATAGGCGCGGCGGAAAAACGGCGGTACTCGGGATGAAAAGGAGAAAATGATGGCGTTTCGTACCTTGATTGTTGATGACGAGCCTCCGGTGCATGAGGCGCTCCGCATGATGGTGGACTGGCGCGCGCTGAACTGCCGGACGCTCGACAGCGCCATGGATGGCGCGGAAGCGCTGGCAATGATGCGTGAAAAGAACTATGACGTCATCATTACAGACATCTACATGCCGAACATGAACGGCCTGGAATTCATGCGCGAGGCCAAGCGGCTGAATCCCAAGGCGCAGATATTGGTCATTACGGCCTACGACCGGTTTTCCTATGCGCAGGGGGCGCTGCGGCTGGGCGCGAGGGATCTGTTCCTGAAGCCGCTGGATCGCCATGAGCTGGAAACGTGCCTGCAAGCCATTGCCCGGGAGATACCCGATGAGCCTCAGCCGGAGGAGGAGCAGCAGTATCGGCGCGACGAATTGTATCAAAAGCTGCTCGATACCCTGAACGAGCAGTTTCAGCAGGATATTTCGGTGCGGGGGCTGGCGGAAATGTACTATGTCAGCTCTTCCTATCTGGGCCAGTATTTCAAGCGGATGAGCGGCGTCACCATCAACGAATATATCAATCGGAAGCGCATCGAATGGATTAAGCAGCGAGTGCAGCAGAAGAATGTGTATGTTCAGAAGATCATCGCGGACGCGGGCTACAAAAACAGCGGCTACTTCTATCGGATTTTCCAGAAGCTGGAAGGAATCCCCTTCTCTGATTTCCGCGACGGTCTGACCGGTTCCGATGCCGAGCCGACGCTTTCGGAGTCGGAAGATCCAAAACAGGAATGACAGGATTCCGCTGTCAGGCGGACAAAGGAGAAAAAATGAAAAAGCTGCGAGTCGTTCAGTATGGCACCTGGAAATATACGCATGCGGCGCACACGATGCTGGCGATGCGGGGACTGAAGAACCTGTATGAGGTCGTGGGCGTATGCGAGCCGGATCCGGTTCAGCGCGCTCAGGCTCAGGAGCAGCCTGCCTACGCGGGGCTGCGCTGGCTGGAGGAGGACGAGCTGCTCCAAATGACGGATCTGGACGCGGTAATCGTCGAAAACAAGGAAACAGAGCAGGCGGCTGCGGCGCTGAAATTCGCCCGGGCGGGCTTCGCCCTGCATGTGGATAAGCCCTGCGGCGGCGCTATGCAGGACTTTGACGAGCTGATCAGGGTGGTGAAGGAGAAGCGGCTGCCCTTCCAGGTGGGGTATATGTACCGCTATAACCCCGCCGTTCAGCGGGCGCTGGAGCTGGTGCGCTCCGGCAGGCTGGGGGACATTACCGCCGTAGAATTGCAGATGAGCCAGTGCTATCACGGCGACATGCTGCGGTTCTTGGGCGATCTGCCGGGCGGCATGATGTTCTATCTGGGCTGCCATCTGGTGGATCTGATGCTGCTGGCTCAGGGCGAGCCGCTGGAGGTGCTGCCCTTCAACACGGCTTCGGGCACGGAAGAGGCCGGTATACAGGATGTTGGCTTTGCGCTGCTGCGCTATCCCCACGGCCTTTCCTTTATCAAGACCGCAGCCTGCGAGGTCAGCGGCGACGCGCGGCGGCAGATGGTGATTGCCGGCACCCGGGGAACCGTGGAAATCAAGCCGCTGGAAAATCCGGTGGAGGTTCCCGGCATGCTGTGCGCCAATCAGATTGACTGCCGGATTACCTATCCTACGTCCATTGTGGCCTTTGACCAGCGGCCGGAAATCGTGCGGTTCCCGCCCTATGGCCGGTACGACGCAATGATGGAGGATTTCTGCCGCGTCGTGCGCGGCGAGAAGGAAACGGATTATCCGCCCGAGTATGAACAGCGGGTCTATCACCTGCTGAGAAGGCTTTGCCCGGACGTGAAATGACGGCATAGCGGCAGAAACGGCACGAAATGCGGAAAGGGGAAATTCAGGAATGAAAAAGGATGAGCTGCTGACGAGCTGCAATGCGCCGGATCAGAAGAAAACGCTGAAGCAGATTTTGTTTGTCGCGGAGGGACAGGCGGCGCTGGTGGATGCGGAGGATCGTCTGCCCGGCCCCGGCGAGGTGCGGCTTCAGATGCGCTACAGCGCGGTGAGCGCGGGCACGGAGAGAGCCCTGCTGACGGGCAACCGGGAAAGCGAGGAAATTTTCCGCTACCAACTGCCAGCCAGACCCGGCTATGCCGGCAGCGGCGTCATTACCCATGTGGGCGAGGGGGTGGAGGATTTCCGCCCGGGGCAGCGCGTCATGGTGCACGGCGGAGGGCATCAGCAGTTCTGCACCGTCCCGCAGAAGGAAATCGTCCCCGTGCCGGACAATGTGCCGCTGGACGAAGCGGCGCTGACCATCATCGCGGGCTTCTCCCTTTCAGCCATCCGCAAGGCGGAAATCTGTCTGGGACAGAGCTGTCTGGTGGTGGGTGCGGGCCTGCTGGGGCTGTTCGCGGTGCAGTATGCCCGGCTGTCCGGCGCATATCCCGTCATCGTCAGCGATATGAACCCGGAGCGGCGGGCGCTGGCGCTGACTTTGGGCGCGGACGCGGCCTTTGACCCTTCGGAACCGGATTACGAGCAGCGGGTGAAGGCCATGACCTTCTCTGGCAAAGGCGTTGAAACGGCGATTGAAGTGACGGGCAATCCAAAGGCGCTGCGCGCTACGCTGCACTGCACCGCCAAGTTTGGCCGCGTCCTCCTGCTGGGCTGTACGCGCACCATGACCGAGGTGGATTTCTACCATGACGTGCATTGGCCCGGAATCGAGCTGATCGGCGCACACAGCGGCGCACGGCCAACGGCGCAGTCGTTCCGCAACGCCTACACGGAAATGGACGACTGCCGCGTGACGCTGAAGTATTTGAGCGCCGGGCGGCTCAGCTTCCGTCCCGTGATTCATGAGGTAGTCTCCCCCGCCGAAGCGCCCGAGGTATACGCGCGGCTGGCAGAGCAAAGGAATTTCCCGGTCGGCGTGCTGTTCGACTGGTCAAGGCTGGACTGAGGCGCTCACTGTGCCTCCCGAGGAAAGCGTATGATTCATTCCGTCAGGCAGATGGTGACGGGCTGCGGCACTTTGCCGGAGAGTATGCTCCGCGAAGGCGGCAGCCCGAAGGCGGGTTTTCCCATCATCTTCAGCTTTTTCCTGCTGGAAACGGATGACCGGCGCATTCTTGTGGATACCTCCTGCGATACCATGCCGGGCATGGAAATACGGAACCGGCGCAGCCCTGCGGAGGCGCTGCAGGAAGAAAAGGTTTCGCCGGATACCATTACGGATGTGCTGCTTACCCATGCCCATCACGACCACATAGAGGGAGTGCGTTTCTTCCCTCAGGCAAGGTTCTTCATTCAGGAGGACGAATATGCCTGCGGCGGACGGAACTATTTCCCCGCCGGAGCCGATGTGACCTGCTTTCGGCAGGAATATTCTCTGGGCGGCGTTCAAATGAAGCGCATCGGCGGGCACAGCGTGGGCTCCAGCATTGCGCTGTTCCGCTATCGGAATGCGCCGTATCTGATCGCCGGGGACGAATGCTACGCCTACGAAAATATCCGGGAGAAACAGCCGCCCGCCAACCCCTATCGCCTGCGGGAAAGCCTGCACTTTTTGGAAACCTATGCCGCAGGCGAATGGCGCATCCTGCTGTCCCATCAGCCGGGCGGTTCCCTGCTGACGGAACAGAAAAACAAAAGCGAAGGGCGCTGAAGGAACGCCGGGTTCCCGCCTGCGCGAAGCAGGGCCGGTTCGATGGGTTATAGGAAAACGCGCGCTGATGCGGCCCGGGATCAGCGGCCTGAAGGAGAATGGAGAACGATGCTTCCAATCAACCGTATGCGCTGTGAATATCTCTGTCAGCCGCTTGGCGTAGATACGTCCGCCCCTTATCTGAGCTGGGCGGTCAGTCCTGCGTGCGGCGGGAATGCGGACACCCGCGTTCTGGTCAGCTATGAGGAAGACTTTTCCTCCCTTCTGTGGGATTCCGGGTGGACGGCCCGGCAATGCGCCGTGACCTATGCCGGAGAGCCCCTTCGTTCCGGCAGCCGCGTCTGGTGGAAGGTTCTGATTCGCCCGGCGGGGCAGGAGGACAGCATCGCGGAGGGCGTCAGCTGGTTTGAGACGGGACTGATGCGGGAAACGGACTGGCACGGGCAATGGATCCGCGCCGACGCCCCCTGCGAAGCGCCGGTGCTGCTCCGTACTTTCCCTTTGGAGCATGTGCCGGACAAGGCGCGGGTGTATCTCTGCGGTCTGGGCTTCTTTGAACTGTTTGTGAACGGCAGGCGGGCAGGCAATGAGGTTTTGCAGCCCGTTTGGACGGCTTACAGCCCGCAGCCGCAGACGGGTATGCTCTATCCCTACCATTATGAGGGAACGTATCGCACCCCTTATCGGGTCTTCTCCCTAGACGGGCTTTTGCAAACGGGAAGCAACCGTCTGGAAGTCCATCTGGGAAACGGCTGGTATCATCAGAACCAGCGCTGCATCGAAGGAAACCTGTGGTATGGCGAAACGCCGGTGCTGCTGCTGGAACTGCGGATGGACGGGCAGGTTCTGGTCAGCGACACGCACTGGCAATGGCGGGAGAGCAGCGTTATACGAAACAATATCTTTTACGGCGAAGAAATTGACCATACCCGCCCCTGCGGGCCGCTGCGGCCCGTATGCGCCGCACCGGCCCCGGAAGGACGGCTGAAAGCGCAGGAGTGCCCGTCGGATGCGCCGCAGGAAAGGTATCGTCCTCTGCGGGCATGGGAAACCCAAACAGAGCGTCTCATTCTGGACTTCGGCCAGAACCTGTCCGGCTGGGTGGAGGCGCAGACGGAAGCGTGCTTCGGCGACAGGCTGGAGCTATGCTTCGCGGAGGAAATAGCGCCGGATGGGGACGCATGGAAAATGGATTACGACAGCGCTGGCGGCGACGGGCAGATTCAGCGGGATGTGTTTGTGCTGGCAGGCAAGAAGCAGGAGCAAGTCCATCCGCGCTTTTGCTGGCATGGCTATCGGTATGCGGAGGCGGCGCTTCGGCGAAAGGGGCGGCTGGTTCCGCTGCAATTCGACGGCACAGGGCTGACGGCTCCCGGCTTTCGCGCTGACCTGACCTCGGTGCTGGTATCCGCCAATCATCCTGTCTGCGGCAGCTTTTTCTGCAGCGACGATCTTCTCAACTGGTTTCATCACGCGGCGGTCATGAGCCTGCGCTCCAATCAGCACTGCGGCGTGCCGCTGGACTGTCCCCACCGGGAAAGACTGGGCTACACGGGCGACGGACAAATTACGGCCCGTGCCGTCCTGCTGAATCTGGAGGCAGAGGCCTTTATGCGGAAGTGGATGCGCGACATTCTGGACGCGCAGAACCGCAAAACCGGGCATGTGCCCCACACGGCCCCCTTCTATAACGGCGGAGGCGGCCCCGGCGGCTGGGGCGGCGCGATGGTCTTTGTTCCATGGGAGCTGTACCGTCACACCGGCCAGACGGAGATCCTTCGGGAAGCGTGGTCTCCCATGCTGCACTGGATGGCCTATCTGCAAACCCACAGCCGGGACGGGCTGGTGGTGCGGGAAGAGGAGGGCGGCTGGTGTCTGGGCGATTGGGCCACGCCGGGCAAGACGGCCGTGGAACCGGAGCTGGTCAACACCGCGCTGACCATCCGCATGCTGGAAATTATGCTTCGGATTGCCGCAATCCTTGGAAAGAACGACGATCGGCCCGCGCTGGAGCAGGAACGGCAATATCGCATAGAGGCCTTCCGGCGGCATTTCTATCACCCGGAAACAGGAGGCTATGGCGCGGAACGTCAGGGGGCGGAGGCCTTCGCTCTTTGGTGCGGCGCGGTTCCCGAGGAGGAAAAGAACCGTGCGATGCAGAAGATTCTTTACGACCTGAAGGCGCGCGGCACGCATTTTGATACGGGAATTTTCGGCACCCCCATTCTGCTGGAAATCCTCAGCCGCTCAGGAGAAGCGGATACCGCCTTTCGCCTGATGACCGCCGAGGGAAAACCGTCCTTTCGGGCCATGCGGGAGCAGGGCGCGACCACGCTTTATGAACACTGGAACGGCGGCTCCCACAATCATGCCATGTTCGGCAGCGCGGACGCTTGGCTGTATGAATGGGCCGCCGGACTGGCTCAGGCAGAAAACAGCGCCGGATGGAAGCAGATTGTTCTGCGCCCCGGCGCAATCAGCCTGCTTCAGCAGGCACAGGCCACAGTCGAAACGCCGCTTGGTTCCTGTACGCTCCGGTGGAAACGGGAAGAAGGCGGGCTGGCCGTCAGCGCCCGGATTCCCTGCTTGGCGCAGGCGCGTATCGAACTGCCGGACGGGCGGATTCAGCCGGTTCCGTCCGGGCAGCATGAATGGTTCTTCGGTATTTGACAAAACGATCTCTAGCGTTTAGGGGAGGAATGAAAATGGATTCTCAGCATTTTGAGCAGGGCGCCTTTTTTATCGGATGCAACTACTGGGCGTCCCACGCGGGCATGTTCATGTGGCGCGACTGGGACGAACGCACGGTGGAGGAGGATCTGCGCCGTCTGGCGCAGGCGCGGATCACGACATTGCGGATTTTCCCCCTGTGGAGCGATTTCCAACCCCTGCGCCTGCACATGGGCGCGCATGGCGAGCCGCGGGAGGAACGGCTGGCCGAAACGCCGCTGGCTTTTGACGAAGCAGGCTGCGCGGGCGTGGACACGGTTATGCTGGAACGCTTCCGGAAATTCTGCGATTTGGCGGAAAAGTACCGTCTGAAGCTGATTGTGGGTCTTTTGACCGGATGGATGAGCGGCCGTCTGTTTGTGCCGGAAATGCTGCAGGGCCGCAATATATTGACGGATCCGATCGCCATAAAGTGGGAAATCCGCTTCGTCCGGCTGATGGTGCGCCGCTTCCGGGAGCATCCGGCCATTGCGGCCTGGGATTTGGGCAACGAGTGCAACTGCATGGGTCAGGTAACTAACGCGGAGCAGGCGTATGTATGGGCCTCCGCGATTTCGATGGCGATCCGCTGCGAGGACGCGGAGCGCCCGATCGTTTCCGGGATGCACAGCCTGTCCCCCGACGGGCATTGGCGCATGCAGGAGCAGGCGGAATTCTTAGACGTGCTGTGCACCCATCCCTATCCGATTTTTACCCCGCATTGCGATACCGATCCGCTGAATCAAATGAAAAGCGCGCTGCACGCAGCGGCGCAGTCCCTGTATTACGCTGATCTGGGCGGAAAGCCCTGCTTTGCCGAGGAAATGGGCGTGCTGGGCCCCATGGTGGTTTCCGACGCCTATGCCGCCGATTACATTCGCGCATCGCTGCTGACGCTGCTGGCCCATGACTGCCGGGGCATGCTTTGGTGGTGCGGCTTTGAGCAGAGCGAGCTGAGCCGAACGCCCTATGATTGGAACGGCGTGGAGCGGGAATTGGGCCTGTTCTATCTGGATCGGACGGAAAAACCGGTGCTGAAAGCCATGACGGCCTTTTCCGAATTTGTGGAGGCGCTTCCGTTCCGGCGCATGCCCAAGCGCATGACGGATGCGGTATGCGTGCTCACCCGCGGGCAGGACGCATGGGCGGCGGCCTACGGGGCGTTCATTCTGGCGAGACAGGCCCACGTGGATCTGACATTTGCCTGGGCGGACGGCCCCATTCCGGAGGCGCCCGCTTATCTGCTCCCCAGCGTGATAGGCGATACGCCCATGAACCGCAGCGTGTACCTGAAGCTGATCGACCGGGTGAAGCAGGGAGCCAAGCTGTACCTTTCGCTGGATGGCGCGCTCCTGTCGCCTTTCAGCGCCTTCAGCGGCCTCCGCGTCCTGACCAGAGCCCATGCGCCGCAGACGGCGGAGGTGAGCTTCCAAGGAGAAACCATTCGCATGCAGCGTGATTATCGCCTGCGCTGCGAGAGCATTGGGGCCGAGGTGCTTGCGTCCGCCTTCAATGGGGACGTTGCCTTTGCCCGGAACCGCTGCGGCGAGGGAGAGGTGTACACGCTTTTGTTCCCGCTGGAGCATCAGATGGCCTGCCAGCCGGGCATGACGGATTCGGAGGACGCGCAGCCCGGATTCCTGTTCTATGAGGCCATGAACCTGCGCAGCCGGGAGAAGGCCGTGTCGGTCAGCCAGCCCACGCTGGGCCTGACGGAGCATCAGGTTGACGACCGGCAGCATATTGTCACGGTGATCAACTATGAGCCTTACGATCAGCAGGCGCTGCTGACGCTGGCGGAGGGCTGGACCGTCGTTGAATGCCGCAGCATGGAGGACGCCGCGCAGCTGCACGGCTCCACCCTGCACCTGCCCCATAACAATGGCGCGGTGCTCACGGTAGCATACGCGGAGCCGCAGCCCTGACGCAGCCTCAGGCAGACGGCAAAAAGAACGTTCCCGCGCAGGCCGCTGCCCGGAAAGTATTGCAGAATCGAAAAATGCGGGCGATTTGGCGCTGATGTCAAATCGCTCGCATTTTTCGTCAGGATGAGAAGAAAAAAGATAAAGATACGAGCGGGGCTTATCGCCCTTCCGAACGGCGCGAAAAACGCCGTATTTTCAGCCTTTTTTATCCTTTTTCCTTCCAAAAAGTAGCGGTATTTTCCATTTTGGGCTAGACTATATCTGAATGGCTGAAATCCTTGATATGTCAGGGGCTTTGACTTGTTTTTTGCATTTTTGCCGCTTGTTTGTCGCTTAAATCGGCACTACGACGCTTGAAAATGCCCACGACATGCAACATCTCGTAATTGCCTTTTGCAGTGCTTCATGTTAGAATTTATAAGGATATTTGTGCCCATTTAACGAATGGGCATAGTCGTCCATGGTACATTCCAATTAGATAGGGGCAAATACACATGGCGAAGAAAGAAGCGAATTTTGATTTATATATTCATGACTTGCTTGTTGAAGCAGGAATTCAGGCGGACACGCAAGGCAGTAACGTGTTTGAAATCAACAATGCCTTGAAAACCGCTTCGAAGCATCAGACTGGAAAAGCAGGTTTCCCGGAATACGTTGCCGTTGTCCGGGATTTTGTTCTTGTGATGGAAGATAAAGCGGACAGGGCGAATCTGTGCTTGATGGAAGATGGACAGATTTCACAAACCATAACAGCAACAACGGATTATGCTGTAAATGGCGCATTGTTTTACGCACAGCACATTATTGAACATACAGCTTTCAAGAAAGTATTTGCCTTTGGAAATGCAGGTGATAAAAAGCACCACATTCTGCGCCCTGTTTTTGTAGATGAACAGGGCTATAAAATCTTGCCAGATGTGCAGACGTTTGAAAACTTCTCCCAAAATCATATACAGGAATACTATCAGCGCATTGTGTTAGGGCAGGTTCCCCCTGAAGATATAGAACTTGCTGATATTCTTAAAAAGGCAAAAGAATTACATGAATATCTGCGCAACTATGGCGGACTGGGCGAAGATGAAAAGCCCCTTGTCGTGTCCGCAATTTTGCTTGCCCTGCGTGAACAAAAATATGGTTTCCGACTTGATATGTTGGTCGGTGACACCGTACAGGGCAATACAGACGGTGAAATCCTGTATAGGTATCTTGAAAATAATCTGAAACGGGCAAAGGTTTCACCCGATGTAAAGAAAGAACGTGTCTTGAATCAGTTCACATTGATAAAGGACAGGCCGCAACTGAATACCGTGCGAGAAGATTTACAGAAAACACCGCTGAAATTCTTTGCGGAATATATCAACAGGAATATCTTTCAAGCGCTGATTTCAAATTCCCCAGAAGATTATTTGGGGCGGTTTTACGGTGAATTTGTGTCCTATTCCGGCGGTGATGGGCAGGCACTCGGTGTCGTCTTAACGCCCCGTCACATTACAGAATTGTTTTGTGAATTGGTGGACTTAAAGCCCACGGACGTTCTATTTGATCCCTGCTGCGGCACAGGTGGGTTCCTAATTTCAGGAATGCACAGAATGTTACGCGCCGCCGGTAGTGAACAACAGCGTAAGGATATAAAAAGCAAGCAGATACATGGCATAGAAATCAGGGACGATATGTTTTCTATCGCCACAACAAACATGATTTTGCGCGGAGATGGGCAAAGTAATCTTGTTTGTGCTGATTTTCTCGCGCAGAATCCGGGGGATATTCAGCTTAAAGGTGTAACGGTCGGTTTTATGAATCCGCCTTATTCACAAGCGAAAACAAAAGAAACGGCGCATTTGTCCGAACTGTCCTTTATCCGCCATTTGCTTTCCTGCGTCTGTGAAAGTGGCAAAGTTGCCGTGATTGTCCCTGTCTCCGCAATGATTGGAAAGACAAAGGATGACAAGGAAGTCAAGGAAGATATATACAAGCATCATACGCTTGAAGGGGTTATCACGCTCAATAAACAGACGTTCTACGG
>SFGO01000111.1 GCA_004556545.1 Clostridiales bacterium
GGCGCGACTGCCAGGTTTTCAGAGCGCGAAGAGCGCTCGCTGGTACCAGGCCCTTATAGGGCCTATTCAAGCCACCGGCTCAGCCGGTGGTTTTGACTGAGTGGCAGCAGTGCCTCCTGCACCTCCACTTTTTTGACACTCTGACGCCCGCAGCCGGACTGCGGGCGTTTAGGTTTGTCAGCGCATTCGTTTCAGCACCTCACCGGGATTTTCCCCTTTTTCGGCGCGAAAGGCTTTGTAGAAATTGGCATAGCTGCTGAAGCCGCATTCCAGCGAAATCGATTCCAGAGACAGATCGGAATAGCGCATCAGCCGTTCCGCCTGCTCCAGCCGAAGCCGAATCAGGCAGCGATGGGGCGTCAGATGGTACTGACGGCGGAAAGTGCGGATCAGATAGCTTTCGCTGACGTGCAGTTCTGCGGCGATGGCGGAAAGGGAAATTCCCTCCCTCAGATGGAGCTGAAGCTGCTGCATCGCCCCTTCGGCGAGCCGCTGGGACGGGCTTTTGGGCTGGCTTTGGGAAAGCAGCGTCAAAATCTGATAAAACAGGCAGGTGCGTTCCAATAGCGGGGCGTTCAGCTCGTTGGCCTCGGTCAGGCGGCGGGTCAGCGCGCGGATGCCGCCCGGAAGAGGGCCGCGCTTCCGAATGCCGCTTTCATCGCTCCACGCTCCCGAAAAATGGACGTAATAATAAACGGGACAGTCCGACGGCACAACGCCCTGCTGGAGAAGTCCCCGCTTTTGAATATAGTATTCGCCGCCGTGCACCTCCACGGGCACGCCGTCCTCCACGAAACGCAGAACGCCGGAAAACATCAAAAGCAGCACGTCCTCCGAACAAATACGGGTGACGTGTTTTTCACCCGGCTGAAAAACCCGGTCGTGCGAAAAAAGAAAACGGGGCAAGGTTTGGGAACTCAGATAATCGTCCATCGGCCATCCCTCCCAACGATGGATTATAGAGAAAAAGTTCCATTTTTGCAAGGAAGTATCCGGCATTTAGAATGGCATGCAGCGCCTTTTGGCGGTACAATACAGGCAAACGAAGGGGGAGAAACACATGGAGAAGATTTATTCATCGGTTTATCGCTTTGCGGAGCCGGGCGCGCTGCGGCCGAAGGGCTGGCTGAAAAAGCAGCTGGAAATTCAGGCGGAGGGACTGTCCGGCCATCTGGATCAGGTTTGGCCGGATATCCGGGATTCCGCATGGATTGGCGGCAAGGCCGAGGGCTGGGAGCGGGTGCCCTATTGGCTGGACGGCTTCATTCCGCTGGCCTATCTTCTGCAAAAGGAAGAGCTGATCGCCCGGGCAAAAAAATACGTGGACGCGATTCTGGCCGCCCAGCAGGAGGACGGCTGGATCTGCCCGTGCCAAAAGGAAGAACGGCCCGCCTATGATGTGTGGGCGATGTTCATCATTTGCAAGGCGCTGATGGTTTACGGTCAATGCAGCGGCGATGAGCGGGCCGCAGAGGCCGTCTACCGCGCCATGAAAAATCTGGAAGAGCATCTGACCCACTATACCCTGTTCAACTGGGGGCAGAGCCGCTGGTTTGAGGCGCTGATTCCCCTGCAGTGGATCTACGAACAGCGGCCGGAAGCGTGGATGATCGAGCTGGCGGTGACGCTCGCGTCGCAGGGCCTTTCCTACGAGCGGCTGTTCTCCTGCTGGAAGGATCAGCAGCCCGATCCGCAGGGAATCTGGCGGCAGCAGACCCACATCGTCAATCTGATGATGGCGCTGAAAAGCGAAGCTGTGTTTTCCGGCCTTTCCGGGCAGGAGCCCGACGCTTTCGCCCGGAAAATGTACGCCCAGCTTTGCGAGGCTCATGGAACGCCCATGGGGCATATTCAGGGCGACGAATGTCTGGCAGGCAGAAGCCCCATTCGGGGAACCGAGCTTTGCGCCGTGGTGGAGGAAATGTACTCCTGCGAAGTGCTGGCGTCTGTCACCGGCGATCCCTTCTGGCTGGATCTGCTGGAACGGCTGGCCTTTAACTCGCTTCCCGCTACGATTTCGGCGGATATGTGGTCGCATCAGTACGATCAGCAGCTGAATCAGGTCTCCTGCTCCGTTCAGCAGGGAAAGGCCGTGTTCGGCACCAATGGTACGCAGGCCAACCTGTTTGGGCTGGAACCCAACTACGGCTGCTGCACCGCCAACTTTTCTCAGGGCTGGCCCAAGCTGGTGCTGTCCGCCTTTATGCTCACGGAGAAGGGCGTTCTGTCCGCGGCGCTGGTTCCCGCTACGGTTCGGTTGGAGCGGGACGGTGCAGCAGCGCAGGTGACGCTGGATACGGAGTATCCCTTCCGGGACAGCCTGCGCTATACGGTGCACTGCCAGCAGCCCGTCCGTTTTGAACTGGCGGTTCGCATCCCCGCCTTTGCCGAAAGCGCGGAGGCGGACGGACAGGCCGCCGCGCCCGGCGAGCTCTGGCGCACGGAACGGCTCTGGCAGGACGGCGACACGGTGGAAGTCAGGCTGCACTTTGCCGCGAAGCTGGTTCCCGGCGCGGAAGGATTAGCCTGCGTGGAGCGCGGCCCGCTGTTCTTCGCCCTGCCGCTGGCAGCGAAGAGCTTCCCATGGGAGTACGAACGCGGCGGCGTGACGCGCAAAGCGCCATACTGCGACTATATCATCCTGCCGGAGCAGGAATGGGGCTACGCCTTTGCAGAGAAGAACTTCCGAGTGATCGAAAATCCGGTGGGCGCGTATCCCTTTTCCCGGGAGGAGCCGCCGGTGCAGCTGGAAACCGGCATGAGCCGGATCCCGTGGGGGACGCATCCCGGCCAGCCGGGCGTATGCGCGGAAAAGCCGGAAAGTCTGGAAAGCGCCGGTACGGAAACGGTGCGGCTTCAGCCCTACGGCTGCACAACGCTGCGCATGACGATGATGCCGGATGTTTCTTGTTAAGGCAATGCCGTACCATTCGGCAGCAGCGCTAACGATGCCTTTTCCGCCATTTGCTGCTTGCCAAAATCTCGATTTACCTCCAGTAAACCTTCGATTTTTGCCATTGCATCTGACGAAAAATGCACTCGTTATCGTACCGCCTCATTTGGACGCATTGCCTTAAAAACAGCTGTTGTGTTATAATCCTCCCGAAAGGCGATGATCAAATGCCTTTCGGGAGGATTGGATATGTTTGTGGATCTGACGGCGGACAATTTGGCTGCGGAAACGCTGTGCTGCATCATTCGCACAAAAAAGCCCCATCCCGGCGTGGAATGCAAGCGCCAATGGCTGGCGGAACGGCTGAAGGAAGGGCATGTTTTCCGCAAGCTCGAAGGCCGGGCCACGGTGTTTATCGAATACGCGCCCTTGGAAAAAGCGTGGACGCCTATTGTGGGGGAAAACTATTTCTACGTCTACTGCTTGTGGACGGAGGGAGAAAATCGGGGCAAGGGCTACGGAAAGGCGCTGCTGGAATCCTGTCTGGAGGACGCGCGGGCGCAGGGAAGATCTGGCGTGTGCCTGCTGGGCGCGGCCAAGCAGAAGGCGTGGCTGACCGATCAGGCTTTCTTTCGGCATTTCGGCTTTGAAACCGTGGAGACAACGCCCAACGGATACGAACTGCTGGCGCTGTCCTTTGATGGAAGCAAGCCTCATTTTGCCCCGCAGGTATTTCAAATGGAGATCGATAGCCCGGAATTGACCGTCTACTACGACGATCAGTGTCCGTTTATCCACCAGACCCTTGAGAAGCTGCGCCGGTACTGTGCGGAGAACGGAGAACCGCTGAACCTGCGGCATGTGGACAGTCTGGACATGGCGAAAAAGCTGCCCTGCGTTTTTAACAACTGGGCCGCTTTTTACGGCGGAAAATTCGTGACCGTCAATCTGACCGACGGCGCGTCCATCATCCGGGCCGCGCAAAAGGCAAAGAATCGGTGAATCAGTGAAAAATACGAACGCCCCCTTTTCCAGCCGACTTCCGGCAGAAAAGGGGGCGTCGTTTATTCCATATAAGCGCCCTTCATGGGGCTGACGGCCTGCTGAGCGTAAAGCTTCGGCAGGGCAAAGCTGGGAAAGGGAAGGTTGGAAATGAAGAAAGCCATACGGCAAAACTATTCATCCATATGATTCTCGGAAGGAGCCGTTTCTTTTTCAACAACAAAAGAACGGCCTCTTGCAAAGCGCTGTGGAAGGCCAAAATCTATTTTGAAAAGGCTTTTCATAAGCTGAAAAATGGAAAAAGCAACCAAGAGAGGAATTAAGCAGGACGTTACCAGCGAAATGGCTAAAGCATTAATGAAATTATTCAAAATCGTTTTGGCTTTTTCAAGCGTATCAGAAACACCATTGACGACCGTATTCGCTGTATCGCCAATCATTTCCCAGATCGTTTTTCCTTCTTCAGAATCAGCAGGAGCGACTTCTGTTTCAATAACGGTATCCATGGCAGTGCGAATGGTTGATTGATAGGTGGTATCAATCATGGAACAAATCCCGGTGCTTGCGGGAATGATCGCTACGATACAAATACCGAATATCAAAAGCTTTTTACTCATTTTTTGCTTCCAGCCATTTCCGCAGGAAACCAAATAAGAGGCGTACAAAAGACAGGAAGCAGGAATAAGAATCGTAAAGACGGCATATCCAATGGTGTTGAGAAGAAATTTTTCCAGATAAAGAATACTGACGATAAGAAGAAAATAAGTGCTTAACTGCGCCAGTTGTTGTACAATCGGCGTACAGGTATCATCAGGAAGCATGCTGATGAAAGCAGAGGCAGAAGTGGAAGCCGCCGTCAATTTCATGACGGTATTTTTTTCTTTTTCAAGAACTTCAATGACAGGCGCATACGTATCAACAGACGTTGCTGCGCTTCGGAGCAAAGTTGCGGAAACGATAGCAAGAAGCGCTAAGAGGATGATGAGAATGGTTCGGGAATTCTTAGGCTCCTTCATGCGTGCCCATCGTTCCTCCCACTTTTTAGCTGCATATATGTTCCTCCTTTGATTCGTCCCTTCATTGATAACAGACATTATAACAGACATTGCAAAAACGTCAAAGAAAAAAAGAGATTGTCGAAAAAAGCAAACCGGAAAAGAACGCCGGTTTGGATTGCATTTTTGCCGGGTTCGGGCTATACTAAATGCTGAAGTACCATGGATTTACTGAGGAGAAGAGGAACGATATGAAACTTGGGATCGTAGGACTGCCGAACGTGGGAAAGAGCACGCTGTTCAACGCCATCACCCGGGCGGGAGCCCAGGCGGCGAATTATCCTTTCTGCACCATTGAACCCAACACCGGCGTCGTGCCGGTGCCGGATAAGCGGCTGGACGTGCTGGCCGATATGTATCACCCGAAAAAAGTGACCCCCGCCACCATTGAGTTTGTGGATATTGCGGGTCTGGTGAAGGGCGCCAGCAAGGGCGAGGGGCTGGGCAATAAGTTCCTGTCCCACATCCGGGAATGCGACGCGATTGTGCATGTGGTGCGCTGCTTTGAGGATGAAAATATCATTCATGTGGACGGCACCGTGGATCCGGCCCGGGATATTGACGTCATTCAGCTGGAGCTGGTGCTGGCCGATCTGGAAACCATGCAGCGCCGGGTGGAAAAGGCCAATCGTCTGTTAAAGGGCGGCGATAAGAAGCAGGTGCAGGAGGTAGAGCTGGGCCAGCGGCTGCTGGCGCATCTGGAAGAGGGCAAGCCCGCCCGCACCTTCGCCATGACGGACGAGGAAAAAGAGATCGTCCACAGCTGGTTCCTTCTGACGGATAAGCCGGTGATCTACGCGGCTAATATCGCCGACAGCGACGTGGGCACGGACGAGAGCCAGCTGCCCTTTGTGCAGGCGGTGCGGAAGATCGCCGATGCGGAAGGCTCGCAGGTCTTTACGGTCAGCGCTCAGATCGAAGAAGAGATCGCCAACATGGAGCCGGAGGAAAAGGCCGAGTTTCTGGAAGAGCTGGGCATCGGGGAAAGCGGTCTGGACCGGCTCATCCATGCCAGCTACAGCCTGCTGGGGCTGATCTCCTTCCTGACGGCGGGCGAGGACGAGTGCCGGGCCTGGACCATCACCCGGGGGACGAAGGCGCCTCAGGCGGCGGGCAAGATCCACACCGACTTTGAACGCGGCTTTATCCGCGCCGAGGTGGTGGCCTTCGACGACCTGCAGGCGCTGGGAAGCATGAACGCCTGCAAGGAAAAGGGCCTTGTCCGCAGCGAGGGCAAGGAATATGTGATGAAGGACGGCGACATCGTGCTGTTCCGCTTTAACGTATAAGACCCGGAGAAGAAAAGGGGTTATGAAAATGAGCAGGCTGTCCTTCTTTTTCAAGCGGCTGGTGCGCATGGACTGGAAAGCCATGTGGAAGACCACGAAAATTCTGAAGGTGCGCAGCGGGAAGAGCCGCCTGTGGCTTCTGTGCGACATGCTGCGCTGCGCGCTGAAATACAACGCGGGCTACGTGGACTACAAAATTGCCGAAATGTACCGGCTGACCGATGCGCAGAAAAAGACTCAGATCACCCGGGGTCTGAGCAACACCATCGTGCGCCGGATGAACGACAAGGCCTACTGGTATCTTTTTGACGACAAAGCCACCTTCAACCGGCTGTTCAAGGACGAGGTGAACCGGGACTGGATCGAGCTTTCCGACGGGCTGGACATGGAGGAATGGAAAGCCTTCCTCAGCCGGAACGACGACCTGATCTGCAAGCCGTTGGAAGGAAGCAGCGGCGTGGGCATCGAGCGCCACACGAAGGAAGACTGGCAGGGCCGGGAAGAGGCGTTCCTGCAGGAATTGAGGGATAAAAAGATCGGCATCGTGGAGGAACGGGTGATTCAGCATCCGAAAATGGCGGAAATGTGTCCGACCTCGGTCAACACCATCCGCATCGCCACGCTGCTGGGCGACAAAAAGCAGGGCATCGTCTATGCCTTCCTGCGCATCGGCAACGGCAAGGTGATGGACAATGTGGATCAGGGCGGCATGGCGGCCCGGATCGATCTGGAAAGCGGTACGCTGCTGACTGTGGGCGCGGACAAGCAGGGCAACACCTACACCGAGCATCCCATGACCCATACGCCGATCATCGGCTTTCAGATTCCCTATTTCAAAGAAGCCTGCGACATGTGCCTGAAAGCGGCCCAAAAGGTGCCGCAGATGCGCTTTGTGGCCTGGGACGTGGCCATTACGGAGAAAGGCCCGGTCTTTATCGAGGGCAACAGCTTCCCCAGCCACGCGGTGCCCCAGTTCGCCGCCCATTATCCGGACGGCATAGGCATTATGCGCGAATTCCGGGAGTTTATTGACATCTGATACGGCAAACGAAGAGCCCCTGCACGAAAATGCAGGGGCTCAGAGTGTCAAAAAAGTGGAGGTGCAGGAGGCACTGCCTCCTGCCGGGGTTATAGGGGCAGCGCCCCTAACCCTTGTGCCACAGCACTTCCCCCGCAAACCAGCTTAAGGGTGCGCAGCACCGAGGACGAGGACAGCCCGAAGGGCTACCGCAGTCCGAAGCCCGCCACCAAGGGAGGCCGAAGGCCGA
>SFGO01000112.1 GCA_004556545.1 Clostridiales bacterium
TGCTGTTGCCTTGTGAGCAGTTTCAGGAGAGCAGGCTGCTGATTATTACCTAACCGCTCTCTTTTTCTTTCTTCAGCTCATTGTGCGGTGTTGCCTTAGGTCTTATTCGGTTCTATATAATCTCAGAATAAGATAAAATGCGAGAACACCCAATAGCGGCTTGCACGGCTTTGGCGATTCACGTTCTGACAAACAACGCACTTCAGCGTTCATCGGGTTCTTTATTCAATATTTCCTGTGCCTGAATGCGGGCGGCGCGGATGGCCGTGGGCATGGCCAGCGCTTCCAGCTCCGGCAGGCTGACCATGCGGCCTTCCCATTGTTCCAGCAGCGCCGGGGACGATTCTTCGGTCAGCTCAAAATGAAGGATCTCCATTTCCCAGATGCGGTGGGTGAAAACGTGGCGGGCTTCGCCCAGCTTTTGCCGAAACGCGCAGGAAAAGCCCATTTCGCTCAGCCGTTCAGCGCAGCGCTCCGGGGCGGTTTCACCTTCCAGCAAAACGAAGACGAACAGCCCGTTCAGCAGCCTTTCCGTCCGTTTCATGACGAAAACCCGGTTTCCGAAGGTCATAAGGCAGACCGCCACCGGGAGAATCTTCTGAGGCTTCTTTTTCTCGTGAATGGGCAAGGACTCCATGTCTCCCTCGTCAAAAGCGTCGCAGCTTTCCTGCCACGGGCATTCCTCGCAGCGGGGAGACGTGGGAGAGCAGAGCGTCGCGCCCAGCTCCATCAGCGCCTGATTGAAATCTCCGGGGCGTTCGGGCGGCATCAGCGTCAGCACCTCCTGCCGGAAACGCTTCTGCACCGCCGGGGCCCCCACATCCTCCCGGATCCCCAGAAAACGGCTGATGACCCGGTAAACGTTTCCGTCTACCGCCGGGGCGGGCTGATGAAAGGCAATGCTGGCAATGGCTCCGGCGGTGTAGGCGCCGATACCGGGCAGCTTCAGGATTTCTTCATAGGTGGACGGAAACGCCCCGCCATATGCCTCCACAATCAGTTGGGCGGCCCGGTGCAGGTTCCGGGCGCGGCTGTAGTAGCCCAGCCCTTCCCACAATTTCAACACCTGTTCGATCGGCGCGGCGGCCAATGCCTCCACAGTGGGACAGGCCTCCAAAAAACGGGCATAGTAGCCCTTGACCGACTCCACCCGGGTCTGCTGGAGCATGATCTCCGAAAGCCAGATGCGATAGGGATCGGTCGTGCGCCGCCACGGAAGATCCCGGCGGATGTGATCGTACCAGTGGAGCAGTTCTTCCGCAGGCGTATTCAATCGGCCCTTCCCCCTTCGGATGCATCATCATGCATTATTAGGAAAGCCGACAGGCCGAAACCCGCCGTCTTTCACAGGCTCATTCTACCATGATGGGCCAGAAATGAAACAGGGAAAAATAAAAAAACAAAATATCATTCAAAAATCAAAGAAAAAATTCGAAAAAACGAAAAAGCAGTTCAAAATCAGTTTGTTTTCAGAACAACAATCAAAAAATTGCGGCATTTCGGACGGATGTTCGCTTGCGTATCCGGCTGGAATGTCGTAAACTACACAGTGTTGTTAGCACTCATATGATTTGAGTGCTAACAGGTTCAAACAGGATTGAAAATGGGAGGTTTTAGGTTATGATCGTGAAGCCTTTGGGCGACCGTGTGGTCATTAAGAATGTTGAAATGGAAGAAACCACCAAGAGCGGCATCGTGCTGACCGGCGCTGCCAAGGAAAAGCCCCAGATGGCGGAAGTGCTGGCTGTGGGCCCCGGCGGCATGGTGGACGGCAAGGAAGTTACCATGCACGTGAAGGTGGGCGACAAGGTGATCTACTCCAAGTACGCCGGAACCGAAGTCAAGCTGGACGGCAAGGAAATGATCATCGTTCGTCAGAGCGACATTCTGGCCACCGTGGAATAAGAGAAAAGGCTCCGACCGCAATTCCTTTTCCGATTTTGCCCGCTTTTTCGGGCACTGAGCTGATATTTTAGGAGGCAATCGTTATGGCAAAGCAAATCAAGTATGGTGAGGAAGCTCGCCGCGCTCTGGAAAACGGCGTCAACGCTCTGGCGGACACCGTGAAGATCACCCTTGGCCCCAAGGGCCGCAATGTGGTGCTGGACAAGAAGTTCGGCGCTCCCCTCATCACCAACGACGGCGTGACCATCGCCAAGGAAATCGAGCTGGAAGATCCCTTTGAGAACATGGGCGCTCAGCTGGTGAAGGAAGTTTCCACCAAGACCAACGACGTGGCCGGCGACGGCACCACCACCGCTACCCTGCTGGCGCAGGCGCTGATCCACGAAGGTCTGCGCAATCTGGCCGCCGGTGCGAACCCCATGGTGCTGAAAAAGGGCATCGAAGCGGGCGTGAACGCCGCCGTGGAAGGTCTGGCCAAGCTGAGCCAGCCCATCACCGGCAAGCAGTCCATCGCTCAGGTCGCCAGCATTTCTGCGGGCGATGAAGAGATTGGCAAGCTGATCTCCGAGGCCATGGAGACGGTCGGCAACGACGGCGTTATCACCGTGGAAGAAAGCAAGACCATGAAGACCGAAATGAACACCGTGGAAGGCATGCAGTTCGACCGCGGCTATGCCAGCGCCTACATGGTCACCGATACCGACAAGATGGAAGCGGTTCTCGACAACCCCTACATCCTGATCACCGACAAGAAGATCAGCAACATTCAGGAGATCCTGCCCGTGCTGGAAGCCGTTGTGCAGGCGGGCCGCAAGCTGCTGATCATCGCTGAGGACGTGGAAGGCGAAGCGCTGGCCACGCTGGTTGTGAACAAGCTGCGCGGCACCTTCACCTGCGTTGCCGTCAAGGCCCCCGGCTTTGGCGACCGCCGCAAGGAAATGCTCCGTGATATCGCCGTGCTGACCGGCGGCCAAGTCATCAGCGAAGAGCTGGGTCTGGAACTGAAGGAAACCACCCTCGACATGCTGGGCACCGCCCGTCAGGTCAAGGTGGACAAGGAAAACACCACCATCGTGGAAGGCGCCGGCAACAAGGCGGACATCGACGCCCGCGTGGCCTCCATCCGCAGCCAGATTGCCGAAACCACCAGCGATTATGACCGTGAGAAGCTGCAGGAGCGTCTGGCCAAGCTGGCTGGCGGCGTAGCCGTCATTCAGGTGGGCGCCGCTACCGAAGTGGAAATGAAGGAACGCAAGCTCCGCATTGAGGACGCTCTGGCCGCTACCCGCGCTGCTGTGGAAGAGGGTATCGTCCCCGGCGGCGGCATCGCGCTGATGAACGTGATCCCCTCTGTGCAGGTGGAGCTGGACAACTTCGCGGGCGACGCCAAGACCGGCGTGCAGATCGTGCTGCGCGCGCTGGAGGAGCCCCTGCGCCAGATCAGCAAGAACGCCGGTATCGACGGCAGCGTGATCGTGGAGAACGTGAAGAACAGCCACAAGAACGGTTATGGCTACGACGCTCTGAAGGGCGAATATGTGGACATGATCGAGCGCGGCATCATCGACCCCACCAAAGTGACCCGTTCTGCGCTGCAGAATGCCGCCAGCGTGGCCGCGATGGTTCTGACCACCGAGAGCCTTGTGACCGACATTCCCGCTCCCGAACCCGCTCCTGCTCCCGCCCCCGGCGGAATGGGCGGCATGTACTAAGCCGTTCCTCCCAAAGACATTTTCAAAATCCTTCCAGCCGCCCCGCCTTGCGCGGGGCGGTTTTTCTTATGGAAACTCAATGAAACCAACTGAAACCACCGTCAAACACCCCGTTTTGCAGGCACAAAAAAGACCAGCGTGTTTCAAATCACGCTGGTCTTTTGGATTGCCCGTGTTCCCGATTACTGGGCCACAGGATAAACGCTGACCTGCTTCTTGTCGCGGCCCAGACGCTCGAAACGAACGATGCCGTCCACCTTGGCGTACAGGGTATCGTCGCTGCCGATGCCCACGTTCAGGCCGGGATGGATGTGGGTGCCGCGCTGGCGGACCAGAATGTTACCGGCCAGAGAGAACTGACCGTCGGCGCGCTTCGGGCCAAGGCGTTTGCTTTCGCTTTCGCGGCCGTTGCGGGTGGAGCCCATACCTTTTTTATGAGCGAAAAACTGAAGATTCAGCTTCAACATGATAATGTCCTCCCATCATTGATTTTCAGATGCTTAGGGTACTCCTGCGCCACGTCGCGCAACCCCTGCAAAACGGTGCGGAAGACGACCTGAGCGTCGTGCTCCTGCTCCGGGGAGAGCGCGGGCGGCAGCGCCACTGAAATTTCCGCCGCGGCTTCGTCCTGCGAAACCAGCGGTTCCAGACCGGCGACGCTTTCCATGGCGTTGGCGCAGGTGGTGATGAGCGTGCTGACCGCCGCGCAGACGATATCCCGTCCGCTTTCGGCGTAACCGGAGTGGCCGCTAACAGTCAACGAACGCACTCCACGCTCATCCCGGCATACGACGACGCGGGTCATCAGCCGATCGAAGTGATTTCCACCTTGGTGTAGGCCTGACGATGGCCGGCACGACGATGGTAATTCTTCTTGCTCTTGTACTTGTAGATCATGATCTTTTCGCCCTTCACCTGAGCGACGACCTTGCCCTCGGCCTTCGCACCGGCCAGAGTGGGAGTGCCGACTTCCACGCCGTCTTCGCCGCCCAGCATCAGCACGTCGAAGCTAACGGTAGAGTCCACTTCCTGATCCAGTTTTTCCACGTAGATAACGTCTCCCTGAGACACACGGTATTGCTTGCCACCAGATACGATCACTGCATACATGGTCAAGCACCTCCTGATCCATACTCGCCAAGCGCCGGGCGGCGATTTACGCACTTCAAAGCCCCGCTTGAGCGGCTCACCCGGTTACTATACCACGGACACGGCTTTTTTGTCAATGGAAAACCCGGCGTGAAAACCGATTTTTCGAAGTTTTCCCTTAAAAAGCCGCCGTATTCATTGACAAGCCTTCCGCCCGTCCGTTACAATGGACGTTAGCGTGCGCGAACCCGATTCCGCGCGCCGAAAGGACGAAAGAAACTCATGACCAGAAAACGCTCGTATCTTCGGACAGCCGCCGCTCTGCTGGCTGCGCTGCTCCTTTCCCTTTCTGTGTTCACGGCAGCGGCTGCGGAAACGGCCGAAGGGCCTCGGCCCCTGCAAATGGTTTTTTTCTTCGATCAGGATCGGGAAATGGATCTCTGGCAGAAGAACGACACGCTGCGGGTCTTCTGCATTCCCGTAGGCGCGTAGGACTGCTACTTCATCACCTGCGAGGGTCACGCCATGGTGCTGGACTGCGCGGGCGTGGGCCGGGAACCGACGCCGGATCTTCTCTTCCGCCTGTGCGATGCGCTGGGCGTTACCCGGCTGGATATTGCCTTCAATACCCATCCCCACCGGGATCACATCAACGGCTTTGCGGAGCTGCTTTCCAAGATTCCGGCGGACGAATATCTTTCCACCTTTCCGCTGGATTCGGACAAGTACCAGCGTCAGCTGATCCACCAGCTTCGGGAGCTGAGCATCCCCATCCGCGTCTGCGAGCGGGCGAAGTGCTGAAGCTGGGCAGCGCTCAGCTGGAGACCTATCGTTACATGGGCACCAAAAATACCAACGACCGCTCCATGGTGGTGCATATCCGCTACGGGGATCGGAGCATCCTATTTACGGCGGACATCGGCCTGACCGCCCAGCGGGTTCTGGCAACGGAAAACGCCGAGCATTTCAAAAGCGATATTCTCAAGCTCCCCCATCACGGCGTGGGCGGCATTTCTCCCCAGCTGCTGGACGCTGCTTCGCCGGAGCTGTGCTTTGTGTCCAACGGCCCCACCAGCCGTGACGTAAAGCTGCAAAAGACCGCCGTTCTCAAGCGGAACATTCCCCTGTATTTCACCTCCCGTCAGCCCTTGGTTCTGCTGACCGACGGCAAGATCTGGGAAGCGCAGCAGTGGCCCGCCGACAGCCTGATGCTGCCCTGGTATCAGCACCAGCCGGAACAGGCGAAAAAATAAAGGAAGCAATCGTCTTATTTTCAATCTGTTCATAATCGGCGCTTGTACTTTGCCGGAGAATTTGTTATAATCTGCCTATCATTTGGAAAGGGGTTAATCAACATGATTTCGATTTACGCTCTGGAAACCGCCGCCAGCACTGCTGCTGCCACCACTGCGGACGGAACTGCGACCACTGCCAGTGCCGGCGTTGAAATGCTGGGAATGCTGCTGCCTCTGGTTCTGATGTTCGTGGTGTTCTACTTCTTCCTGATCCGTCCCCAGAAAAAGAAGGACAAGAAGGTCAAGGACATGCTGGCCGCGCTGAAGCCCGGCGACCGCATCTGCACCATCGGCGGCATCTACGGCACCATCAAGAGCATCAAGGACGACACCATCGAGCTGTCTGTCGGCCGTGAAGATACCAAGATGATCGTTGCCCGCTGGGCCATCCGCAATGTGGAAGAAGTCACCGTGGAAAACGACGGCGAACTGCTGAACTAAGTCTTCCTTCCGCCAAGCATAATTGCCTCCCCCGTTCGCATAGGGTAGTACAAAGCGAACAAGGGAGGTTTTTTCTATGGCTGCAACAACGCAGGCCGCCTCCCGTCCCGTGCGCAGGCGCTCGGGACGGCGGCAGCAAACGCTTCTGGCAAGACTGATTCGCGGGTTATTGGTTGCGGTCGGGGTGACGCTGGCCTGCATCCTGCTCTTTGCCTTCATGATGCAATGGCTCAAGCCCTCCGACGGCGTGATTCGGGTGATAAACCAGCTCATCAAACTGACGGCCATCTTCATCGGCGTTCGGCTGGCCGTGAGCCAAGGCGGCGAGCGCGGTCTGCTGACCGGCGCGCTGGTCGGCTTCCTTTACATGCTGCTGGGCGTGGCGCTCTACGCCCTTCTTTCCGGCCAGCAGCTGCCCCTGACCTCCTACCTCAGCGACATCGCCATGGGCATCGCAGGCGGCGGCATCGCCGGAGCCATCTTCGGCAGCAGGGGGTGACCCCCTGCACCCCACTCCGCGCCATAGGGCGCGGGGCTGCTCGTGGGACATGTGGCCTGGCCGTGAAGCTACCGCCGCTCGGCAACAGGCCTCGCGGCTCGCCGGTCTGGTGCAGCTCCCTGCCACTTAATCAGCAAAGACCGCCATTCGGCGACAGGCCTCATGACTCGCTTAAACAGGCCAGCATGGCTTTGAAACCACGCTGGCCTTTTGCGCTGCAAAAATGAATAAGCCGCACCAAAACATCCCAACCTGCAAGGGCTGCGTATGCCCACCGCCGACTGCGGGAAAAGAACATCAGCCCATTTATCCACGCCGCAAAACCTTCCGGCCACAACGAAGCATCTCAACCTGCAAGGGGTGCGCTTGCCAGCCGCCAACTGCGGGGGAGCAGAGCGGCGATAGGCAGCGGAGGGAAAAAGGCCCGCCCATTTTGACGGCGGAAAAAGGCGAGCTCCGAGCGCGC
>SFGO01000012.1 GCA_004556545.1 Clostridiales bacterium
GAACAGGAAGTGGAAATCTTCTACCGCTTTATCGGCAAAATCGAATGACACATCTTGAGATACCCAACAATATCTTTAACTAAGGGAAACGGGGCTGTCGGTTCCGGACGCCGATCTGCTCATTGCCCTGTCGGAGGCGCTGAAAACGCCCGTCAGCACGCTGCTGGGCGAGACCGTCGCCCCGGAAAAGCCGGACGAAATACGGATTATTGCGGAAAAGCTGGAGGAGCTCAACGGGCAGCTGGCCCGGCGGAAAGCGAACCGAAGAAAATGCCTCTTCTGGGCGCTGCTGGCTCTGTGTCTGATCGTCGTTGCCCTGCTGGCAGGGCTGTACGCCGCGCATAGTCCCTATCTGGGATGGAATGTTCAGGATCCCGAAACCGCCGTAGCCGCCGCGTCGCTCCACGGCTTTGAGTGGGTGTTTGTCCGTGCGGCTCCGCTGCTTCTGGCGGGGGCTGTCGCCGGTTTGATCCTGCTTCGGAAGAAAAAATAGAATCCCGATTTCTCATTCCATGCCCTCTGCAGGCATAGCAGCCTGCGGAGGGCAGCTTTTTCTGCACTCCAAAAGGGGCGCCCTTGCGGGCGCCCCACAGAGTGTCAAAAAAGTGGAGGTGCAGGAGGCACTGCCTCCTGCCGGGGTTATAGGGGCAGAGCCCCTAACCCTTGTGCCGCAGCACTTTCCCCGCAAAAGGGCTACCGCAGTCCGAAGCCCGCCACGCATAGCGAGCGGGGCGGGCCGCAAAGCGCTGTTTGCGGGCAACGGCGGCCAACTTGGGGTTTTTCGACAGACTGAGGGGCGCCCTTGCGGGCGCCCCCCTTTGTTTATGAAGGTTTGTTGGCTTATTCGCCGACGATCAGAGCGTAGGCTTCGGTGCCCTGGTCGATAATGTCCTGCAGGCCGCGGCCCTTGAGTTCTTCGTACTTGGCGAAGAAATCGTCCACGGACAGCTGGCCGGCCACGCACTGGTCACGCAGGGCGCAAACGCCGGAGGTGATCAGCTCAGCGCGGTATTCCACATACGCTTCGGTCTCCAGGGTCGGAGGCATGGCGTAGTACTTGCCGTCGTTGACGCCGTGCTCGTTCAGGCCGTCATAGAAGGACTTGCGGGGAATGGTCAGTTCGTCCACGGTCTTGCCGGAGAACACGCACTGCATGAAGGCGTCGTTCTGCCAGTTGCCGCCGACGGGTTCGAATTCCATACCCAGGGTACGGTAATCGTTGAAGCCGGCAGCGGTGATTTCGGGGTTGATGACGGCCTTGCCGTCCACCATGGTGTAGGTGTAGCCTTCGATGCCGTAGTTGTACAGCATGACGCCTTCGTCAGAGAACATCCAGTTCCAGAACTTCAGGATGTCTTCCACCTTGCCGTCGGCTTCCGCCTTGGCGGTGATGCACCAGTTGCCAGTGATGCCCTGGCGCTTCTGGATCCACTGGTCGCCGTAGGGGCCGGTGATGGGGGCGCAGGTCAGGTACAGGCCGTCTTCCACGCCGTTGGCGATCAGAGTCTCGGAGTGCACAGCGCACTGCTCGGCCCAGGTGAACACAGTGCCCGCCAGGTTGCCGGACATGGTGTTGTACATGTCAGCCTGATAGCGGGTAGCGAATTCCTGGTCGATGATCTTGTCAGCGTAGAGCTGCTGCATTTCGGTGATGAATTCGCGATAGCGGGGATGCTCGTACACCATGGTGTAGGTGCCGTCATCCAGCACGCAGAACTGCGCATCGCTGGAAGCCTTGATGCCGAAGGCGTTCAGCAGGGCGTGCAGGGAACGCTCGCCGTTCTGGCCCATTTCCAGCACGATCGGGATCTCGTCGGTGGTGTCGCCGTTGCCGTTCATGTCGTTGTCACGAACGCCGTACCAGTAGGCTTTCCACTGCTCCCAGGTGGTGGGAACGTCCATATTCAGCTTGTCCAGCCAGTCCTTGCGGACGGCGGTGGACTGGGAACCGGGCACGTTCACGATGGTGGGGATGGTGTAGAAGTGACCATCGGCGGCTTTCCAGTCAGCGAAACGCTCTTCGCCAACGGCGGCCACGATGTTGGGGATCAGATCCAGATAATCATCCAGAGGCACGATCGCGCCTTCGTTGGCCAGCGCGGCAACGCCGTAGGTGCCGGGGCGGATCAGGTAGGGCAGGTTGTCCACGCCGCCAGCCAGAGCGGTAGCAACCTGGGTGTTCCAGTCGGAGTCAGGACGCCAGTCCACCTGCAGATGGACGTTGGTGTACTTCTCGACGGTGGGCAGATAGTAGCAGCCGTCGAATTCGGTGGGATACTGGTTGAAGTGGATGCCCAGAGCCGTAATGGTCAGGGGCTCATCCAGATGGAACGTCTCGGAAGGAGCGATTTCGATGTCCTTCCACCAGCCGTCCGCCATTCCGCCGACCGTATCCGCCATCGCGGAGGTCAGGGACAGCAGCATGACGAGAGCCAAAGCGAGAGATACCAGTTTCTTCATGCGTAGTTCCTCCTTTTATTTTTCCTTCACAGCGCCTTGACGCTGGTAAGAACAGAGTTGCGGCAGATCAGCCCTTCACGGAGCCCAGCATAACGCCGGACACGAAGAACTTCTGCAGGAAGGGATACAGGACCAGCATGGGGACCATCGAAACCACCAGCACGCCGTTTTTCAGCTGCTGGCTCAGTGCGGCGACGCCCTTGTTGGTAGCGTCGTTGACGGAGGCCAGATTGGAGGTGGAGGTCTCGGCGTTCAGCACCAGCTCCTTCAGGAAGAGCTGCAGGGTCTTATGCTCCTGGCTGTGGATCAAAACCAACGGGTTCAGGTAGTCGTTCCAGTGGCCCACGATCAGCCACAGGGCCACGGTGGCCAGCACGGGCTTGGACAGCGGGATCACCAGCTGGAACAGGATGCGGTAGTCGGTCGCGCCGTCGATGCGGGCGGATTCGATCACCGAGAAGGGAATGGACGAGAAGTAGCTGCGGATGATCACCACATTATATGCGGTGATCATGGAGTTCAGAATCAGCGCCCACAGGCTGTCGTACAGGCCCAGGGAGCGGATGGTCAGGAACAGCGGCACGATACCGGCGTTGAACCACATGGTGAACATGATGATGATGACGTAGAGCTTCTTGCCGTAGAAGTTGCCGTAGGCCATGGGATAGGCGGCCACGCAGGTGCCGATCAGGCCCAGCACGCAGCCCACGATGGCCACATAGAAGCTGTTGAAAGCGGCCCGCCACAGGTCGGAATTGCCGAAGATGGCGGTGTAGGCCTGCGGGTTGTAGCCGATGGGGTAGAAGGTGACTTCCGCGGCCAGCACGGCCTTATCATCGGAAAGGGAAATCGAGATGACGTTGAAAACCGGGAACAGGAAGAAACACAGCAGGATCGCCATCACCACGATGTTGACCACATTGAAAACCTTCTCCCCCGTGGAGCGCTTGATAAAATCCTGATCGCGGCGGTGTTTCTTTTGTTTCGGGATGGAAATGGTGGACATAGTGCGCGCTCCTTTCTGTCAGAATAGAGAGGTTTCGGAAACCTTGCGGCTGACGGTGTTGGCGATCAGCACCAGAATGACGGAGATCACGGAGTTGAACAGACCGCCGGCGGTAGCCAGACCGTACTTCTGGCTGATCATACCGGTCTTGTACACGTAGGTGGGCAGCATTTCCGATACCTGAAGGTTCAGCGTATTCTGTAGCAGATAGATCTTGTCGAACACGCAGTTGAGCAGCTGGCCGATCTGCATGATGAGCAGCAGGATGAAGGTGGGCATGATGCAGGGGATGGTCACGTGCAGGATCTGCTTCCAGCGGTTGGCGCCGTCGATGCGGGCCGCCTCGTAGAGGCAGTGGTCGATGCCGGTGATGGCGGAAATGTAGATGACCGCGTTCCAGCCGGTCCCCTGCCAGAGGCCGGAGATGATGTTGATGGCGTAGAAGTAATCCGGGTTGCCCATAAAGTTCACAGGGGTCAGGCCCATACTCTTGTAGATCTTCGCCAGCACACCCAGGGAGGGGGAGCAGATGGTGTTGATCATGGAGACCAGAACCACGGTGGAGATGAAGTGGGGCAGATAGGACACGGTCTGGACGATCTTCTTGTAGGGCGCGTTGTTGATCTCATTCAGCAGAATGGCGAACACCAGCGGCGCGGGGAAGACAATGGCCAGAGACAGCAGGTTCAGCGAAAGGGTATTCTTGATGTACTGCCACAGGTCGGGGCTGGACAGCAGGCGCTCGAACCATTTCAGGCCCACAAACTTGGAGCCGTCAAAGCCCTTGAGCAGTTTGTAGTCGTAGAAGGCGGCCCGAAGGAAGTACATGGGCATGTACTTGAAAAGGATCATGTACGCCAGTACCGGGATGACCATCATGTAGATGTAGCGATTCTGCCAGATCCGGTTTGCCACATGCTTGCGGGAGGGGGCAAAGCTGGGAGCGGGCTTTTGAAGTTTGACGGAACTCAAGGCAAGGGCTCCTTTCCATATAAAAAATAAAAAAGAAACGTCTTACTTTTCCCACGCTTTTGTATCAAACCGGTTTGATGCAAAAGCGGAAAAGCAGCTTGACTTTGGAAACCCGTTTGGATGAAACAAACTATTCTTGGTTTGTTAAGGCAATTATAACAATGTTTTCGGACAGATGCAAGCATCTTTTACAAAGAAACCGCAATTTGTGCCCAAAAAGGCTGTTTGTTTGCCAGGGTTTCCATGTGCCCTTATTATAGCAGGCTGATAAATAGTTGTCAACGGCGAATTTTGGAAATTGAACAGAACTTATCTTTTTCCCACGGGAAACAGCCCTGTGCCAAAGCGGCATAGGGCTGTTTTTCAAAAGAATTTCAAGAAAACGTATTCTTTGTGTTCAAGCTGGCCTATGGTTATTTTTGCCGGCTCAAAAGCAGCGCGTACAGGTTGGAGGGCTCGCCCATCAGGGAAAGTGCGGCCAGCTCGGCAGCCGTCTGCGTATCTCCCGCCGCCCAGCACGCCATGGCGGACTGCCAGTCGCACCCGGCCCGGCGAAGGGTCTGCGCGTCCTCCATGTAGGAGATAAAGAAGGGCGTGGTCTTGTAATAGCCCGCATCCCGGGCAAAGGCGGCGTTTTGCTGCTTATGCAGATGGGCGGAGAGCATTTCCTGCGCCTGCGGGGCCCGGCCGGTGCGTTTCAGGGCCATGGCCTGCCAGCAGGGCAGCTCGGGCAGGTTCATGTTGGAGAAATAGTCCACCTTCAGGATCAGGATATGGTCGTACAGCGCCCGGGCCTCATCCTGACGGCCCAGTTCTTCCAGACAGCGGGCCTCGAAATACTGATGGGGCACCAGCAGCACTTCATTCCACAGACCTGCGCCCAAATTTTCCGGCAGGGTCTGAGCGGCGCGGAAGTGCTCCAGCGCTTCTGCGTACTTTCCGTTCGCGAACAGGCCCCGACCCAACGCGTGATGGGCGAACATGTACTGCTCGGCCACGGCGTGCTCGCCGCCCTCGCAGGGGGTAAAGCGCTTGCCCAGCAGAATCTTCAGGGCTTCCTCATAGCGGCCTGCCAGATTCAGCGCCCGGCACAGCTCAATGGCGGTATCCTCCCGCTCGTAGCCGTGTTTTTCCACAAAGGCCGCCGTCTCGTTGGGGTCGCAGTGGAGACGGGTCATCAGATAGGCCTTTTCCCATACCAGCTGACCGTCTTCCGGCCGGAGGGCCAGCGCCTTGTCCAGCAGGGACAGAGCTTCGTCCCGGCGATTCAGGTGGCTGTAGCGGGCCACGGCCAGATTGCGCAGGGGCATATAGGCGGCGGGATCCGCCTTGGCGGCGCGGCTCCACAATTCCTCCGCCTTTTCGTGGTTTTCCATGTGATATTCCAGACAGGCCAGCAGGTTCAGCGCGTTCGCATCCTCGGGATGAGCCTTGACCGCCTCGGACAGGGCGCGGTGCTCGATCTCCCGCAGGGGATAGGCCACGCCCGCTTCCAGCCCGGCGGCTTTCTCCAGCGCGGCCCGGTTGCCGGTCAGATGCCAGCGCACGTACTCGGTCTGGGCGCAGGGCGCGGACAGTCCGGCCAGAATAGCCGCGGCCAGCTCGGTTGCGCCCATTTCGGAAAGCTCCTGCGCCATATCCAGCGCCGACTGGCATGGGTCGCATTCCAGCGTGGCGTAAAGCTCAGCCGTCGCGCCGTATTTCAGCGCCCGCAGGGTCAGGTTCAGTCCATCGTAGGCTTCCGCCTGCCGCAGGGCTTCTTCGGCACGGTCGTCGCCCAGCTTTTTCAGCGCCAGATAACGGATCAGCAGGGCCGTCTCGTTGTGCGCATGCTGGTTCAGCGCTTCCTGCGCATAGGTCAGCGCGTCGCCGTACACGCCCCGGCGCAGCTGAATCAGCGCGGCGCGGGTCATGGCCCGGGAGCGTGCGTCCTGAGCCCACGCGGCCTGCAGATAGCCGTCCAGCGCTTCGTCCTCCCGGCCCAGCGCTTCCTCGATGCGGGCCATCACGTATTGCAGCTCGCCGCTTTCAGGATGGAAGTTGCGCACCGTGGCTACCTTCCAGGCGTGAAGCGCCAGCTTCCAGGCGCTTTCGGGCCGGAAGTGAGCCAGCTCGTCGTTGGCCAGCGCGATCAGGGAAGGCAGGTGATCCGGATCCCGGCGCAGGGCTTCCCGCCAGTAACCGGCGGGACGGATGGCCGGATCCCGGTACTGCTCGGTATGCACACCCAGCAGATACAGCTCCTGCGCGCTCTTGAGCTGATCCATGGTGGGATTGTCCGGGATGGTCTCCGGCATTTCCTTCAGCTCGTTTGCCACGGGCTTTTCATAGCGGAGCAGCGTCCGGCCCTGCTGCTCCAGCAGACGGAACGCGGTGATCTCCTCAGACAGCGGCAGGTCGAAGTTCTGTTCCGGCCCGGCGGTGAAGCAATGCTCCGCGCCGTTGACGATCAGCCGCGCATCCTTCAGGGGCACGGAGGCCTGCAGGCGCAGACGGCCGTTTTCCACGGACAGGGCCGCTTCCCGGCAGGCGCAGAAGGGCGCGCCGCCGTCGCCCACGGGATACCACATCTGAGAGAATTCCTTACTTTCATAGGGATAAAGCCACGCAAAGTCCGGCTGATTGAGCGAATAGCTGCTGGCCATCAGCTCGGCATAGGCGCCGTCGGTGTCGGTCAGCGCGCGCTCCCAGCTACGGGACAGCTGATTGTAGGCCCAGGTGAACATCTTCTTGCCCACGCTCACATGGCGGTCGGCCACATGAACCACGCCGCAGCGCTTGCCCTCGTCATAGCCGCCGAAGAAATCGTATTGGGTCGCCGCGCAGAAATAGGACGTGGGCTGATGGGTGTTTTTATGATAGGAAATATCCGTGCCGTCGCCCAGACGGATGCCGTTGTACACCCCGGAGGCCACGGGATATTCCGTTACGTTCTTGCGGTAGTGGAACTGGACGTAATGCACATCCGGCGGGAACACCAGCCGGTACTGCTCGTTCACCGGCACGGCGGCGTTTTCCCACCACAGGAAGGAATGCCGGGCGGGCGTGCCGTTGTACACCTTCATCCGGGTATCGAACCGGGCCTCGCCGGGGCACAGGCGAACGCCCACCATGCCCTTCATGCGGTTCAGAGGTTCGTTTTCGCTCATCCATACCGTAACCGCGCCGTTTTCTTCTTCCTCTACCTGAACGTCCACGGGCATGTAGGTGCTGGGGCGGTGGTGGCAGGGCCAGTTAAATTCCAGACCGCCGGAGATCCAGCTGCCCAGCAGGCCGATCAGCGCGGGCTTGACCACATGCTGCCGGTAGAAGAAATCATAGCCGGTGCGCTTATCCATGGCGGCGTAGATGCGTCCGCCCAGCTCGGGCATGAGCTCGATCTTCAGATATTCGTTTTCCAGCGTGATGATGCGGAAGGGCTTTTCAGAGCGGTGCGCCCGATCCACCCGCATGACCACCTTGTTGGGGTAGGGATTGCCGCTGGAGCGCTGATGCACCCGGTTTTCCGCGAACATGGGCATTTCCTCGGCGGCGGGAGAGTCGTAAGCCGCCATCAGGCGAATTTCATCCGTGACTTTGGTTTTCTGGAACATGTTGGTTTCCTCCTGTGCTTTTCAAATTTTCGGCAGGGAAACAGGTCAGGATTCCCGGACGGTCTCGCCGCCCTCGGGCGGGAGCAGTCCCTCCTTGACCCGGTAAATGGCTTCGTTGGCCCGGCTGACCCCTTCTCCGAAGGGGGCGTAGGGACGGTTGCAGACATCCACAAAGCCGAACTGATAGTTTTCGCCGTCATACCGGCCCCAAAGCGGCTGGTCGTTATAGGCGAAGTAATGCGCGCCTACGCTGCACGGCTGGGCGGCTGCCCGGGTCAGATACCGGGCATAGGCCTCGCCCCGGGCCTTTTGATCCTTCACGTGGAACAGGCTGGGAGCGGGCAGACCCGCGTCCAGCGCCCCGAAATGGAACTCGCCGATCAGCACCGGCATATCCAACGCCTTCTGCACCGCCAGCAGGGCTTCCGTGGGGTCGGCGGCGTAGCAGTTGAGGGAGAATACATCGAAGTGCCGTGCGGCCCGCAGCATGCCCGGATGGTTTACATGGGCAAAGCGCATGCCCAGATTCAGGTGGCGGGGCGCGGCCTTCCGGGCGTATTGAGCGGGCAGGCCCGCGTAGCGGTCGATCATCTGATTGGTAAAGTCATCCAAATCCCGGCGGGCTTCCGGGGAACGTTCCGCCGCCCGGAACAGTCCCTTCTTCAGCGTCTCAAAGTCGGAAAGCTCCAGCCGCCAAGCCCGATTCAGCGTGGAAAGATCGTCTGCATAGCGTTCCCGCAGGAACGCGATCAGCGCTTCCAGCGTCGCGGTGCCCTGCCCGTTCTCCAGCACCCGCTCCGCCAGCGAAATGCCCTCGACGAAGCCCCAGGCAGGCTCGTTGTTCAGAAAATAGCCGATCAGCAGCGGGTCATCCCGATAGGCCGTCAGCTGGGCGGCAAAACGGCGGCAGCCCTCTTCGTATTCTTCGGCGTATACATCCGGGAAATCCCGGTAAATCATGCGCTTGGTGGCGGGATACCCCCGGAGCATGATGACGTAGGGCATTTTCGAGCGGCGGATGAACTCCGGATCGCTGAACATGGACAGGGTATTGATTCCCCATGCCCGCAGGCGGCGGGCGGTCATCTCGCACCAGCGGCCGTACCATTCTTCCCCGAAGGCGCGGATCAGGTTGGCCGTGGCCGGAGCGTACAGAAGCGTGTCCTTCGGGAACATGCCGGTAAACTTGCGGCGGTACAGCTCGTTTTCCTCCGCCAGCTCATAGGCCGGGGCAAAGGGGCCTTTCGGGTCAGGCAGCTCGTCCATCTGGTCTTCCACGCCGCGAATCCAGCCCGCCTCGCCGGGGGTCACGCCGAAAACGCCGCTGGAGTAGAACACGCAGCCGTCCGGGTCTGCCAGATACCAGCGTCCGTCTTCCTTCTGGACGTGGAAAAAGCCCGTGGCTTCCAGCTGCCGCTCCGTGCATCCGCCGAAGCGGTTCCGTCCCGGCAGGGGCGGCTGCTCTTTTTTCCACTCCGTCTGCAAAAATTCCTTCAGCGCCGCCGCAGAGGAAAGCTTTCCCGGCCAATCCTTCTGCTTCCACTGGCCCAGTGCATCCACAGTGGTTTCGGCGGCTTTGGGAAACTCGATTTCCTCGTCGGTCAGGAAAATATCGGTCATATCAAAGCGGCGCTCGTCCTGACGGCCCGGCAGAAATCCGACGGTCATCGAAACCACCCGGTCTTTTTCCAAGCCCTGCCCGGAAACGCAGGTTTTCAGCGTGCCCGGGTTCAGCGGCGGGAACAGCAGACTGCCGTCCAGCCATTTCAGCCGGAATACGGCGCGGGCCTTCTGACCGGGAAAAAGCATGGTGTTCATTTCCAGCGTCCGGCCATCCTCTTCGGCAAAACGGACGAAGATCGCTTCGCAGGCGGAAACCCGGGGCGTCAGGTCGATCACCAGCGCGTCCGCCTGACGAAAGGCCTGCGTCATTTCCGTATCGAAAGGCGCGAAGGTCAGGGACATTTCGCCCCGCCCGCCGCAGACGGCGAAGGCTTCGTTTTCTTTTTGAAGCCGGCAGCCCGTCGGCGCTGCCTTTTCCGGACAAAGCCGCTTTTTCACTTTCATCGCTCCCATTCTCCGGCGGTGAGCCGGGGTTTGATCCTGCCCTGATTATACCAGCTTGCCGCCGCTGGCGAAACGCCAAATCCGGCGGAAAAATTCCGAAAAACGCGGCATGCCGGGAAAAAGCTGCCCTCCGCAGGCTGCACAGCCTTTGGAGTGCGGGAATATAAAAAAGCCCGTTGACAAATTCCGTCAACGGGCTGCAGAGTGTCAAAAAAGTGGAGGTGCAGGAGGCACTGCCTCCTGCCGGGGTTATAGGGGCAGCGCCCCTAACCCTTGTGCCGCAGCACTTTCCCCGCAAAGCGCTGTTTGCGGGCAACGGCGGCCAACTTGGGGTTTTTCGACAGACTGAAGCCCGTTGACAAATTCCGTCAACGGGCTGAAAACTTCAAAGCGCTTCCTAATAATCAAATTTATCCGTGGACGATTCTCTCCACCGCTTCCTGCGTCTTTTCCAGCGTATTGAAGGCCGTCAGCCGCAGGTAGCCTTCGCCGCAGGGGCCGAAGCCCGCGCCGGGCGTGCCCACCACATGGTAGCGGTTCAGCAGCAGGTCGAAGAAATCCCAGCTACCCATGCCCTCCGGGGTCTTCATCCAGATATAGGGCGCGTCCACGCCGCCGAACACAGTGTAGCCCGCCTTTTCCAGCCCTTCCCGGATCACCTGCGCGTTGCGCAGATAGTAGCGGATATTCTCCATGCACTGGGCCCAGCCGTCCTTCGAATAGACTGCCTCGGCGGCCCGCTGGATGGGATAGCTGACCCCGTTGAACTTGCTGCCCATGCGGCGCTTCCACATGGCGTTCAGCTCCACCGGCTGCCCCTGCCCGCCGATGCCCTTCACCCCGTGGGGGATGACCATAAAGCCGCAGCGGGTGCCGGTGAAGCCGGCGGTCTTGGAATAGCTGCAGCACTCGATGGCCACGTCCTTCGCGCCCTCCACCTCATAGATGCTCCGGGGCGCGCCGCTGGTGATGAAGGCCTTGTAGGCCGCGTCGTACACGATAATGGCTCCGTTGGCTTTGGCATAATCCACAAAGGGCTTCAGCTGCTCCTTGGTCAGCACCGTGCCCGTGGGATTGTTGGGATAGCAGAGATAGATCACGTCCACCGGGCGGTCGGGCAAGGGCGGCACAAAGCCGTTTTCCGCCGTACAGGGCAGATAGCACAGCCGGTCCCAGCGATCCTGTGCATAGCTGCCCGCCCGGCCCGCCATAGCGTTGGAATCCACATAGACGGGATAGACCGGATCGGTCACAGCCACCACCGCGTCATCGGAGAAAAGCTCCTGCACGTTGGCCACGTCGCACTTGGCTCCGTCGGAAACAAACACCTCGTCCGCCTGAATGCCCAGCCCCTGATAATCGTTGTCCAGAATGGCCTGAATCAGAAAATCATAGCCGTAATCCGGGCCGTAGCCGCGAAAGGTCTCCGCACGGCCCATTTCCCGGGCCGCCTTTTCCATGGCCTCCACCACGGCGGGAGCCAGCGGGCGGGTCACATCGCCGATGCCCAGCCGGATCAGCTGCGCGTCGGGATGCTCCTGCCCATATTCCTTGACTCTGCGGGCGATTTCGGCAAAAAGATAGCTGCCGGGGAGCTTTTCATAATGGGGATTCACCTTCAGCATGAGGGGTTCCTCCTTTGTCTTTCTGTTCGCGAGCCGTCCTCCGGCCCGTTCAGTCCTGAAGCCACTGGCCGTCATAGACGAACGTGGCCGGGCCGGTCATATAGACGTGGCCGTCTTCTTCGTTCCATTCCAGCTCCAGCTTTCCGCCGGGCAGCGCGATCTCCGCCCGCCGTTCCGTCAGCCCATTCAGTACGCAGGCCACCATCACCGCGCTAGCTCCCGTGCCGCAGGCCAGCGTCTCGCCGGTGCCCCGCTCCCAGACCCGCATCTTCACATGGGTGGGGTCGATCACCTGCACAAACTCGATATTGGCCTTCCGGGGAAAAACGGGGTCGCATTCCAGCACCGGGCCGTCCGTGGTCACGGGGGCCGCGTCGGGGTCGTCCACAAAGGTGACGGCGTGGGGGTTGCCCATGCTGACAAAGGTGCAGGGGTAGTCATGGCCGTTGGCCGTCAGCACATGGCCCATGACCGGCTCCCCTTCCACCGTCGTAGGAATGCTTCGTCCGTTCAGCTCCGGCTGGCCCATATCCACCCGCACGCTGACCGTTTCGCCGTTTTCCACATTCAGGTGCAGCCGCTTCACGCCCGCGCCTGTTTCGATGGTCAGGTCGGTTTTGTCCGTCAGGCCGCGGTCATGGCAATATTTGGCCACGCAGCGAATGCCGTTGCCGCACATTTCCGCCATGCTGCCGTCGTTATTGAACATCTGCATCCGGAAATCCGCCTTGTCGCTGGGCAGGATCATAATCAGGCCGTCGGAGCCGCAGCCGAAATGAGGGCGGCTCATGCGGATGCTCAACGCCGCCGGGTCGGCCACCGTTTCTTCCAGCCCATTGATATAAACATAGTCGTTTCCAAGGCCTTCCATCTTGGTAAAACGCATATCATCCCTCCCTTATCGTGGCTAGTATAGCATACAGGCGGCGATTTATCCAGAATTTGCCCTGTTTTTTAGCCGGGCAGGCCTTTCCGCCGACGGTTCAGCTTTCCCACGGAAGGTTTTACACGGGATTTGCCGGTTTTCAGTGCAAAACACATGACAAACGCGTCCGGATGTTGTATGATGGATAATGGTAATGAGTATGGTTGAAATGAACCGTCCCTGACGGCCATTGAAAGGAGAAAACCAACATGAAACAAACCAAGCTGCTGGCCATCCTTCTGGCGCTGCTGTGCGCCCTGCTGCCCCTGAGCGCCATGGCCGCCACCGAATACAGCGTTCAGCTGATCCCCGGCGACGACATGGCCTCCGTGCCCGCGGTGAAGGATCTGTGCGATGCGCTGACCCTGCGCCTTCTGCAGGGCGAAAACAGCGGCATGCTGACGCTGAACCTGTCCGGCGAGGACGTGTTCAGCGCCGCCGCCCGCATGACCGGCGACGGACTGTATCTGGACAGCGCCCTTCTGGGCGACAAGCCCGTTTATGCCTCCGCAGAGGACATCGGTCAGGTGCTGACCCAGCTGGCCTCCGCCGAGGAGGGCATGACTCAGGAGACGCTGAACCAGATCAAGCCCATGATCGCCCATCTTTTCAGCCAGGCCGGTATGATGAGCGAGCTGAAGGGGATGGCGCTGGCCGATCCCTCCGTCACCCCGCCCGCCGAGCTGAAGAGCGACGAGTTGCGCGAGCAGCTCCAGAAGCTCTACGGCGACGACCCGGCCATGCTGGACTACGTGCTGGGCATTCTGGATCGGGCGGAGATCACCGAGGGCAGCTTCACCAGCGACGCTCACGATCCCGCCACCCAGAGCATAAAGATCACCCTGACCAAGGACGACGTGGCCAAGCTGCAAAGCAGCTCCACCGTTCAGAAGATTCTGACCAATTCCGACTCCACGACCGGGGAAGAAGCCGCCGCCGAGCTGAAAAAGGCTATGGACAACATGGAAAAAATGGACGTGGTCATGACCCTGTATGCCGACGACAGCCATCTGGTGGCGCTGGAAATGACCATGGATTCCGCCATGACCGTGACGGACGACGACGGCGAAACCGAAAGGGAAAGCGTCCAGATGACCGCCGCCTACAACCGCCTGACGAAGGACGGCGTTATGAATCACAGAGCCACCATGATGCTGGGCGAGGACGGCGAAACCGAAGCCGATCTGGCCTTCGTGCTGACCGAGGAGGACGGCTCCTATACGCTGGACGGCGCGATGAACGAAGTGGACGACGGCAAAGAAAAGCCCATACTGACCGTCAAGGGCGTGCTGACCGTCGCGGACGGCAAGGCCGACGGGTGGCTGGCTCTGCTGGCGGATGAAACCCAGATTACCTTCACCTACGCCGCCTCCGTGGAGGGCGACAGCACCGACCGGGTGATGGCCCTCTATGTCCGGGAAAACGCGGTGGCCCTGACCGAGCTGGCCGCCTCCGAGCGTCCCCTGTTCTCCCTGCGCCTCAAGACGACGGAGAACGCCGATGACAGCGCCCTGAAGGCCATCGAGGCCGCCACGGCGGAGACCGCCCTGCAGCCCCTGCAGATGAGCGACGAGGACTGCACCGCTTACATCACTTCCATCAGCACCAACGCCACTCAGGTGCTCTACGCCGTGCTGAGCAAGCTGCCCTCCAGCGTGATCGAGCTGATGACCGCCAGCGGCAACTAAGGCAAGTTCATTTTTCAGGGGACTGCGCAGCAGCGCAGTCCCTTTCCTCTATGACTCTATGACCCCGAATTTTCCGAAGGGATGGAGAACCAATGACAGACGGATGGTATTTTGCCTCGCTGCTGGGCTGGGCACTGCTCTGGATGGCGCTGATACGCCCGCTGAAGCTGGGGCAGGCGCTTCTGTGCGCCGTATGCGGCATGCTGCTGACGGCCTATATCGGCGTAATCGTGCTTCCGCTGCGGCAGGCGGCGGCGTGGCTCCTTATGGCAGGCGGACTGGCCGCGCTGGCCTCGGGAGTCCTGCTGCTTTTGATGAACCGGTGGCAGCTCCGCCAGCGGGTGCTTCGGCCCTCGCTGCTGGTCTGGCTGCTGCTCTGCGCCGCCTGTCTCTGGGCGCTGAACGGCGTTCGCATTGAGGATCACGATTCCTATTCCTACTGGATGCGCATCGTCCGGGAGCTGTACACGGACGGACGCTTTCCCATCCACATGGATACCAACATGAGCCACACCGACTATTTCCCGCTGCTGGCCTCGCTGCAATACTGCGTGGTGCAGGTCTTCGGCTGGCAGGACGCGGGGCTGCTGATGGTGATCGCTTCCGTCATTCTGGCCTCCTGCATGGCCATTGGCGATTTGCTGGAGGGCAGCTGGCTTTCTGCCCTGACCGGGGCCGTGATGGCCTATCTGTTCTCCACCTTCGGGCTGACCGTCTTTTCCACCCGGGGCGACGGCCCCATGGCGGCGCTGTTTGCGGCGGGGATTCTCTGTCTGTTCTTCCGCAGGGATGACCGGCCTGTTTCCTGGCTGCCGTCCCTTTGCGCGGCGGCGGTACTGACGGGCATGAAAATTTATTCCGGCCTGCTGTTTGCCGTGGTGATCGGCGCGTCCATGCTGCTTTCCATCCCCGGCGTCCGGAAGGCCGGGCGGCCCGTCCGTTCCCTGCGCTGGCTCAGTTGGATGGCCGTGGTGCTACCGGTACTGATGCATTTTTCCTGGTCGATCCTGTATCATTATCACTCTCAGCTGGCCTATGAGCAGGGAGAGCTGACAAAGGCCGCTTACGGGCTGACTCCCGCCGTCAGCGGCGCGACTGCTTCCAGCCTTGCCAGTCTGCTGGGCGGCAATCCCCGCACGGGCGAGCTGATGGATTCATTGGGCAGCGGTCTCTGGGCGCGGCTTCAGCCCCTGATTGCGCAGTTTGGCTCTTCGCTCTGGCACAGCGCCTATCCGTGGCTGCTGGCGGGAGCGGTGCTAATGATCGTACTGGCGCTGTTTCAGCCCAAGGCCCAGCGGTGGCGGACGCTGGGCGCGCTGCTGGCCATGGCCGCTGCGGCGCTGTGCTACACGCTGGGGCTGATCGGCGGCTTTGTGGTGCAGGAAGAAATCGCCGTCGTCGCCCTGAACTATATGAACACCGCCCTGACGCCGGTACTGCTGCTCTTCGTCTTCCTGCTGATTCGCCTATTGGCGGGGCAGGACGAGGCATGGCGCTTCCCGGCCCGTCTTCCGGCCCGATGGGCTGTGGCGGCCATTCTGCCCCTGATGCTGCTTATTCAGCCGCCGGAGGCCTTTGCCCGTCAGCTGCCTGTTCCAAATGACGAAGGGATTTTCCGTCCTTTTGCCTTGGAGTATTACGAAGAGGAATTGGGCGGCTTTCCCTTTGAGGAATATGCCAACCGTCATGCGCTGCTGATCGATTGCAGCTACAGCGCCGCCGAGATCAAAAGTCCCAGCGCCAAGACCCATGTCTATCAATACTATGCCCTGCCCATGCGGATGCATATTGTGCAGTACCCCGTGGAGGATTACGACCGTCTGGGCGAGCTGACCGCCGAAAACATCAAAGACATGCTGCGCCAGAACCGCTGCGACTTCCTTTTCCTTCGAATCGACGATTATCTCTATTGGGATCAGATCGACGAAGCGCTGGGGCTGGAAGAACAGTGCGACTGGCCGGAGCCTGTCGGCGTATATGCGGTCTCCTATGAGGGGGATGAAATTTCTTTTTCTCTTCTGGGGGAATAAAACCAAAAAGAAACCGAAGGGCTGCATCTTCTTTTTCAGGAGAGCAGCCCTTCGGCTCAGAGTGTCAAAAAAGTGGAGGTGCAGGAGGCACTGCCTCCTGCCGGGGTTATAGGGGCAGCGCCCCTAACCCTTGTGCCGCAGCACTTTCCCCGCAATGCATCTCCTTTTTCAGGAGAGCAGCCCTTCGGTTTTTGTTTTACCGATTCATCAGATCATACATCATGATCGCTGCAGCAATGCCTGCGTTCAGGCTTTCCGCGCCGCCGCGCATGGGCAGCTTATAGCGGAAGCTGCACTGGGCCAGAATTCCCTCCGTCAGCCCCGCGCCTTCGTTGCCGATGAGCACGCACAGCTTGTCGGGCCGGTTTCCCCGCTGATAGAAGGGCTGGCCGCGCAGCTCCGCGCCGATGACGGCCCAGCCGTTCGTCCGCAGCCAGTGCGCCGCTTCCGCCCCATCTTCCACAAAGGTCATAGGCACCCGGAACAGACTTCCCATGGTGGCCCGCATGGTCTTGGGCGCGAAGGGGTCGGCGCAGCCCGGGGTCAGGATGCAGCCGTCAAACCCCGCCGCGTCCAGCGTCCGCAGAATGGTGCCCACGTTGCCCGGATCCTGCACGTTTTCCATCAGGAGCAGCTTTTGCCCCTGCCGTTCCAGCGGGCAGCTTTTCGGCAGACCGCAGACCGCCGCGATTCCCTGCGGCGTTTTCACCTGAGAGACGGCTTCCAGCACTGCGGCGCTCACTTCATAGATCGTGCTTCCCGCCTGCTGCGCCAGCGCCAGCAGCGACGCGAAGCGCTCCTGCTGGCCGTCCTCCACAAGCAGGGCGGAAACCTTTTCCGGGCAGGCCCGCAGGGCTTCGCCGGTCATATGTTCGCCGTCGCAGAGAAAGGCGTTCTGTTCCCGGCGGCCCTTGGCCGTCTGCAATGCCTTGGCGGACTGGACAATCGGATTTTTCGTACTGGTCAGCAGCATATTACATCCGCTCCGGCGCTTCGATACCAATCAGATACAGACCGGTCTTGATGGTATTCTTCACCGCTCTGGTCAGACGGACGCGCGCCTCCCGCACAGGAGCCTCCTCCACGATAATGCGGTTCTCATAGTAAAACTTGTTATAGGCCTTGCACAGCTCGGTAACGGCCCGGGTGATGATGCTGGGCTCGTAGCGGCTGGCAGCCTCCCGCACCGTTTCGGGGAAACGGCTCAGCTGCCGCAGCAGCTCCTGCGCATAATCGTCGGACAGGGCGCTGTAATCCGGCTCGGCTGGCTCCAGCCCTTCGGCCTTGCGCAGTGCGCTGCAGCAGCGGGCATGGGTGTACTGCACATAGGGGCCGGTTTCGCCGTCGAAACTCAGCACGCGCTCCCAGCTGAAATCGATATCCTTGATGCGGCCGTTCTGCAGGTCGGCGTACACAACGGCGCCCACGCCCACCTGACGGGCCACCTCGTCCTTGTTTTCCAGATTGGGGCTCTTTTCCTCGATAATGGCCCGGGCCTTTTCGATGGCCATATTCAGCACATCCTCTAAGAAAAGCACATGGCCCTTCCGGGTGGAAAGGCTCTGGCCTTCATAGGAGATCATGCCGAAAGCCACATGAACCAGATCCTTATACCACGGATAGCCCATCTTTTCAATGACCTTGAACCACTGGCGGAAGTGCAGATCCTGCTGGTAGGCCACCACGTAGAGGCACTTATCGAAGTCGTAGGTTTCCTTACGGTACAGGGCGGCGGCGATATCCCGGGTGGCATAGATGGTGGTGCCGTCCTTTTTCAGGATCAGGCAGGGCGGCATGCCGGACTTTTCCTCGTCCAGATCTACCACGGACGCGCCGTCGGAGATGGTCAGCAGGTTCTTTTTGCGCAGCTCCTCCACCACGCGGTCGGTCTTATCCACATAGAAGCTCTCGCCGTTATAGCTGTCGAACTGCACGCCCAGCAGGTCATAGACGGGCTTGGCGTCCCGCAGGGTCAGCTCCTTGAACCAGTTGAACAGCTCCAGCGCTTCCGCGTTGCCGTCCTCGATGGCCTTAAACCAGCGGCGGCCCTCGTCTTCCAGCTCGGGATGCTGCTCCGCTTCCTCATGGAACTTCACATACAGGCGGGTCAATTCCGGCACGCCCTTGGCCTCCACCTCTTCCCGGCTGCCCCAGGTCTTATAGGCATAGATCAGCTTGCCGAACTGGGTGCCCCAGTCGCCCAAATGGTTGATGCTGACCGTCTTATATCCCAGAAAGCGGTAGATGCGGGCCAGGCTATGGCCCAGCATGGTGGTGCTCAAATGGCCGATATGGAACCGCTTGGCGATATTGATGGAGGAATAGTCCAGGCAGATGGTCTTTCCGCTGCCCTCCTGCCCGGAGCCGTAGTTTTCTCCGGCGTCCAGCACGGATTCCAGCGTTTCCCGGGCGAAATTATCCCGGTTAAGGAAAAAATTCAGATAGCCGCCCTGCTGTTTGGCTTCGCACAGGTGTCCGGCGGAAATCGCGCCCGCCAGATTCCTGGCGATCTGGGGCGGGCCCATATGCAGGGCGCGGCTCAGCTTAAAGCAGGGGAAGGCGTAATCGCCCATTTCTTTTTCCGGGGGGATTTCCAGCATTCCGGCGACGGCGTCCGCGTCCGGCAGGCCATCCACTCCGGGATAGCAGGCCTCAATGGCCTCGATAATCACATTGGCAAGGCTTTGTTTGGTATCCATTCTTCGTTTCTCCTTCTCTTTCGGGATCAGGGGTGCAGCACCGTGCCCATGGGATCGCCCTCCAGCACGCGCAGAATATTGGTGGGGGGTTCCAGCCCGAACACGCGCACCTGCGGCACGTGATTATCCCGCAGCAGGATGAACGCGGTAGCGTCCATCACCTTCAGGCCCCGTTCGGCGGCTTCGCCGTAGGAAATATCGGAGATCAGCGTGGCGCTGGGATCCACGTGGGGATCGGCGGTATACACGCCGTCGATATTCTTGGCCATCAGCACCGCGTCGCATTCCAGCTCAATGGCGCGCAGGGCCACGCAGGTATCGGTGGTGAAGCATGGGTTGCCGATGCCGCAGCTCAGCAGCAGGATCTGTCCCTGTCGGAGCTTTTCCATCGCAGCGACGGTATGATAGGTTTCGGCGATTCGGGGCATTTCCAGCGCGCTCATGACGGTGGCCTTCGCGCCCAGGTGTTCCAGCGTATCCCGCATATACAGGCAGTTCTGCAATGTGCCCAGCATGCCCATCTGATCGGCGGCCACGGTGCCCATCCGCATGGCCGCGCCCCGGCGGCCGCGCCACACATTGCCCCCGCCGATGACCACTGCCAGCTCCACGCCTGTTTTCTGCACATCGATGAGCATCCTTGCGGCTTCCTCAAATTTTTCATGGCAGAAGCCATGTCCGTCCACACCCAGCGCTTCGCCGCTCAATTTCAAAATGACCCGATGATAAGTCGCCATTGATGTACCCCTTTCTTGCCGTATCCTATGCCAAAGAAAAGGGGCCGCTGCAGGAAGAACGGAGGGAGCGGGGCCAAAGCCCCTCAAGTTCCTCGTTTTCGTGCAACGGCCCTTCAGGGGGCTTTGCCCCCTGAAAACCCCCACTCAAGGGTTATAACCCTTGAGAATCCCGCCGCTGACCGCGCAAGCGCGGTCAGGTCGTTAGGCAATGGGGTTCGCATTTGTCATAGACAAATCAATACTTTCATGTAAAACTCACCGATGAAATTCCGACCCCAACTGCGAGCCGCGAGGCCTGTTGCCGAGAGGCGGTAACTTCACCGCCAAGCAGCTTTCCCACGACTAGGCCCGCGCCCTCTGGGCGCGGCCTGGGGTGCAGGGGTACTACCCCTGCCCGCGAGGCCTGTCGCCGAGCGGCGGTAACTTCACCGCCAAGCAGCTTTCCCACGACTAGTCCCGCGCCCTTTGGGCGCAGTCCGGGGTGCAGGGGTACTACCCCTGCCCGAGCGGCGGTAACTCCGGAGCCAACTCTCTGTCTCCCGAGCGCCCTGCGCGCTTACAGCGCGCAGTCCGGGGTGCAGGGCCTCAGGCCCTGCCTGCCATCTGGGCGGCGATTTCTTCTGCGAAGTTGTCCTGACGCTTTTCAATGCCTTCGCCGCGCTCAAAACGCTCGAAGCGCACGATGTCGATGTTCGCGCCGATTTCCTTAGCAGTCTCGGCCATGACCTGGTTGATGCTCTTGTCGCTGTCCTTGACGAAGGGCTGATCCAGCAGGCAGACTTCCTTGTAGTACTTCTCGATGCGGCCTTCCACCATCTTGTCCACGATCTTCTCGGGCTTGCCTTCGTTCAGGGCCTGAGCGCGGAGGATTTCCTTTTCCTTGTTCAGGTTCTCAGAGGGCACTTCGCTCTTGCGGACATAAGAAGGACGGGCAGCGGCGATCTGCAGCGCCACGTCATGATAGAACGCCTTGAAAGCGGGAGCGGAGTAGGAAGCGGGGTTGTCGTTCTTGGTTTCCACCAGAACGCCGATCTTGCCGCCCATGTGAATGTAGCTTTCCACAGCGCCTTCCTTGGTTTCGAAACGGGCAAAGCGGCGGATGGAGATCTTTTCACCGATGGCGACGGTCGCATCGCTCACCAGGTCGGTGATGGTCTTGCTTTCGTCATCCACATACTTCTGAGCCAGCAGCTCGTCCACGTCGGCGGGCTTAGCCAGAGCGATGTGCTTGGCAACCTTGGCGCAGAAAGCCTTGAAGTTGTCGGTGTTGGCAACAAAGTCGGTCTCGCAGTTGACTTCCACGATCACGCCCACAGACGCATCGTCGGACACATAGCTGGCGACCATACCTTCGGCGGCAATACGGCCGGCCTTCTTGGCGGCGGCGGCAAGGCCCTTTTCACGCAGCCATTCAATGGCCTTTTCCATTTCGCCCTCGGCTTCCATCAGGGCCTTTTTGCAGTCCATCATTCCGGCCTGGGTCATTTCGCGCAGTTCCTTCACCATCTGAGCGGTGATATTCGCCATAGGGATCTCTCCTTCTTATTTATAATGCACTAGAACAGGGAGCGCCAGAGGGGATTTTCCCCTCTGGCAGGTCTCGCACTGAATTATTCTTCCACCTTGGCGGTTTCTTCTTCGGGAGCGGCTTCACCGGCGGCGTCCTGCTCGCCCTGCTTGCCTTCCAGAACGGCGTCCGCCAGCTTGCCGGCGATCAGCTTGACCGCACGGATGGCGTCGTCGTTGCCGGGGATCACGTAATCCACTTCGTCAGGATCGCAGTTGGTGTCCACGATGGCGACGATCGGGATGCCCAGAGCGCGGGCTTCGGACACAGCGATATGTTCCTTGCGGGGGTCAACGATGAACAGCGCGCCGGGTAGCTTCTTCATTTCGCGAATGCCGCCCAGGTTTGCTTCCAGCTTTTCACGCTCGTGCTGCAGCTTGATGACTTCCTTCTTGGGCAGCAGCTCGAACTGGCCCTGCTGTTCCATCTTGTCGATCTGGTTCAGGCGCTCCACGCGGGTGCGGATGGTGCGGAAGTTGGTCAGCATGCCGCCCAGCCAGCGGTTGTTGACATAATACATGTTGCAGCGCTGCGCTTCGGAAGCGATGCTCTCCTGAGCCTGCTTCTTGGTGCCGACGAACAGAACGCTCTTGCCTTCCATGGCCAGGTCGCGCACGAAATTGTAGGCTTCGTCAACCTTGCGGACGGTCTTCTGCAGGTCGATGATGTAGATGCCATTGCGCTCAGTGAAGATGTAGGGGGCCATTTTGGGGTTCCAGCGGCGAGTCTGATGACCGAAGTGCACGCCCGCTTCCAGGAGCTGTTTCATGGAAATAACTGCCATTTGGGGTTCCTCCTTGTTGTATCCACCCTTTGCGTCGCTTCAGCGCGGTCACTCCGCCGGAGGGCAAAGCACAAACGCGCAAATCGACAAAGGTGCGTAATCGGGTAGATTATAGCAGACTTATCCGTAAAATGCAAGAAAAAAACAGTCTTTTCAACGGCCTGAGAGGGATTTTTTTGCCATTTCTTTTTGCCTTTTTTGCAAAGAGAAGAGCCGCCGTCAGGCTGAAGGCGGGCTCCGCAAGGCCGTAATCGCCGGGATTTTCCACATTTTCCAGCTTTCGGTCTGCTTCCAGCGCCGTCAGCGTTTCCGCCAGCTTTTCAACGCTGTCCTGTTCCACCGGGAAAGTCTCGTCTCCGTCCGCCTGCCATTGCTCCTCTTCGCCGGTCTTGATAAAGTGCAGGGTTTCCTGTTCTTCTCCGTCTCCGTTCGTCCACTGCAGGCCCGTCAGCTCCTCCGCCGTATGGGCGGTCAGGGCGTAGGTTCCGCTTTCCTCCGTAACGGTTTCAGGCTGGGATACGCTCTTCTGCACGCCCGCGTAGACCAGTACCAGCGCCGCCAGTACCCCTGCCAAAATCAACGCTCTCTTGCCACGTTTCAACGCCGTTTCCTCCTTATGCAGATCACAATGCCCAGCGCGATCAGCGCGGCGGGAATCAGGCCGATCATCACGGCACTCCACAGGGAGTTTTCCGCGCCCGTCACGGTCAGGCCGTCCTCGTCCAGACTCTTGGCCCGAATGGAGATCGTTTCCTCCTGTCCGGCCATCCAGTCGACGGCGTTCATCATCAGATTGCCGTTGGCCCCGGACACCATCGCATCCACGTTATCATCCAAAAATTCCGACGACGCGATCCACACCAGACGGCCTTCGCCCAGCTCGGAGGCTGCCGCCACGTGGAACTGTCCTTCTTCGTCGCCGTCTTCTTTTTCAACGGTGGTGGCGTTCATGCCCGCCGCCTTGGTATAGGCGCTTTCCGAGGTGGTCAGCAGCCACGTGACCGCAGCGGAAGAGTCTTCCGTTTCTTCCAGCGGCTGCGCCATGGGCACCAGAATGTAGTACCGGCCGCTGGTAAAGGGACTGGTGATGGTATGGCTTTCCAGCGAGGGCAGCAGGTAGTGAGGATAGCGGTTCAGATGCATCTGGCCGTCGCCCTCCATAATCAGCCCTTCGCCCACCGTCAGGCCCATGGCCTTGGTCACGGTAAGCAGGTTCTCCATCTTTCCCTGCTCGATGTAGCCGGTCAGCAGCAGGATCCGCCCGCCGTTTTCCACATAATTGACCAACATTTCCGCTTCATCGGCGCTCAGGTCGCTGGTGGGCGCGTTAATCATGACCACGCTGGCGTCCTCGGGCACGCTTTCCATGGAAAGCAGGCTCAGGGTCTCGGTTTCCACATTGTCGCCAGCCAGCAGTTCTTCCATCCGGTCGCTGAGCTCGCCTTCCCCGTGGCCGGTCAGCTGATGCACCTTGGGCAGGTTCTGGCTGGACACATAATGGATGGCGTTGGTCAGCACGTTCTCCCCGTCAAAGCTGGTGGACGTATCGTACTGATAGGTACTGTAGTTCATGCTGTAGTCCGTCACATAAATGTCGCTGTAGCTGACCAGCCGGCTCCGCCCGCCGCCGTCCACCAGCACGCTGTTGGCGTACAGCTGGTTGATGTCCAGATCATAGGCATCCAGAAAGGTGGGCTGCTCGGTAGGATCCACATTGGATACATGGATATGGCTGCTCAGTTCCGCGTAGCTCTGCAGGAGCCGGGAGACGGTATCATCCTCGTTGCCCCGCAGGGCCAGCAGGTACAGGTTCACATCCGTATCCAGACTGACGGCAATGCGCTTGGTCTGGTCGGACAGGGTATACAGGGACTGGGCCGTCAGATCCAGCTGGGTGGCCGTCTGGGGAAGGGCCTGCACCGCCAAATTGACCAGCACTGCAATAGCGATGACCACGGCTGCGGCAAAGGCGGAATAGCTGCCCGCCTTGAAGCGGCTGCCGAACATGCGGCGGAGCTTTGACGGTTTCTTTTCGGCATTTGCGGTTTTCATTCACTCCACCTCCTTTTTTCCAACGCCTGCACGGACAGGAACAGGAACACGCCCGTCACGGACAGGTCGTACACCACGGCGGTCAGGTCGAACACGCCTTCCACAAAGCTGTCAAAGCGGTCGAACACGCTCAGCTGATTCATGATGTCGCTGAACAGGCCGGAGAAAGCGCTGGTATCCTGACTGTACCAAAGGTACAGGCCCCCGGCCAGCACCGCCAGCACCGCAATGGACACCGGCGCGTTTTTCGTCAGCAGATACAGCACCAGACACAGCACCGCTGCTACAATGATCAGTGCCGTCAGAGATGCCGACGCGGCGGTGGAGACATAGCTGGCCAGTCCGCTCATGAAGTAAAGCACCAGCATGACCACCAGCGTAATCACCGCTGCGGCCACCTGATTTTCCGTCACGGACGATACGAACAGGCCGATGGACAGAAGGCACGCGCCCAGCAGGAAGAAGCCCGTCAGCGCGCCGTAAGCCGTCTGCAGGGGGACGGTTCCGAACTGGGACAGAATCAGCGGATAAAGCCCCATGATGGCCGTCGGCACCAGCAGCACCGCCAGCATGGCCAGATACTTGCCCACCACCACGCCGGAAAGGCTGATGGGCAGGGAGTACAGCAGCTGATCGGTCTTCTGCTTCTTTTCCTCCGCCACGCTGCGCATGGTCAGAATGGGCACGGCGATCAGGTACAGAAAGCTGATGGCGCTGAGCACCTGCTCGAAATGGGCGGTATAGCCGCTCAGGTTGTATACCATGGTGTAGATACCCGCAAAGATCAGAACAAACGCGGAGAACAGGTAGCCCATCATGCTCTTGAAGTAGCCGTTCAGTTCCCGGCGAAATACGGCAATCACGGTTCCTCACCCGCCTTTTCTTCCTGTTTCGGCGCTTCAGCCGGTTCTTCGTTTTCCTTGGCCGGGGATGGCGAAGCGATCTCAGGCTGGCCTTCGCCGCCGGTCAGTTCGAGGAACACATCCTCCAGGCTGGTCTTTTCGGTGCGCAGCTCCAGCAGCGGCAGCCTTGCCGCCGCAAAGGCGTTGAACAGTGCTTCGCGAATGTCCTGCCCCTCGGCCGGGGTCACATCGACGGCGGTCAGGCCGTCCTCCTTCGCAAACGCCACGCTTTCCATGCCGTCCACCTTTTCCAGAACGGCGCGGGCCGCCGGTTCCTCCGCCCGGGTCAGCAGCCGCAGGTCTTCGCGGCCCTTCAGGAGCTTGGTCAGGTTCTCGGCGGTATCGCAGGCCACCAGCCGCCCCTTCGAAAGGATCAGAATGGAGTCGCACACCGCCTGCACCTCGCTCAAAATATGGCTGGACAAAACCAGCGTGTGTTCCTTGCCCAGTTCCCGAATCAGCTCACGAATTTCGATGATCTGCGCCGGATCCAGCCCCACGGTGGGTTCATCCAGAATAATGACCTCCGGGTTTCCCAGCAAAGCCTGCGCAATACCCACCCGCTGGCGGTAGCCCTTGGACAGGTTGCGGATCAGCCGTTTTTTTACGTCGGCAATGCGGGTCTTTTCCATTGCCGTTTCGATCTGCCGGGCGCTTTCCTCCCGCCGCAGGCCCTTGGCTTGGGCCACGAAGCGCAGGTATTCCTCCGGCGTCATTTCGCCGTACAAAGGCGGAAGCTCTGGCAGGTAGCCGATGTGTTTCTTGGCCTCCAGGGGCTCCTCGGCCACGTTGTGGCCGTCGATGAGCACCTCGCCCTCGGTAGCGCCCAGACAGCCGGTCATGATGTTCATGGTGGTGGATTTTCCCGCGCCGTTCGGACCCAGGAATCCGTATACGACGCCCCTGTCGATGGAAAACGACAGGTCGTCCACCGCCAGATGCGTTCCGTAACGCTTGGACAAATGCCGTACCTCGATCAATTCCGTTTCTCTCCTTTCGCCGCTTGATCAGCGCTTTTGAGCATAGGCAATTGATCTGTGCGTCAGGTGATGGTTTGACGGCGAAACCGTTAACAGAATATGGCCAAGCTGAAAACATCGTCGCCGTTGAGCCGTTCCCGCCAAATTCATATATGCAGAAATCGCAATCAAAAAATTCATTTTTGTCTTTTGCACAAAAGAAGAGCAAAAAATAATCAATTGCGCACTTTACTTATTTTTGTACGTATGCTATACTGGGTTCAGTTGCGGCAACGGCTGCCGTCCCTTCTGCCTCAACGGTGAATTTTGCAGGACGGAATCAAAAAACTTTCATTTATCCAGTATTCAGGCTTTGCCTGACGAGGGAGGTTTTCATTATGCCCCGCACGATTTCGGAAAAAGCACGGAGAATCGCTCCGTCCGCCACTCTTGCCATGGACGCCAAGGCCAAGGCCCTGAAGGCTCAGGGCGTCAGCGTGGTCAGCTTTGCCGCCGGAGAACCCGATTTCGATACACCCCTGCCTATCCGTGACGCTATGAAGGAAGCCATGGATCAGAATATGACCCGCTATACCCCCGTCAGCGGCACTGCCGAATTGAAGGACGCGATTATTCATCGTTTTGAGGAAGATCACGGCCTGCATTACGACCCGCAGGAAATCATCGTTTCCAACGGAGCCAAGCACTCGCTCTACACCCTTTTCCAGACCATTCTTGATCCCGGCGACGAGGTGATCATTCCCACTCCCTGCTGGGTCAGCTACCCGGAGATGGTGCGTATGGCAGGAGGAACGCCCATTTTCGTCGAAATGAAAAAGGAGCACGGCTTCGTGCCCACCAACGGCGAAATTCTGGCCGCCATCACGCCCCGCACCAAGGCCTTCCTGCTGACCTCCCCCAATAACCCCACCGGCTGCGTCTGGAACCGGAAACAGATGGAAAACGTCATGCAGCTGGCGATTGAGCACGATTTCTATATCGTCTCCGACGAAATTTACGAAAAGCTGCTTTACACCGGCGAAAAGCCCTGCTCCATCGCTTCCCTCAGTGAGGAGGCCAAGGCGCATACGCTGGTGGTCAACGGCGTCAGCAAATCCTACGCCATGACCGGCTTCCGCATCGGCTATACCGCCGGGCCCCGGGACGTGATCAAGGCCATGACCAACTACCAGAGCCAATCCACCTCCGCGCCCAACAGCGCCGCCCAGCATGCCGCCGCAGCAGCGCTTTGCGGCGACCAGTCCTGTGTGGAGACCATGCGGCAGGCCTTCCAGCAGCGCCGCGACCGGATCGTGGAGCGGATCAACGCCATTCCCGGCCTGAGCTGCAACAAGCCCGACGGCGCGTTCTATGTGATGATGGATGTGCGTCCCCTGCTGGGCAAGCGTCTGGACGGTCAGGTGATCGCCACCAGCAGCGACTTCGCCAACGCGCTTCTGGAAAAGCAGCATGCCGTGATCGTGCCCGGCGAATCCTTCCTGGCGGACGGTTTCTGTCGGCTGAGCTACGCCACCAGCATGGAGGCCATCGAGGACGGCATGAACCGTCTGGCCAATTTTGTAAAGGAGCTGAACTAAATGCTCGAATTCAGCAAAAAAACCAACCAGTTGATGCAGTCCAAGTACAAGTATCAGCTGCAGGAGGTCGAAGAGCCCAACCTGTACCGGGAGATTTTCGATTACGAAGCTATCCCCAAGATTGCCTTCAACAATCGTCTGGTGCCCATCTGTGTTCCGGATGAAATCTGGATGACGGACACCACCTTCCGGGACGGTCAGCAGAGCGTCAGCCCCTTTACGCCCCAGCAGATTGTCAAGCTATTCAAGCTGGAATCCCGGATGGGCGGCCCCAAGGGGCTGATCCGGCAGAGTGAATTTTTCCTGTACACCCCCAAGGATCGGGAAGCGCTGGAAATGTGTCAGGATCTGGGGCTGGAATTTCCCGAGATCACCACATGGATCCGGGCCAACGAAAAGGACTTCGAGCTGGTCAAGGCGGCGGGCGTGAAGGAGACCGGCGTGCTGGTTTCCTGCAGCGACTACCATATCTTCAAAAAGATGCACCTGAACCGCTCGCAGGCGTTGGAAAAGTATCTGGCCATTGTCAAGGCGGCGCTGGACCGCGGCATCGTGCCCCGCTGCCATTTTGAGGATATTACCCGGGCGGATTTCTACGGTTTCGTGCTGCCTTTCGCGGAGCAGCTGATGGATCTGAGCGCCGAAAGCGGCATTCCCATCAAGATTCGCGCCTGCGATACCATGGGCTACGGCGTCAGCTATCCCGGCGCGGCGCTCCCCCGCAGCGTGCCCGGCATCGTCTACGGCCTGCATCACTACGCCCAGATTCCGTCCGCTCAGCTGGAATGGCACGGCCACAACGACTTCTACAAGGTGGTCAGCAACGCGGGCACCGCATGGCTGTACGGCTGCTCCAGCGTCAACTGCTCGCTGCTGGGCATCGGCGAGCGCACGGGCAACTGTCCGCTGGAAGCCATGGCCATCGAGTATCAGGCCCTGCGCGGCACCACCGACGGCATGGATCTGACCGCTGTGACCGAGATCGCCGAGTTCATGGAGCAGGAAATCGGGCTGGAAATCAGTCCCCGTCAGCCCTTTGTGGGCCGTCACTTCAACGTGACCCGGGCCGGTATCCACGCCGACGGCCTGCTCAAGGACGAGGAAATCTACAACATTTTCGATACCGCCGCCATCCTGAACCGCCCCGCCACCGTGGCCGTGGACGCGCACAGCGGTCTGGCCGGTATCGCCCACTGGATCAATTCCTTCTTCCGTCTCAAAGGCAAGCATCAGGTGGATAAGCAGGATCCGCTGGTGCTGGCCGTGAAGGACATGGTGGACGCGCTCTACGCAAGCGGCCGCAACACCGTCATGGGCGACGAAGAATTGGAGATCATGGTTCGGGACGCCGACCCCGAACGGTACGAGCGGCTTTTGTTCCATAAGAGCCGGTAAAAATCTCAAAAAGGCAACGCCGTACCATAAATGAAATGAGCCAAACAGGATGACTGGTGGTCGGAAGCTTCAAAAGCAATGGGCATCCCTGCCGCATCGGCATCTGAATACAAATTTGTTTAAGGCAATACCGCACAGATGAGGTAGTGCGATAACGAATGCATTTTTTGTCAGATGCAATGGCAAAACTCGAAGGTTTACTGGAGGTAAATCGAGCGTTTTGCAAGCAGCAGATGGCGGAAAATGCATCGCCCGCGCTGCTGCCGAATTGCGCGGCATTGCCTTAAGAAAGGTGTGGTTTTTTATGAAGCTGAATCGTGTGTGGAGGGTTCACGTTTCCTAACCCTCCGAATCAATGATTTGGAGGAAATCAAATGGAAAACCAGATCACCATCCGTGAAGCCGTCACGGAAAACGATGTTGCTGCCTTCCGGGAGCAGCTCCACGCCTATCACAAGAGGGATATTTTTCCCGATTCCGACAATGAAGGACTGGAATCTTTCCTTCGTTCGGAGTATCACAACCACAGGCTGAAGAGCAACGGCAGGCCGCAGGATCGCTGCTTCTTTCTGATCTTCCACCGGGGCGGACAGGACATTGGCTTTGCTATGCCGGTGATCTTCACCCCAGAGGACGGCAAGTGCTTTATCAGGGAGTTCTGCGTCTACCCGGAGTTCCGGGGAAACGGCACAGGAAAAGCGTGTGCCAGAACGCTTCTGGATTGGGCAAAAGAACACGGCGCGCATTATGCAGAGCTGAACTATGGCGGCCATGAACGGCGGCGTCATTTCTGGGAATCGGTCGGCTTTATCGAAAACGGCGCGGACGAATGGGGCGAATCGCTGATGCTCCTGCCCCCGGAAGAGGATGCGCCCATCATCGTAGAGCTTCTTGCCGCCCCGGATGACCGGCAGCTAAAGAAACTGGAAAACGGTTTTCTCAGGGAGATCGGAGAAGCACCGTCAACGGAGGAAAAGCAGAAGCAGCTGGCGCATGCCATCCAGGATGGGAAAATCACGTTCTTTGTGGCAAAGCGGGGCTATCGGGCAGTGGGGATGTGCAGTGTTTCCCGGTGCTTTTCTACCTTCACCTGCACCGACGTCGGGATATTCGATGATTTTTACATTGAGCCTGCGTTCCGGAAAAAGGGCGTTGCCCGGAAATTGGCACAGGCAGCACAAAAATGGAGCAGGGAAAACGCCCTTGCCAGCCTGACCGTCACCTGCGCTCCCTGCGATGAGGAGATGTATCAGGCGCTTGGCTTTGATGCCCATCTGGGCAGGACATTTGCATATCTGCGTTAAATCATAGCAGGGCTGCCGCACAAGCAAAGTGCGGCAGCTCCATTGCATTTTTCTGATAAGCTTTCGCAGAAAACCGTCTTGACAAATCACGTCTCAGAAGAGGATTTCTGGTACTAGCTCTTAGAGCAATACTGCACAATGAGGCAGTGTGATGGCGAGTGCATTTTTCGTTATCCCTTTTGCCGCGGCGCTTTCCCCGCAATTCCATTTAAGGATAAGGACGAGGCGCTTCAGATTTCGAATCCGAAGCGCCTTTTGGATGTTCCTTTTTATCCTTTACGTTTCTTCCTGCCAGATCGGAAGTTTTTCCGCCTCCATGCCGGTTCAGTTGGACCGGCCGACAGCCGAAGCAGGTTCGTGGAGGATCTGGAATCCCTTGGCCGGCAGGCGGAGCAGCCGTTCCGACACTTCGCCGGTGCCGTAATCCGCTTCCAGCGGGCGGTTCAGGCGGCAGACCTGCTCCTGCGGCAGGGAGTTAAAGACAAAATAGTACCGTTCGTTTTCTGAAAGGCGGGTCACGACGCTGAGACCATAGGCCATCTGCACCGGCGGCAGCTGTACGCCGCAGCGGTTCAGGAGCCATTTCAGCAGCGCAGGCGCATCTTCGGGCGCCGGGGCTGTGCCCAGATACAGGGCGCGGCCTTTTCCATAAGGATTTTCGGTCAGCACAGGCTTTCCGTCCCGATAGGTGCCCCGGAAAGTCCCCAGCACCGCCGCTCCCTCCGATTCCAGCGTTTCCTGCCAGAAATGGCTGCGGATGGTCACATCCTCGATCTGGACGGGCGCGTCGGTCTGGCCGTCAAACACGGGCTCCATTTCGACCACATGCATGCCGAAGAACTCCGTCATACCCACCGGGCTCTTTTCAAAAATGCCGCTCCCCCACTCGTCCCGGCTGAAAGCCATGGTCAGCGCCAGCAGATTGCCGCCTTTTTCGGCATAGTCCCGGCACTTCTGACGGAAGCTTTCCGGCAGAATGGGGGCGAAGGGGGCAATAACCAGCCGGTATCCGTCCAGCGGATGCTCCGGGCCGATCATATCCGCATTCACGCCCAGCGCCGCCAGCTGGCCCACCAGCTGCTGCACGTAGCCCTCGTAGGTGAACTCCTTATGAATGGGTTTGATGCGGTTTGCCCACAGGCTGTTGTAATCCAGAACCACCGCCACCTCGGAGACCACCCGCGTGCGGTTCAGGATCGGTTCGTAAGCGGCCAGATCCTCGCCTGCCTGACAGAATTCCTCGTACCGCCGCCCCGGGATCCGATTCAGATCGATCAGACCGGAGCCCAGATTTTCAAACCCGGAGGGAAAGACGGAATACTTGAACGCCGTGATCAATTCAGCGCCGGAAGCATAGGCGAAGGCGATGTTCTGCCGGAAAGTGCCGGGCGTGCCGTGGGGCATTCCCTGATAGGCCCAGTTGCCGTGGCCGCCGCCGCACAGGGTCTCCAGCAGCCAGAAATCCCGCTGCTTGTAGCTGCGGGCCATGGCGTAGACCCCGGCGGAAGCCTGCTTGGTCTCATCCAGCGCATAGGGATAGTGATCCACCGCCGCCACGTCCTCATATTGGGCCAGTTTGAAATAGTCGATGGCATTGGTGCCCAGATGGGTGGTATTGTGGGTGACGGGCTTGTCGCTGAAGCGACGCAGCGCGTCCCGCTGCAGCCGGAAGTAATCCACCAGCCCGTCGCTGGCGAAACGCTCGAACTCCAGCCGCAGGGCAGGCATATTGGTGCCCCGCCAGCCCACGTTGCTCTGGGGATTTTCCCGGGCTCCGACGGCAGGCAGCTCTACCTGTTCGAAATCGTCAAAGCGCTGGCCCCAGAACAGGGAGCCGAAGGCCTCGTTCAGCGCGTCGATATCCCCATGGAATTTTTCCTTCATGGCTTCTTTGAACTTTCGGCGGCAGGTGGGACACTGGCAGCGGCCGGAATGTTCCTGTCCCATCTCGTTATCCACCTGAAAGCCCAGCACATAGGGATTTTTCCCGAAGCGGCGGCTCATTTCCAGACAAATCTTTTCGGTAAAGTCCCGAAAGACCGGCGAATGATAGCAGTGATAGTGCCGCCCGCCGTAGCTGCGCTGCACCCCCTGATTATCCACATACAGGGTTTCGGGATACTTGCGGGCCATCCAGACGGGCTGACAGGCGGTAGGCGTACACAGCACCGTGAAAATGCCGTTTTCGCCCAGCCGGTTAACGATCTTTTCCAGCCAGTCGAAATCGTACTCTCCCTCCCGGGGCTCCATCAGGCACCAGCAGAATTCCGCCATACGCACCACATTAAAATGGGCGCGGCGCATATTTTCGATGTCTTCCTGTATAAACGCTTCCTGTTTCGCTTTGGGATACAGTTCCGGATAATAGCAGACGCCAAAGTACTTTTCCATCGTTTTCTCCCAGCCGTCCTGCGGATGGTCTCCTCCCCCGTTTTTCGATTTTGTTCTTTGTATCTTTTGGTTTTCAGGGCATTGTGCTATACTGATCTCAAATTCATTGTACGGCTCCCGTTTGGGCCGCGCAAGGTAGGTTTCTCTTTTGGATTGTACTTTTCCATCAGCTTTTTTCGAAGGGAGCGGGTATGCCATGCATCCGGAAGATCCATCCGAAGACCTGCGGCTTCAGTTTATCAGCGCGGTACCCCAGTGCTGGGCCGATCGGGGGCACTACAGCTATCTGGATTCTCCCCGGCCGGAGGATGCGCTGCTATTCTTTCTGCCGGAGGAAAGCGGGTGTTCCTTTACCCTGTATCTGGACAGCGGCGCCGTCTTTCATCCGAAACAGGGGGACATTTTCTACACGCCCCTGGGCAGCCGCTTTGCCCTGCAGGTAGATAATCCCGCTCATCCTCACCTCAACCAGCCCCATGGGCCCAAAATCATTACCAACCTGTGCGTCAAGTTTCTCACGCAGGAGATGGACGGGCAACCGGCCCGGCTGGGCGAGTTCTCCCTCATCGTTCCCTCCGCCGGGCTGGCCGGGCAATGTGAACTGCTTCTGCGGCAGCTCACCCGCCTGTACTGGGACGTTCACGGTTCGCCCCTGCTTTTGCAGGCCAAGCTCTATGAGCTGATCTACCTGCTTCGGCAAAGTTCCGTCTTTACCGAAAAGCGGTTTTGGGCCTTGCAGCCTGCGCTGGAGCACATTCGCCGGAACCTTTCCGGCGGCTTGAGCATTCCGCAGTTGGCGGAGCTGTGCGGCATGAGCGAAGCCGCCTTCTACCGTGCCTTCCGGGCGGGCGTGGGGCTTTCCCCAAAGCAATACTGGCTCCGCCTGCGGCTGGACAAGGCACGTCAGCTTCTCACCGACGACACCCTCAGTGTGGCGGACATCGCCTTTCATCTGGGCTTCTGCGACGAGGCCCACTTCTGCAAGCTGTTTCGCCGTCACACAGGCCTCACGCCGGGGCAGTACCGGCAATATCCGTTGTGACGAAAAAGCCCTCGCGCCGAGCCAATGTAGCTCGCAGCGAGGGCATTTTTCTGTTGCAGATAGCGGAACATCGGCCGAAAGCGCCGCCGTTCCCCGGTTCACAGGGCGTGTTTCCGAATAGACGGCACGCTTTCTCAGGCGCTGAAGAACGCCGTGCAGAGCCGGACGAAAGCGTCCTGATCGGCTGCGCCCATGGTCTCGCAGGCGGAATGCATGGCCAGAATCGGAACGCCTATATCGGCGGCGGGCATGGCCAACAGGGCCGAGGCCATGGAGCCTACGGTGCTGCCGCCGGGCAGGTCGGCCCGGTTCATATAGATCTGCAGAGGAATCCGGTTAGCATCGCAAAGCCCCTGAATCACGGCGCAGGTTTCCGCATCGGAGGAATAGCGGGGGCTGCGCTTCAGCGCGACGCCGCCGCCCAGCACCGGCGCGCAGGAGAAATCCGCGTACTCCGGGTGATTGGGATGAACGGCGTGCGCCGCGTCGCAGGAAAGCAGCATGCCGTTCAGGCAGGCGTCCAGCAGCGCGCTGCGATCCAGTCCCAGCGACAGGGCCAGCTTTTCCAGAATCACCGTCAGGGTGCTGCTGTCCGCGCCCCGGCGGGTGTTGCTGCCGATTTCTTCATTATCATACAGAACCGCCACGTTGATGCCGTCTCCCTGCGCGTCCGCCAGCCCTTGCAGGCAGGCATGAACAGAGCTCAGATTATCCAGCCGGGGCGAGGTGAGCAGATCCTCCTCAAAGCCCAGCAGCGTGGGTTCGGCGCAGCAGTAGGCGCACAATTCGAAGGACAGCACGTCCTCCGGCTGCACCTGCAGGTGCTCGGCGATCTGACGAACCAGATAGCCGTTTTTCTCAAACTCGCCCTGCACCGTGCGGCAGATGGGCAGCATATCCACGTTGGACTTATAGGGCACGCCCTTGTTGACCTCCCGGTTCATGTGGATGGCTACGTTGGGGATCACCAGCAGGGGCTTGTCCCAGGAGATCAGGCGGCGCTCCGGCTGCATGGGGTCGTCCGTGCGCAGCAGCACCACGCCCGCCAGTCCCAACGGCCGATCCAGCCATGTGTTGAGAATGGCGCCTCCGTAGGGTTCCACACTCAGGCGGCAGCAGCCGCCGGAAATCAGCTCGGGCTGGGGCTTCACCCGCATGCAGGGCCAGTCGGTATGCGCCGCCGCGATCCGAATCACGTCTTTTTGTCCTACGGTCACAGCCGCCAGAAAGGTGCCGTTTTCCACATAATACCGTCCGCCCCGCTTCACAGAAAAGGGCCGGTTCAGCGAAAGCGGCTCAAAGCCCCGTTCCTCCAGCCAGCGGGCCGCCATTTCCACCGTATGCCAGGGCGATTGTCCGCCGCCGAGCCACTTCATCAGTTCCTTTGTCCATTCAGCCATTTTCTCCGCTCCTTTGATTGCTTGCGCAGGCGGGAGAAAACCGCCGTCCCGCGCTGTATTCATGGGTATTATATTTCTTTTCCCGGAAAGACACAAGCCGAAAACGCCTGTCCTCCGTTTCGGGAAGCAAAGCCAGCTCTATATTCTGGCTATATATCGCCCATATCGTAAAAAAGGATAGAAATTAACAAGCGGGATATATTCCTTCGGACATAGCTTTGGCGTATACTGATATTACAAAAGCGGAGAAAGTTCCCGACGACTCCGCAGGAATCGAACCAAAACAAAGAAGGAGGATCATTCCATGAAACGTACTCTCGCTATCCTGCTGGCTCTGGTGCTGGCGCTGTCCGTGTGCAGCTTTGCTGCGGCAGAAGAGGAAATCACCCTGACCGTGTTCCACTACATGGCTCAGACCACCAAGCAGGCCGGTCTGGACGCCATCGAGGCGGCCTTCACCGAGCTTCATCCCAACGTGAAGTTCAACAATATCTACTACAATCAGGGCACCGACTACTTCCCCCAGCTGTCCACCGCCCTGTCCAGCGGCGACCAGCCCAACATCATCATGGGCAACCCCGGCCTGTATCCCGATCTGGTGACCGAGGGCTTCGTCATGGATCTGAGCGACAACGAGGTCATTAAGAGCCTGAACCTGCCCTCCGGCGACCTGGGCGACGTGTCCGCCGACGGCAAAATCTACGGCTTCCCCATCGACTTCAAAACCTGGGGCATTTTCTACAACAAGACCATCTTCGAGCAGAACGGTCTGGAAGTTCCCACCACGCTGACCCAGCTCAACGAGCTGCAGGATAAGCTGATCGCCGCCGGTATCGATCCCTATGTGCGCAGCTTTGCCGACGCCGTGTACGGCGACATCGAAGCCCGCAACACCGTCTGGACCCGCGCGCTGGAAGCCGGCGACCGCGATGTGTTCGAAAAGCTGATGAGCGGCGAAAAGAAATTCGCGGATTACCCCTACTTCGCCGAAGCGCTGGAAAACTGGAAGGCCCGTCTGGTGGCCCCCCGTACCGACGACATGAGCAACACTCAGGATATGGCGCTGGAAATGTTCGCTGCCGGCAACGCCGCCATGCGGTATGACGGTTCCTGGAACATCGGCGACATGCTGGCCAAGAACCCCGATTTCGAAATCGGCTTCTTCGTAGCCCCCATCGACGACAACGGCTCCGCCAAGATGAACGTGCAGGTTGACCAGAGCTTCATGGTCAATCCTCAGGCCGAAAACGCCGACATGGCGCTGGCCTTCATGGAATACTGGATGAGCCAGGGCATCGCCTGGTCCGAAGCTTCCCAGAACCCCCTGTGCTCCGGCGTTGTCAGCGACAAGCTGCAGCCCATGGTGCAGACCATGGCGGAAGTGAAGGCCTCCGGCAACATCGCTCACTACGGCGACTTCACCAAGCCCCTGTCCTCCGCTTTCACCACCGCGTGGCGTACCGAGCTGACCTCCTTCGCCGAGAGCGTGCTCACCGGCGGCACCATGACCGTGGAAGACTGCATCGCCAACCTGCAGGCGGCCTTCGACGAGGTTATCTCCCTGAACTAAGCAAAAGCTAAGTAAGCACTAAGAAATCCTTTCCAAAAACAGGGCCGCTTGCGGCATCCCCGCGGGCGGCCCTGTTCCCTTCTTATGGTATTGCCTCTACCAAAATATTCCCCACTTTTTCGCTGCAGGAGCTGATTTTTTATGACCGCCATCAATCCAGCCCGCCTGGATCGCAAACACCGGCTGACGCGATTTGCCGTTCGGGAGCACGGGGGAAACATCCTGTTCATGCTTCCTGCCTTCGCACTGTTCGCCTTCGTCGTTCTGATTCCCTTTATCCAGTCCATCCCCACGTCTTTTACCGACAAGAAGGCCATTTTTGCCAAGGAATGGAACTTCGTCGGCTTTGAAAATTACGTAAAGCTGCTCAAAAGCGCTTCCTTCCGGGACAGCTTCTGGCACACCTTCCAGTTTACCATCGTATACATCATCGGCGCAAACGTGCTGGGGCTTGCTCTGGCGCTGCTTCTGTGGAAGTCCGGCCCCTTCAACAACGTGATGCGCACCCTGCTGTTCATGCCCTTTACCGTGTCTCTGGTGGCCTCTACCAAGGTATGGAGCTACGTTTACACCGACGTGCTCTCTCCGCTGACCGGCGCTCCCAGTCCGCTGGGCATCTCCTCTCAGGTCATTTACGGCTTGGCCGCCATCGGCATCTGGCGCGATATGGGCTACTGCATGCTCATCTATATCGCCGCCCTGCAGTCCATTTCGCTGGAATATTACGAGGCGGCCCGGGTGGAAGGCGCGAATGTGTTCCATGAATTCATTCACATCACCATTCCCATGATCGTGCCCGCCATCACCTCCAATATAACGCTGCTGCTCTCCTGGGGCCTGCGCTGCTTTGACTACTCCCAAATGGTCATCAACATGAAAACGGCCAAAACCACCGCCGTATTCGTTTATGAATACATCTTCGGCAACTCCCGCGCCGGTCTGGGTCAGGCGGGCGCGATCATCCTGACGCTGGTGCTGGTCATCCTGACCAATTTGGTCACCACCATCCTGCGTAAAAAGGAGGTTGAGCTCTAATGGCGGAATATGGCGTTCGGGCGCAGAACACCTCCAATTTCGGCAAACAGGCGGGCCGCAGCCGCACAAAGGTCCTGCTGGGCACCACCCTGCGGGTGCTGTTCATTCTGGCCATTGTGTTCATCGTGCTGATTCCCTTCTACATCAGCTTCCTGTATTCCATCAAAACCCATTCGGACATCAGCCTGAACCGGCTGGCATGGCCTCAGCACCCCACGCTGGAAAACTACGCCCGCGTGATCCGGGAAAACAAATACGTGGCCATCGGCTTCAAAAACAGCATTTTGACCACCATCCCCTGTACGCTGATCCTGCTGTTTACGACCTCCATGGCCTCCTATGTGCTGGCCCGGAACAACTCCAAATTCTATAAGGTGCTTTATTCCCTGTTCATCAGCGGCATTCTGGTGCCCTTCCAGTGCATTATGCTGCCCCTGTACATGAACATCTACAACCTCGGGCTGGTCAGCACCAATCTGGGCTTTATTCTGGCCCGTACCGGCTTTCAGGTTTCCATCAGCGTTCTGACCATCACCGGCTTCGTCAAAGGCATCCCCCGGGATCTGGAAGAAGCTGCGGGCATCGACGGATGCGGCAAATTCCGTACCTTCTGGCAGATCATCTTCCCCCTGATGACGCCCATCAACGTCACTCAGATGGTTCTGAACACGCTGTTCGTCTGGAACGACTACTCCACCGCCGTGGTGCTGCTGCGCACCGACGAAAGCCGCACCCTGCCGCTGGCCCAAATCATTTACTTCGGCGAGAATATGACCGAGCTGAACCTGGCCTTCGCCTTCTTCATGCTGGCCATGCTGCCGATCCTGATCCTGTATCTGAGCACCCAGCGCTTCATCGTGTCCGGCATCATGTCCGGCGCAGTGAAAGGATAAAGTCCTTTACCAGTGTTCTGAGGGGCGGGCCGAAAGACCCGCCCCTGTTTTTTAGGCGTTTTGAGAAGCGCCTTTCATTGCCGTTTTGTTTCTTTTTTGATATAATACATCCAGATTTGCTGCTCGTTCATTTCCCTATTCATTTTCCTAAAGGAAGGAGCCGCTATGAGCCTGAAAGTCGTTATTGTCGAGGATAACCCGATCACGGTGCGTTCGCTGGTCAAAACCATCGACTGGGCCGCGCTGAAATGTGAAGTGGCCGGGACCGCAGGGGACGGAGAAAGCGGCGGCGCAATGATCCGTCGGCTGAAGCCGGATATTGTGCTGACGGATATTCGTATGCCGGTCAAAAGCGGACTGGACATGATTTCCGACGTGCGGGCCGACGTGCCGGACTGCCGCTTTGTGATTGTCACCGGCTACGACGAGTTTCAGTATGCCAGTCAGGCCATCAAGCTGGGCGTGTTCGATTATCTGCTCAAGCCCATCGACAATGAAGAAGTGATGCGGACGGTTCGCCGGGCCGCAGCCATGACCCGCCGTCAGATGGAGAACGACGTGGCGCTGGAGCAGGCGGAAAACCTGAAAATGCGCGCTCAGCTGCTGACGCTTCTGACCAACGATTCCCAGCGGGGACAGGGCGTTCACGAGCTGCTGGCCGGAGCGGGCCTGCAGTTTCAGACCTACTACATCATGGCACTGCAGCAGATCGAAGAACGCTATTTTTCGCAGGCGATCCTGAACCGGGTGGAGGCCGTGCTGGCCCGCCGCCAGACGAGGGCGGTAACGCTGCTGCTCTATGACTTGGCGGTGATTTTCGTTCCCCTAGCCAACGACGGCGAAGGCTGGCAGGAGGAGGCTGCGGAGCTATCCTGCGATGTGTTGGACGAGCTGGTTCATCCCGTGCGCATCGGTGTCAGCGGACTGGGGCAGAGTAGCCACGCCATCCGTCAGGCTTACCTGCAGGCCCGGCGCGCCCTGTGGGAAGCGGCTCTGAGCAAAGAAAGCCGCGCCTGCGTATTTTACGGGGAGCAAAGCGACGGCGCGCCGGGGCAGGAGCCCATCGCCGGTACGCAGCGGCAGATTGACGAGCTGATCGCCAAGGCGGAGCTGACGGACGCCTACGCCGCCGAAGCGGCTCATGCGCTTGCCGTGCAGAGCGGCCGTCAGTACAGCAATCTGCGGGCCATGATGTTTCTGTATACCACCGGTCTGCGCCGCCGCTTCGACCTGAGCGCGGACGAGGAGCTGGACGCGGCCATGAGCGGCATCTGGTTTGTCAGCACGGAGGAAGAAGTGCGTCAATGCCTGCAAGAGCTGAACGAGGCCTTTCTCCGGCGTCTGGCTACGCCCAAGCAGTCCCTTTTGACCCGCAACGCCCTGCAATACATTAACCTGCATGCCATCGAGGGCATTCAGCTCAACGATGTAGCGGATAAGCTGTGCGTCAGCGCCAACTATCTCTCCGCCCTGATTCGCAAGGAAACCGGCGTGACTTTCCATGAGCACGTGCTGGAAGCCCGGATGAACGTGGCCCGCTCCATGCTGGCCGACCCCCGCATTCTGGTGGAGGAAGTGGCCCGGACGGTAGGCTATGGCAACTATATCTCCTTCTACAACGCCTTTAAGCGCATCGAGCATATGACGCCCACCGAATATCGGAATCGAAAGGCCAAGCTATGAAAAAATACGGCGCTTTCAGCTACCGGGTCAAGCTGATCCTCATTTGGTGCGTGGTCATCCTGCTGATTACGGGTTTGGTATCGTTGGCGCTGACGTACAGCGCGACCCGGCAGATGCTGAAGGATCAGAAGGCCCATCTGGAGCTTTTGACCGAGCAGGTGCTGATCAATTTTATCAACCAGACCGAGGCCGTGTCGCGTCAGCTGAGCAACCAGATCAATTCCACAGGGCTGAGCGCCCAGCTCTACGCCATGCGGAATATGACGGTCGATTCCAACGGATATTATCACGCGACCCAGTCTCTTTTATATGCTCTGAATCAGATCATCACCGCCCAGGCGGGCTACGACGCGGTGTATCTTCATCTGGATCAGGGAAGCAGCTTTACCACCGCCTATGCCTCCGCAGAGTTCCGGCGGGAAGCGGCGGCGCTGATGGAGCAGAAGGAGCTGCGGGATACGGCGTACGGCCGCAGCCAATGGCGCACTTCGGAAAACGGGCAGGTCTACCTGATCCGGGACGTCTATAATCCCAATCCCTTCCGGCATATGGGCAAGCTGGTGGCCCGAGTGAAGCAGGAGGAGCTGGGCAGCTTAGGCAGCTATAACGACAGCCTGCACTGCGCCGTTGCTTTTCTGGACGAGGACGGCCGTACTTTGACCGTCAGCGGCGAACAGAGAGAGGGCGTGGCTCAGGCGGCGGAAGAGGCGGCCCGAACCGGGGCCAGCGAGCTTCAAGGCAGTGAAAAATATTATGTTTCCATCCAGAAGCAGGACGGCTGGACAGCCGTGGGGCTTTTGCCGGAATCCATCCTGCGGCAGGTGCGCCGCACGGCGGTGCTGACCGGCACCCTGACCGGCCTGCTCGGCGCGGCGCTGGGCTCGCTTCTGGTGCTGATGGTCACCGAACGGATGACCCGTCAGATTCACCTGCTGGTAGGCTCGGTGGACGAGGCCGCAGCCGGGAATCTGGAGCTTCGGGTTCCGGTGGTCAGCGGCGATGAAATCGGCAAGCTGGCCAGCCATTTCAACCGAATGCTGGAGCGCCAGCGGCGGCTGCTGATTCAGGTGCGGGAGGAAGAGACCCGCAAAAACCGGGCAGAGTATGAAATGCTGGAATACAAGTACCGTTCGCTGCAATCCCAAATCAATCCTCATTTCATCTATAATGCCATGGAAATGGTCAACGCACTGGCCAAAATCGACGGCAATACGGAAATCTGCGAGGTCGTGCAGCATATTTCCTCTTTCTTCCGGCAGAATACGGGCAATATGCAGAAGCGCTTCATTCCCGTCAAGCGGGAGTTTGACAGTCTGAAACAGTATGCCTATATCTACCGGCACATTCACGGCGAAAAGCTGGAAACCCCCTTTCACTGCACTCCCGGCGCGGCCTTTGCGCTGATCCCCACCATGATTTTGCAGCCCGTTCTGGAAAACGCGCTGGTACACGGTGTGCGGACAGAGCATTCGGTGGTGGATATTTCCGCCCGGGACGAAGAAGGCCGGTTGGTCATCCGGGTTCAGGATAACGGCGAGGGCATGCCGCCGGAGCGGGTGGAACGCATTCTCAGCGGCTTTGCGGAGGAAAGCGAGCAGAATGGCCGGAAGTCCACAGGAATCGGTATGCGAAACGTCCGGGACCGGCTGCAGCTGATCTACGGCAGCGCGGCAGAACTGCGCATTGAATCCCAAGTAGGCGAGGGCACCGTCGTTACCATCTTGCTCCCGCTGGCCTATGAGGAAAAGGACTGGAATTTGCACGGCGGACAGGAGGAATAAGGCGCGCGTTTGGACTGCCTGAAATGATTTTCCGTTGGAAAAACCGCTGTTTTTTCCCATTCCCCCGCCGTTCCTTCGGACAGGAAAACTTTGGGGCTTATTATAATTTGTTTGTGTTCTCTTTGGCAAAAGATTGATAAAAGTTTCACAAAAGGTGCTTCAAAGCCCAACATACCGGCGTTTCCGTTTGACACGGAAACGCCTTTTCGCGTTCGGCGGTTCCGGCTTATAAGCGTTTCTTATCGATAAATACGGAATGATTATTGGATATTTTGGAAAAACCCCCATATAATGTGCCTATTCCAACGCCGGAGAACCGATTCCGGCAAGCATTTTATTTGAATGAAAGGACGTGTCGGAGATGCGAAGCAACGCCATGCTGCTTCTGTTGGCAAACAAAACGAAAAAACCGCGCAGCCGTCAGCGGCGAAGACGCCTGTTCTCCGATACTATCCGGGAACGGCGTTAACGCTATTGCGGCGGCCGCGGCATTTGTACGCGGCCGTCGTTCCTTTTTCCAAATTTTCAGAAACGGAGGGACAGGGTTATGAAAGAAAGAGAAAAAACGTTGTTTGAGGACAGCCCCGTGCTGGAGGCGATCGTCCGTCTGGCTTTTCCCACGGTGATCGGCCAGATCATTCTGGTTTTGTACAATATGGCCGATACGTTTTTTATCGGCCTGACCGGCAGCGACGCCATGATTACCGCCGCCACGGTCTGCATGCCCGCCTTTATGTTTTTGCAGGCGATTTCCAACCTGTTCGGCGTAGGCGGCGCCAGCGTGATTTCCCGGGCGCTGGGCGCACGGGATCTGCAGCGGGCCAAGGATACGGCTTCCTTCGCCTTTTGGGGCTGCGCCGCGGTAACGGTTCTGTATTCGCTGGGCGCGTGGCTCTTCGCCGGGCCCTTTGTGGATCTGCTGGGCGGCTCCAATCCGCTGGTGCATGATTACGCCGTGGAATACCTGACCTTTACCGTGGTCATCGGCGGTCTGGCCACCTCCCTGAACGCGCTGCTGGCGCATCTGGTTCGCTCCGAGGGCCGCTCCCTGCAGGCCAGCATCGGCGTGGCGCTGGGCGGCGTGATGAATATCGCGCTGGATCCCCTGTTCATGTTTGTGATTCTGCCCCGGGGCTATGAAACGCTGGGCGCGGCCATTGCCACGGCGCTGTCCAACGTGATCGCGCTGGCATATTTCCTGATCGTCGTGCTGCGGGAAGGCAAGCGCTCCATTCTGCGGCTGAGTCCCCGCCGTCTGGACAAGTCCGTCCGCGGGAAAATTCCTGCCGACGTGCTGATGACCGGCCTGCCCGCCTGCCTGATGACCCTTTGCGAGAACATTTCCTACGCGGTGCTGGACGCGCTGATGGCCGCTTCCGGAACGGCTCTGCAGGCCGGGCTGGGCGTAGCCAAGAAGGTCAACATGCTGGCTCACAGCATCGTGCGCGGCATGTCCCAGGGCGTGCTGCCCCTGATCGGCTACAACTACGCCGCCGGCAATCACAAGCGTATGAAGACCTCCATTACGCTGTCCATGGCGCTGTCCGTGGCCATGGCGGCGGTGTGCATGACCGTTTCGCTGGTGTTCAGCCGTCAGCTGATCGGCCTGTTCATCCCCAGCGGCAGCGAATCCGTGACCTACGGCGCTTCCTTCCTGTGCATCCTCTGTCTGGGCGGCCCCTTCTCCGCCTGCGCCTATGCGCTGATCTCCTTCTTCCAGGCGGTAGGCAAGGGCATGCGTTCCTTTGTGCTGGCCATCCTCCGCAAGGGCCTGCTGGATATTCCGCTGATGTTCCTGCTGAACCGGCTTCTGCCCATCTTCGGCATCGTATGGGCCACGCCCATCACGGATGTGATCTGCTGCGTTATTTCCATTGGGATGTTCGTCGTTTTCCTGCGCCAGCAGGAAGGCCTGCTGGAAGAGCGAGCCGAAGCAGCGGAAAAACCCCTGCACAAGCATAGCGTCAGGCTGGCACATTCCTAAATTTTATGGTATAATAACCATCTATAAATGATTCTTTCGGAAAGGATGGGAACGGGATGATCGACCCCAAACTTCATTCCCTGATAAAAGTCGTAGAAACAGGGAGCTTTACCCGGGCGGCGGAGCAGTTGTCCCTGACCCAGCCTGCGGTCAGCCAGCATATCCGTTCGCTGGAAAGCGAGCTGAACGTGCGCATCTTCGAGCGGAAAAATAACGAGCTGCATGTGACCCACGAGGGAGAAACGGTCATCAAGTACGCTCGCCGGATGCTGTCCCTTTACAATAATCTGTGCAAGGATCTGACCAGCGAAAAGCGCCAGCTGACCTCTCTGACCGTGGGCATCACCCACACGGCGGAAAGCAACGCCATCGCCGAGGCGCTGGCCCGGTATGTGAACAGCCGCAGCGGCGTGACCATTAAGATCATCACCGATTCCCAGAGCAACCTGCACGATATGCTCAAGAACTATGAGCTGGACTTCGCCATCGTGGAGGGAAAGATCAACGATCCCAGCCTGAAATATCTGATTCTGGACACGGACTGTCTGGTACTGGCGGTGTCGCCGGGGCACCGGCTGGCGCGCAGCGGCATGGTGACTATCGGCGAATTGCAGAAGGAAAAGATGATCCTCCGCCTGCCGGACTCGGGCACCCGAAACCTGTTTGTGGCCAGTCTGGAAAGCCAAAACCTGAGCATTGACGATTTCAACGTGGTGCTGGAGATCGATAATATCGCCACCATCAAAGACCTGATCCGCCGGGACTTTGGCGTTTCCGTGCTGGCGAAAAGCGCCTGCATGGACGAATTGAAAAAGAAAAAAATCGTGGTGCTTCCCATCGAAAACCTGAGCATGATGCGGGAAATCAATATCGTCTATACGCAGGATTTCGAGCATTTCCAACTGCTGAGGGATATTGTCAAATATTATAATGAAACCCGAAGCAGTATGCCCCGGCAGGGATAACGCCAAAAACGCCGCTCTCTTTGATTGGAAAGGGGGCGGCGTTCTTTTGTACTTGAATCACAGCGCTTTTTTCGGGCATGCTTTGGCGCACTCGAAGCATAGGATGCATTCCGTGCCGTTTTTGCGCTTGCGGGAATTGTCGGTCATGTCCACCTCCATGGGACAGACCTTTTGGCATTTGCCGCAGGAAACGCATTTGCTGTGGTCGCACTTGACCCGCAGCAGCGAAAAGTAGCTCATGGGCTTGAGAAAAACGGTGACGGGGCATAGATATTTGCAGAAAGCCCGGTTGTCCTGAAACAAAAAGGCCAGCCCGATCCCCAGCGCGTAATACAGCAGATTGCCCGTGATGAACGCCCAGAACATCACGTTTTCCTTGTCGGAAACCTGAAATAGAAATAACCCGCCCACGAATGCCAGTGAAACCGCGAAAAAGACATATCGAAGCCAGCCGATGTTTTTCCGGGGCTGACGGGGCGCCTTGTAGGGCAGGAAATCCAATACCATGGCCGTCCAGCAGGCATAGCCGCACCATCCCCGGCCGAACAGCAACGGCCCGAAGATTTTCGCTACTACATAATGAATGGTCGCCGCCTCAAACACACCCGTGAACAGATAATACCAGAAGCCCTCTATCTGCATGTTTTCCCGGCAGATCAGACCCAGATAAACCAGCATGTACAGCCCCACTAAGAGCTGCGTCACCCGCCGCGCATGCCTGTGCCGCCGGATGAATAATACCAGCCCCAGCGCGATGGAGCACCCAATGTAACTGAAGTTGAACAGATAAAATAGATTGTGCTTTGTCACCGTCAGGGTGACGGCGACCGTCTCAAAGACCGCCAGCATCACCGCTGGAGCCAGATATTTCTTCATGGTGTTCCCCCATCGTAAAATCAAAAAACACATGATCCCCCGTCAGCCAGAGGATCATGATAAGGGCTGTAAACCGGCCCGCGCCTTTTCCAACTACCCGGTCAGGCCGCCTGTCCCCCGAATGATGGTATTTCGGCAGCCAACTTGCTTTCCCCGAGCAGCCCCGCATTCTCTCGCCGCATGACCCGCAGCCCATGCCGAAGCCCTTCCAGACCCGCGAGCCGCGAGGCACTCCGCCGAGCGGCGGTAACTCTACAGCCAAACTGCATGTCCCGCGAGCAGCCCCGCGCCCATTGGGCGCGGTGTGGGGTGCAGGGGTACTGCCCCTGCCGCCGAGCGGCGGTAATTCGGCAGCCAAGCCGCATATCCCACGAGCAGCCCCGCGCCCATTGGGCGCGGTGTGGGGTGCAGGGGTACTGCCCCTGCCGCCGAGCGGCGGTAATTCGGCAGCCAAGCCGCATGTCCCACGAGCAGCCCCGCGCCCAACGGGCGCGGTGTGGAGTGCAGGGGTACTACCCCTACCGGGAGCCTTTGTCGTAGGGGATGCCTTCGGCCTTGGGCGCGCGGGAGCTCTTGGAGGTAAAGGCCAGAACCACCAGCGTAATCAGATAAGGCAGGATCCGGTAGAAGTTGATGTTGACCCCGATTTCCTTCAGCAGGAACCGTCCGTCGCCGTTCAGATCCAGGCTGGCGTAGCTGGCCGCTACACACTTGAATAAGCCGAAGAGCAGCGCCGCGCCCGCTACGTTCAGAGGCTTCCAGTTGCCGAAGATCATCACGGCCAGCGCCAGGAAGCCGAAGCCCGCAACGTCGCCGTTGGCGGAGCAGTTCGCCGTGGTCATGGCGTATACGAAACCGCCCAGACCCGCCAGCGCGCCGGAAATGGTCACGCCCGCATAGCGCATCTTGACTACGTTGATGCCCAGACTGTCCGCCGCCTGAGGATTTTCACCGCAGGAACGTAGACGCAGGCCGAAACGAGTCTTGTACAAAATCACCGCCAGAATGACGTAGATGATGATGCATAGATAGGTGGCCAGATAAACCTTGTTGAGGAAGGTTTCCGCAAAGAAGCCCAGCTTGTCGGTCTTGGCGTAGCCCAGCATGGTCTTCTTGATCATGAACCAGCTGGCGGAGTCGCCGGTATACATCTGCAGGGTGTTCTGGTTGGCAATCAGGCGGATGAAGAACAGCACCAGCGCGGGGGCCATCAGGTTCAGGGCCGTGCCGCCGATGGTCTGGTCCGCCTTCAGATTGATGGCCGCAAAGGCCAATAGCAGTGAGAATAGCGCGCCAAATAGCGCCGCCACCGCCATCGCCAGCACCATAAACCCTTGCAGCGCCGGCCAGTTTTTGGCGGCCATGGCCGCGTCAAACCAGCCCCATTGCTGCACCAGACGAACAAACAGAACGCCGATGAACGCGCCGAAGATCATAATGCCTTCCAGCGCCAGATTGATAATGCCGCTGCGCTCGGCGAAAATGCCCGCCAGCGCTACGATCATCAGAGGAACCGCGTAGATCAGGGTTTGACGAATGAGGAAACTCATTTCTCCGCCGCCTCCTTCCCATCTCCGGCAGGCCGGTCGATGTTTTCACTGTTGTTGGTTTCCTGAGTCGCAGGGATGATTTTTTCCTCCCGGCGATGGCGGCGCTTGCCGCTGCCGGACAGCCACATGCGGATGACCAGCGAGAACGCGGCCAGATAGACGATCACGGCAATGATCACGTCCGTGATGTACTCGTTGTACGCGGTCAGATTGGTCAGCTGCAGACCGGCGATATCCAGCATGGACATGAACATGCCCGCGAAGATCACGCCGATGGGATGGTTGGAAGCCAGCAGCGCTACCGGAATGCCGTTGAAGCCCACGGCGGGCAGCTGCTGATAGGTGGACCAGAAGAACTCGGTGTTGCCGCTGAGGTAGTACAGCGAACCCGCCGCGCCCGCCAGCGAACCGGCGATGGCCATCGACAGCACGATGTTCCGCTTGTCCTTGATACCGGCATAGCGGGCCGCGTAACGGTTGGAGCCGCAGGCCTTGAGCTGGTAGCCGAAGGTGGTCTTGGAAAGGATCACATACACGACCACTGCCAGCGCAATGGCGATGAGAATGCTGCCGTTGACCTGAGAACCGGGGAACAGCTGATCCAGCCCCATCTTGGAGGTTGCCACGCCGTTGACCGTGGTCTTGTAGATGTAGCTGGTCTTGGTGTTCTCGATAACGTTCTTCAGGTTGGATACGTCAAAGACCCACGTAGCCAGATTGGCGGCGATCCAGTTGGTCATGATGCAGGCGATGACCTCGTTGATGTTCAGCAGGGACTTGAGCAGGCCGGGAATCGCGCCCCAGAGCGCGCCCGCCAGCAGTCCGCCGAGGAAGGCCAGCGTCCAGACAAACCAGGTGGGATAGGTGACGGCGGGCACGATGCCCTGCGCCGCCTGATAGGCCGCCAGATCGCCCACGCCGGTGGGGATGCTCAGGGCGATGAGCAGGGTAACGGTGGTTCCGGCCAGATACTGACCGGGCGCGCCGATGTTGAACAGACCCGTCTTGAACGCTACCGCCACGGAAAGGCCGGTCAGAATCACCGGCGTGGCGCGGAAGAGCATGTTGCCTACAATGGAGGGGTTAAAACCGAAGGTCAGCGCGCCGGAGGCGTTGCGGCCCGTGGAAAAGAGACCGAAGAATACCAGCTGGATGCCTTCCCAGGCGCTTTTCAGGCCCAGTCCCTTGGTGGTCAGGCCCACGACCAGAATCAGAATGCTGCCTGCTACCAGACCGATCAGAATGGAGATCAGGGAAGCCAGCACCGAGCGGGTGCCTTCCTTATGCAGAAAGTTTTTCATGCTTCCGCCTCCTTTTTCGGTTCAGCCGTCTGCCGCTTGGCGCCGGCCATGTACAGGCCCAGCTCCTCCACGGTGACTTCCTTGGGATTGAATTCGCCCACAATCTGGCCTTCGTACATGACCAGAATGCGGTCGGAAAGATTCATGACCTCGTCCAGCTCCAGAGAGACCAGCAGAACCGCCTTGCCCTCGTCCCGCTGCTTTACCAGCTGTCCGTGGATGTACTCGATAGCGCCTACGTCCAGGCCGCGAGTGGGCTGCACCGCTACGATCAGGGGCAGATCCCGGTCAATCTCCCGGGCCACGATGGCCTTCTGCTGGTTGCCGCCGGACATGCTGCGGCACTTGGTGATGGGGCCCTGACCGGAACGCACGTCGTACTGCTCAATCAGCTTTTCGGCGTACTTGCGGGTCTCGTCGAAGCGAATGAACCCGTGGTTCTGGAACTGCTTTTCCTCAAATCGCTGCAAAACCATGTTCTGTTCCAGCGTGAAATCCAGAATCAGGCCGTGCTTGTGCCGGTCTTCGGGGATATGGCTCATGCCCGCCTCGCTGTGCTTGCGGATAGAGGCATGGGTGATGTCGTGGCCTTCCAGCGTGATTTTGCCGTGGGAGGGCTTCTCCAGACCGGTCAGGGCGTAGACCAGATCGGTCTGGCCGTTGCCGTCGATACCGGCGATGCACAGGATCTCGCCCGCCCGGACGGTAAAGCTCACATCGCTGACCGCGTCCCGCTTGTAAAGCTTGGAGGGCACATGCAGGTGCTCCACTTCCAGCACGGGCTTGCCGGGATGGGCCTCGTCCTTATCCACCACCAGCTGCACGGGGCGGCCCACCATCATGCGGCTCAGTTCTTCCTTAGTGGTGCTGGCGGTTTCCACAGTGCCCACATACCGGCCCTTGCGCAGCACGGTCACGCGGTCGGAAACCTCCATGATCTCGTTCAGCTTGTGGGAAATAAACAGGATGCTCTTGCCCTCCCGGGTCAGCCCCCGCATGATCTCCATCAGCTCTTCGATTTCCTGAGGGGTCAGCACAGCGGTGGGCTCGTCAAAGATCAGCACTTCGTTGTCCCGGTAGAGCATCTTGAGGATCTCCACGCGCTGCTGCATGCCCACGGTGATGTCTTCGATTTTAGCGTCCAGATCCACCTTCAGGCCGTAGCGTTCGGACAGCTCCTGCACCTTTTTCCGGGCCGCCTTCTTCTGCAGGAAGCCCATTTTGGTATCCTCTGCCCCAAGAATAATGTTATCCAGCACGGTGAACACATCGATCAGCTTGAAATGCTGGTGCACCATGCCGATGTGCAGGGCGGTGGCGTCGTTGGGGTCGTTGATCTGCACCTCCACGCCGTCCTTTTTGATGATGCCCTCTTCCGGCTGATACAGGCCGAACAGGACGCTCATCAGCGTCGATTTCCCCGCTCCGTTTTCTCCCAGCAAAGCATGGATTTCGCCCTTTTTCAGCTGCAGCGTCACATCGTCGTTGGCCTTAATGCCGGGAAATTCCTTGGTGATGTGCAGCATTTCGATGACGTAATTGGGCGCGTTGTCCATCCCCATGCCCCCTTTCTTCGATTCCTGAATAAAACCGTATGGAACCTAAATCCCGTAGATTTTATTATAACTTTCACGGACAAAAAAGGCAAGAAAAACCGTTTTTTCCAGAGGAATCCCGTTGTTTTTTTGCGAAATTTCGCAGGCAGGAGAATCAAACCCCATCCTTCTCCGTCTTAAGAGTGTCAGGCCTGACGGAAAAACCCGTAGAAACGAGGCGAAACAATGGACAGACAGGAGCTGGGGCAGAGGATCGTCGATTGGACGCCCCTGCTGTATCATGTGGCGTGCGGCCTGCTTTCCGATGAGAGCGACCGGGAGGACGCGGTGCAGTCGGCCATCGAAAAGGCATGGCGCAAGGCGGACTCCCTGCGGGAACCGAACAAGCTGAAGCCGTGGCTCGTGCGTATTCTGGTCAATGAATGCCACGAAGTGCTCCGGTGCAGAAAGCGGGAAATTCCCACGGAGAACCTGCCGGAGGAAAGCGCCCCGCCGCCGCAGGAGCAGCGCGAGCTTCGAGAGCTGGTCATGAGCCTGCCCGAAAACGAGCGTCTGCCCATCGTGCTGCATTATCTGGAAGGTTTTTCAACACAGGAGATCGCGTCCGCGCTGCGCTGCCCCAAGGGCACCATTCTTTCGCGCATGAGCCGCGGCCGCAGGCAATTAAAACGCTTCCTGACGGAGGAATGAAGGATGAAAAACTGGGATTCTCTATTTGGAGAAGTGCCGGAGAGCTTTTCCCGGCGCGTCCATGATACGGTGGATCGGCTGGAGCGGCAGGAAAGCGCCCCCCGCCCGGCCTTCCGGCTGCGGCCCGTGGCCGTGCTGGCGCTGGCGCTCTGTCTGCTGGCCGGAACGGCGGCGGCCCTAAGCGGATTGGGCGTGCTGGACACGCTGGGCCGGGAGCTGCGGGCCTATCTGCAGCCCGAAGCCAAGGAGCTGGTGCAGACTTCCGTCTTTCAGGCGGCCAGCCAGCCCCGGCACGCATCCTTTACGGTGGAAGAAGCTGTCCACGACGGGCGGCAGATGTACCTTTCCGTCCGGGTACACCCGGAAAGCGATGCTCTGCTCATGGATTTCAACGCCGAGGCTTCGTGGAGCCGCAGCTGGCCGGAGCATCCCGACCAGACCGGCGACGGCTCGGAGACCTTCGCCCAGGCGGCGGCCGCGCAGGGCAAGGAGCTTGTTCGGGCCGACTGCGAGCCTGTGGACGAAAACGGAACGCTGCTGGACCGGGCCATTGAGGTGCATTACGACGGCGACGACCTGCTCTACAACCTGTCCTTTGCATCGGAGAGCGGCAAAGCCTCCCTGCGGCTGTTCACCGACGAGGTGTACAGCGAGGACTGGAACCGGAGCCGCAGCTTCGGCACGCTGGATCTGGAGGTTGACGTGACCGAGCGGGGCAAAATCTACACTGCGGATACTCCCATTGTTTTCGCGGACGGCGAGCTGAAGGTGACCGGGCTGACCGTGGTGCAAAGTCCCATCGCCACCTATGTGACCTACGAATACGCCGCCGCGGAAAGCGCCGGTATGAAGACCCGGGTATACCTCTACAACGGCAATGTCTGGGTGAACTGGCTGGATGAAAACGGCGAGCCCGTGCCGGAATCGGTCATGGGACGGGGCGTTTTCGGGGATGATGACCAAACCACCTATTCCTGCACCTACCGCGCTTTCGACACCCTGCCCGGCGAAATGAAGCTGGAATTTTACCGGCCGGGGGCCGGAACCATCGCGCAGGTCACGGTTCCTTTGCGCGAAGCTGCGGAAGACATGCAACAAGGAGGTACCTCCAAATGAAATACCAAACGATCCGGAAACCATTCATGCTGCTGATTTTACCGATGCTGCTGGCCCTGCTGCTCCTGCCCGCCGCGCTGGCGGAAGAGACGCTCCCCTCCGTCCATGTGATCCTCGGCGACGGAGAACCCATCGGCTACTTCGACGGCTTTGAGGGAAACTTTCTCCAGAACGGCGACAGCGTCAAGGGCGTAACGGGACGGCTTTCCCTGAGCTACGAGGTGGAAGGCTACATCACCCAAAACGGCCAGCGCAAAATGCGTGTGGATTTGGAAAACATCACCCTGACCGATGACGTGATGGTGCTTTACTACCGCCTGTCTCAGGACGAGCCCATCCAATACGAAGCCGATTTGGATTTCCTCCGCACGTGGGGAATGCCGGAGCCGATGTTCCAGCGGCGCTCCACCGGGCGCTGGGGTGTGCAGGACGTTCTCTATCAGGAAGGGCACCCCATTGACGACAAAAGTTTGTACTGCCTTTACGCCGTTTCGCTGGCGGAGCCCATTCAGGACGGCGAAGAGCTGATCTTCGGCGCGCGGTGGGATCAGCCGTCCATGCAGTATGCAGGCGGCACCGTCGTGACCATCGACCGCAGCCGGGCAGAGGATCCTACCGTGGCCTATACGCCGGGGACGGACTTGCAGCTGACCTATTTCCCCTGGGCAGGCGAACCGGAGCGGAGCTACCACATGGTGATCGACCGGGTGGCCTTTACGCCCTTCGGCAATCGAATGGTTCTCCGTTCCGAATGCACGGATGATCTCAGCGCCGTTTTCCCCCTGTATCTGACCGACGATCAGGGCGATCGGCTCACCACCTATTCCTTCGGCGAGCGGACGCCCGGCAACGCCAGCAAGACCCGTCCTGAATGGGTGGAAAACGATGTGTGGTTCTTCGGCGGGGAAAACAGCGCTTCTCTGACGCTGACGCCCATGCTTTCCACAGACGACCGGGAGGATCTTCACTACGTCCGCACCGCCGTGCCTTTGAGCGATCTGCCCGGCAAGGTGACTTTCGCGGACGGCACGGACTGCGAGATCGTCCGTCTGCAGCTTCAGCCGGACGGGCTTCGGATGTTCTACCGTCCCGGCACTCATCTGGGTTATCTGGGCTTTGAACTGGGCGATGAAAACGGCGAACCCATCTCCAATGACGTGGTCAGCCATTCCGCGAACACCGGCTCCATTTCCGAGGGGCTGCTGGGCTACGGCTGTTACTGGACGGCGGAATACAAAGGGCAGTATGTCTCCATGCTCACCGAAGAGGAACTGGCCAAGGCCAAAACGCTGGTGATCGTTCACTATGAAGGTTTGACGGAGCTGGATCCCGACCACGCCTTCACTGTGCCTCTTTCCCGCTAGAGCTTTTCATCAAAAAAATACAAACCAAATGCACCCGGAGCGCATAACGCGCCCCGGGTTTGTGATATAATGACGGAGATTCATGGGACGGCGCAAAGCGGCGCGGCCCTGAAGGCAGCGGGCAGGGAGCCCGCGAAAAGAGAAAGGGGTATTCTATATGAACGCTTATACTTCCCGCATTTTGGAAGGACTGAAGCAGCGCAACGCCAACGAAAGCGAATTTTTGCAGGCGGCCACGGAAATTCTGGAAAGCATTTCCCCCGTGTTTGACAAGCATCCCGAGTACGAAAAGGCCGGTCTGCTGGAGCGGTTCGTGGAGCCGGAGCGGGTCATTCTTTTCCGCATTCCGTGGGTGGACGATCAGGGCAAGGTGCAGGTGAACCGGGGCTACCGGGTGCAGTTCAACAGCGCTATCGGCCCCTACAAGGGTGGTCTGCGCTTCCATCCCAGCGTCAACCTGTCCATCCTGAAATTCCTCGGCTTTGAGCAGGTATTGAAGAACAGCCTGACCGGCCTGCCCATCGGCGGCGGCAAGGGCGGCAGTGACTTCGACCCCAAGGGCAAGAGCGACCGGGAGGTTATGGCCTTCTGCCAGAGCCTGATGACCGAGCTGTACCGCCACATCGGCGCGGACACGGACGTGCCCGCCGGCGATATCGGCGTGGGCGGTCGGGAGATCGGTTATCTCTACGGCCAGTACAAGCGCATCACCGGCCTGTACGAGGGCGTTCTGACCGGCAAGGGCCTGTCCTACGGCGGCAGTCTGGCCCGCACGCAGGCCACCGGCTACGGCCTGTGCTACTTTGTCAAGAACATGCTGGAAGCCAACGGCAAAACCCTGTCCGGCCAGACCGTAGTGGTCAGCGGCAGCGGCAACGTGGCCATCTATGCCTGTGAAAAGGCCACGCAGATGGGCGCGAAGGTCGTTGCCATGAGCGACTCCAACGGCTACGTCTACGACAAGGACGGCATCAAGCTGGACGTGGTCAAGCAGATCAAGGAAGTGGAGCGCGGCCGCATCAAGGAGTACGCCGCCCGGGTTCCCGGCGCGGAGTATCACGAGGGCTGCCGCGGCATCTGGACCATTCCCTGCGACGTGGCCTTGCCCTGCGCCACCCAGAACGAGCTGGACGCGGAAGGCGCGAAGGCGCTGATCGCCAACGGCTGCTTCGCCGTGGGCGAGGGCGCGAACATGCCCTCTACGCTGGAAGCCACGGAGCTGTTCCTGCAGAACGGCATCCTCTTTGCGCCCGGCAAGGCGGCCAACGCGGGCGGCGTAGCCACCAGCGCTCTGGAAATGAGCCAGAACAGCGCCCGTCTCAGCTGGACCTTCGACGAGGTGGACGAGAAGCTGAAGGGCATCATGGCCAACATCTTCGCCAAGTGCGCCGAAGCCGCGAAGGAATACGGCGACAAGCCCACGAACTACGTCGTCGGCGCGAACATCGCCGGTTTCCTGAAGGTTGCCGACGCCATGATGGCTCAAGGCAACGTCTAACAAGGGGCAGTGCCCCTTGACCCCACTCCGCGCCCTTTGGGCGCGGGGCGCTCGAGAGACATGCCGGGTGGCCGTAAAGTTACCGCCGCTCGTCGACAGGCCTCGCGGCTCGCCGGTCTGGCAGGGGGTGACCCCCTGCACCTCACTCCGCGCCATAGGGCGCGGGGCTGCTCGGGAGACATGCAGCTTGGCCAGGGTTTTACCGCCTTGGCACGACAGGTGCCACGGCTCGCCGGTCTGGTGCGGCTTCCTGCCGGTTGGCAAGTTCATACCGCCATTCGGCGACAGGCCTCATGGCTCGCAACAAAGGCCAGCGTGAAATCAAAATCACGCTGGCCTTTTGCGTTGCAAAAAATTCAAGCCACAACGAAACATCCCACCCCGCAAGGGCTGCGTATGCCCCACGCTGACTGCGGGAAAAGAACATAAGCCCATTTATCCACGCCGCAAAACCTTCCGGCCACATCGAAGCATCCCAACCTGCAAGGGGTAAGTATGCCCACCGCCAACTGCGCCGGAGCAGAGCGGCGATAGGCAGCGGAGGGAAAAAGGCCCGCCCATTTTGACGGCGGAAAAAGGCGAGCTCCGA
>SFGO01000113.1 GCA_004556545.1 Clostridiales bacterium
TAGTCCCGCTTTGAGCAACTGCTCTTGTAAGGTAAGTTTTGCCATCTTTGTTTCCAAACCCGCTGAATAATTTTTAGCGAGTATACCTGTAAACGCCGTGGGTGTATTGGGGGCAAGTCCCTTTCGCCCCTGCTAAATAAGGCGCGTCAGGCATCGGCACACGGCTGCATTCTTGATCTCCGACTCATCAAAATAAACACCGCCAACCCAGCAACAAGAATACCCGGTGCAGAAGCGGCCATTACGCCGACCGTGCCAGTGCCTAATGCCAGCATTTTCCCGGCCAGTAACGGACCGCTCATAGCCCCCAGACGCCCTACCGCCACGGCTGTTCCCACACCTGTTGCGCGGATCTGCGAACTGTAAAACAACGGTGCCAGGGCATACAAAACGCTTTGCCCACCTGTCGCAAACAACCCCGCGACAAATCCCGCCAGCAACATACCGTTAAATGACGACACCGTTCCAAGCGCCAGCAGCGAAGCTAACATGCCGCTATAAATCAGTAGCGACATGGTTACTGGACGCAGCTTATCCATCAATGCGCCCAACATTAACGTCCCGCTTGCCGCCCCCATTTGCAGGGCAAACATCACCCCTGCCGCCTGCGATGGCTGGAATCCTTGCTCCACCAAAAGTAGCGGTAGCCAGTTGATCAACATGTAGACCACCAGCAGAGTGAAGAAATAACACAACCACAGCAGCAGCGTCGCGGTTGCCGTTTCTGGCGCAAATAAGGCACGCAGTGGTGGCGCAGCCTGTTTTTCGCCAGCGAAAACCGCTGACTCCGGCAGCCAGCGCATTAATAGCGGCACCAGAATCAACGGCACCACACCACCTACCCAAAACACCGTTTGCCATGCTAAGTTTGCCCCCGCGAAACCCAGTGTCGCCGCCAGCGCCGCGCCAATGGGAACACCGCAATACATCAGGCTCACTGCCGTCCCACGAAAACGTGGACCCGCGGCTTCAGACGTCAGGGCGATAAGATTCGGCAACGCCGCCCCCAGCCCGACACCGGTCATCAGCCGCGCAAAGACCAGTGAGGGGAAATCCCAGGCAATCGCCGTTGCCAGTGAGAACAAACCAAACAGCGCAACTGAGCCAATCAAAATACGCTTACGACCATAACGGTCTGCCAGCATCCCGCCAACCAACGCGCCGGGTAGCAAACCGAGTATTCCGGCGCTAAATATCCAGCCCATTTGCATTTTATCGAGTGCGAAAGCCTGGGCGATGCCACCCGCCGCAATGCCAGCCGCCTGAAGATCCAGCCCTTCCATCAGAGCGACCAAAAAACAAAGCCCGATGGTCAGCATCAGGCGGGATGAAGATGATGAAGGGGTACGAGTCGACATAAGATGAACCTCGTTGCGAGTGCAGGTGAATCGCGACTGATACATTGCCAGCCGCGTAATCAGAACTATTTAATGACTGCCTACGGGCGAAATGTAGGCCGGATAAGGCGTTCACGCCGCATCCGGCAGTCGTGCTGGGATGGGCATACAAAATGCACGTTCTCGGCAGTCATCATTATTTGTTGTTGCGCAGATCCAGCGCCACGTCAACGATCATATCCTCCTGGCCGCCAACCATCCGGCGTTTGCCCAGCTCAACGAGAATATCCACCGCACTTAAGCCATAACGCGCCGCCGCCGTTTCACAGTGACGCAGGAAGCTCGAGTAAACACCAGCGTATCCCAGCGCCAGCGTTTCGCGATCGACTCGTACCGGTCGATCCTGCAACGGACGCACCAGGTCGTCAGCGGCATCCATTAACGCATAGAGATCGGTCCCATGCTGCCAGCCCAGTTTATCCGCGGCGGCAATAAATACTTCCAGCGGCGCGTTACCTGCGCCCGCGCCCATTCCCGCGAGGCTGGCGTCGATTCGGTCGCAGCCCTCTTCCACCGCCGCGATAGAGTTCGCCACGCCAAGACTCAGGTTATGGTGAGCGTGCATGCCAGTTTGCGTTTCTGGTTTCAGCTCTGCTTTCAGGGCGCGGAAACGGTCACGGATATCGCTCATGTTCATCGCACCGCCAGAATCCACCACATAAATACAGGTCGCACCGTAGCCTTCCATCAGCTTTGCCTGCTTTGCGAGATTCTCCGGCGTGGTCATATGGCTCATCATCAGAAAACCAACGGTGTCCATTCCGAGCTCGCGGGCATACTGAATATGCTGGGCGGAAACATCAGCTTCGGTACAGTGCGTTGCCACACGAACCACCCGCGCGCCAGCCTGCCAGGCATTTTTCAGATCGTGAATAGTGCCGATTCCTGGCAGCAACAACGTCGCGATTTTGGCGTGCTTCACCACATCCGCCGCTGCTTCAATCCATTCAAGGTCGCTATGTGCGCCGAAACCATAGTTAAAGCTGGAACCCTGCAAACCGTCGCCGTGGGCCACTTCAATCGAATCCACGCGGGCATCGTCCAGTGCTTTGGCAATCTGGCGAACGTTTTCCAGCGAATACTGATGACGAATGGCGTGCATACCGTCACGCAACGTGACGTCCGAGATATAAAGTTTTTTACCGTTCATGCCGCTTCTCCTGCCTTGCGCGCCAGTGACTGGGCCATTTTTTCCGCTGTCGCCAGCGCACTGGAAGTCATAATGTCGAGGTTGCCCGCATAGGCAGGCAGATAATGCGCTGCGCCTTCGACTTCCAGCCAGACCGCTGTTTTCAGTCCGGAGAATTGCCCCACGCCCGGTAAATTGACCGGTTTATCCTGCGGGATAACTTCAAACTGCACGCGCTGTTTCAGGCGATAACCCGGTACGTAAGCCTGCACCGCCTCAGCCATTTCATTGATTGAGGCTTCGATATCATCTTGTGAAGCTTCGTCGCTCAATACATACACCGTGTCACGCATCATCAACGGTGGCTCTGCTGGGTTAAGCACAATAATCGCCTTCCCTTTTGCCGCGCCGCCCACCACTTCAATGGCTCGGGAAGTGGTTTCCGTAAATTCATCGATATTGGCACGCGTGCCAGGTCCGGCAGATTTACTGGCGATAGAAGCGATAATTTCGGCGTAATGAACACGCGCCACGCGTGAAACTGCCGCCACCATTGGAATGGTGGCCTGGCCGCCGCAGGTGACCATGTTGACGTTCAGTTGATCGACGTTCGCCTCGAGGTTAACCACCGGCACGCAGTAAGGGCCGATGGCAGCAGGCGTCAGGTCAATTAAGCGAATATCCGGTTTCGCTTCGCGTAAAGCGGCATCGTTTTTCACATGCGCGCCCGCGCTGGTCGCATCAAATACAATGTCGATATCAGCAAATTCAGGCATGTTCATCAGCCCGATCACCCCTTCATGGGTGGTGGCGACGCCCATACGTCTGGCACGCGCCAGACCGTCGGACTGAGGATCAATGCCGACCATCACCGCCATCTCCAGATGCTGACCGTGACGCAAAATTTTAATCATCAGATCGGTGCCAATGTTGCCAGAACCGATAATGGCGACTTTACGCTTACTCATGACAGACTTCCTTTTGGGGCTGCGCTTGAAAATGTCGCAGCAACTGAACCTATGCCTTCAATATGGGCTTCAAAACGATCGCCCGCATTCACCGCCACCATCGGGCCTAATGCCCCGGTAAGAATGATATCTCCGGCGCGCAGCGGTTCACCCAGACTGGCCATTTTGCGTGCCAGCCAGACGGCGGCATTAAGCGGATGTCCCAGGCATTCGCTGCCGCGCCCGCTGGAAACCTCTTCGTTATTACGCGTCATCTTCATGGCGCAGTTTTTCAGGTCTAACCCCGCCGGACGTTGCGCCGGACCGCCGATGACATACACCCCGCAGGAAGCGTTATCTGCCACGGTATCGACAAACTGAATCGACCAGTCGCGAATGCGGCTCCCCACCACTTCCAGCGCCGGAAGTACCCATTCAATGGCGTTATACAGTTCGTCGAAGGTGATATCAGTTGCGGGTAAATCGCGGTTCAACACCAGTGCGATCTCCGCTTCAATGCGGGGTTGCAGAACACGGGAAAAAGGAATGATTTCGTTATCGCCATAACACATGTCGGCAAATAACGTCCCAAAATCCGGTTGATCAACGCCCAGTTGTTGTTGCACTTTCGGATGCGTCAGGCCCACTTTACGCCCTACCACGCGACGCCCCTGCACAACGTCATATTGCACATTTATGTGCTGAATGGCGTAGGCCGCTTCAGCGTTATCGATACCAATCAGATCGCGCAGCGGCGCAATCGCTTCGCCCTGCTCTGCGGCGCGGCGTAAATCCGCCGCCAGTTGCTCAAGAGTATGCTTCGTCATGACCATTCCTTAAGGGCGTGCGAGGAAATTCAGCACCAATTGATTGAAAGCGTCGGCATGTTCCCACTGCGCCCAGTGACCACAGTCGCGGAAGATATGCAGTTCAGAACCGGCAATGCCGGACAGCAGACGCAGACCCGCATCCATCGGCACAAAGCGGTCGTTGCGCCCCCAGACAATCAGGGTTTGCGCTTTGATTTCCGCCAGACGTGGGCCAAAATCCGGGAACTGTTTCGGATTAGCTTCCAGGCTCTTAACGAAGTTTTCCAGGTGATCGCGGCGCGACAGCATATTATTCAGGCGCGCTTCAAACAGGGCGTCGGTCAAATCGCTGGTATCGAAAACGAAGATATCCATCATCAGCTTCAGGTTTTCGATAGTCGGCTGACGATAAAGCTGATTCAGTCGCTTAATACCTTCGGTTGGCATCGGCGTAAACAAACTCATGCCGCCCGTACCGCCGCCCATCAGCACCAGTTTGCCGACGCGCTCCGGCCAGTTAAGGGTGAACGCCACAGAACTATGGCCGCCCATCGAGTTGCCCAGCAGGTGGATTTTGGCGATATCCAGTTGATCCACCACGCTTTTCAGGATTCGTGCATTAAGATCCGATCGTGAACCACTATTAACGATCGAATCGCTTTTGCCCCAACCCGGACAATCCAGCAGGATCACCCGATAGCCCGCCTCTACCAGCGGATCGATATTGCGGCTGAAGTTCGCCCAGCCAGTAGCACCCGGGCCGGAACCGTGCAGCAGGACAACGGTTTCGTCGCCTTGTCCGCAGTCATTAAAATGGATGCGCAGCGTTTTACCCGCTTCTTCTACATTCAGAAAACGGCTGGTGGCGGCTTCGGTTTGTGGCTGATAACTCATCATCTTCTCCTGCATATTCAGTTCTCTGTTCTGGCGCTTAACGAGCCAAATCCGGCAATCCACTCCGGGATTGGGCGGTAATAACGCCCTTCGCTACGCCAGTTGCCAAACGCAGAAATAGCGGCAAAAGCGGCGACCCAGGTTTTGATTTCATGTGTCGACTTTCCGGCAATGGCGGAAAGCTCTTCGTTACTGACGGCATCCAGTTCCTGTATGCGTCCCTGCTCCAGCAAAGTCATGAACTGGTTATCCCAAATCGGGTTGAGCGGATGCAGAGTTCTCTGATCCTCAACAAACTTCTCAGCGGCGCTAATCACCCGTTGCTGACGCAATTCGCGCTCACTGGCGGGTAAATCTTTCCCGCTCCCCAACAGACGGTCGCGCATATGGGCATCGGCTTTCGCCAGTTCGGGCACCGGCGGCTGATGGGAAAGCCCACCGGAACCCAGGAACAGCACGCGTTTATTGAGAGTGCTGGTGAAACGTCCAATGGCTTCACCCAACATGCGGGTACGCTGGAAACCGGGCAGCGGCGTGGCGACACCGTTGATGAACACAGGCAGAACTGGCACCTTATCCAGCCCACCGAGCAGGAACTCCAGCGGCTGGGCGAACCCGTGGTCCACCTGCATACAGTAAGAAACGGCAAGATCGATCCCGCTCTTCATGACAGCATGCGCACAGGCCTCCGCCAGCTCCACAGGCACGGGCAGCTCTCCTGCCGCACTGCCGAAATCACCAATTGCCGTCGCTCCAACGCCTAAACAGAACGGTGGCATCACGTCATAGAAAAAGCCGTTGTAGTGATCAGGCGCAAACAGCACCACCAGTTCAGGGGAGAAAGCCGCAATACGCTCGCGGGCGCTGGCAATCACGCCATTGACCTCATCGAGCACCTCTTGCGCCGGGTCGACATACCCCACCAGCGGCGAGTGGGAAAGACAGTGAAGATAAGCGTGCATATCAGGCTACCTTTTCGACAGAAAGGTCGGCATCAGGGCGGGTCAGCGTCATCACCGACGCCAGTTTATTCAGCGTATTGCCCAGGGTTTGCGGAATGGCGGTGGCGGCAACAAAGCGATCCGGGCGCATCACCACCAGCGAAGCATTGTGTTGCGCGAACCAGCTACGCAGACGACCTTGCGTATCGCCCACGCGTAGCACGCCGTCGTGGTTATCCTGTGCGGTATGAATTTGCACTTCCGGCACCACCTGAATGAAGCGTGTGCCCAACGCGCGCCACTGCTGGATTTGCTCGTCGCTCATCCCCCACAGTGGATTGCATCCCCAGCCAATTACCGCGAAGTTCGCGCCAATCGCGTTATCGAGCAGCGTCACGTCGCCGTTTTCCAGCGTGACTTTCGGCTGAATAAACATCTTGCCGACCGGAGAGTGCTTCGCTTCGCCCTCACGTACCAGCGCACCGCCGTAATATTGCGGCATCGGCTTGAAGCGCATTTCGAGGAAGTAGCGTTTTACTGGCGGCAGATAATTCAGTAGCCAGGAAACGCCGTCACGTAACGTACCCTGCCAGCGTTTCGGCGGAGCCAGCACGTTGCCCGCCGTCACGGACAGGTCAATCATCGCTTTGGCGTGATCGCGACGTTCTTGTTGATAGGTATCGAGCAGCGCATCGCGGGCTTTCCCCTGGATAACCAACGCCAGTTTCCATGCGAGGTTAAAGGCGTCGCGCATACCACTGTTATAGCCCTGCCCCTGCCATACCGGCATGATGTGCGCGGCATCGCCCGCCAGCAGTACGCGATCAATACGGAAACGTTGCGCCAGTCGCGCGTTGTGGGTGTAGACACGCTGGCGAATCAATTCAACATTGTCCGGATTAGGCAGCACTTTGCTTAACAGCTTGCGCATATTTTGCGGCTCACGCAGCTGTTCTTCGGTTTCTCCCGGCATCACCATAAATTCAAAGCGACGTACCGCATGAGGCAGCGCGGCAGAAACATACGGGCGCACCGGATCGCAACATAAATAGATATGCGGCGTACTTAACGGATCGTTGGCGATATCCACCACAATCCACTGATTTGGCGCAGTTTTACCTTCAAACGGCACATTCAGGGTGCGACGAACAAAACTTGCCCCACCATCACAGGCCACCAGCCACTGGGCTTTGACTATTTCCCGCTGCCCTTCTGCCGTTTTCAGGTGCAAGGTCACTTCGTCATTTTGCTGGCTGAAGGCCTCCAGCTCGCGGG
>SFGO01000114.1 GCA_004556545.1 Clostridiales bacterium
GTATTTTTCTGCGTACTTCATCAGGGAGTAGCGGTATTTCATATCCTGTGTTATACTGTCCATGAGGCTTGAGGCTCCTTTCGGTTGGTTTGCGGCAGCAATGCTATACCACGTGGAGGCCTCCGGTCTCTTTCTTTGGGTTTCACTGTTCAATATGGATTGTGGCTCTACACGCCCGGTTGTCAGCCTCCCAAAAAGTATTGACAGAAAAGCCGGCAATGAATATACTAAAAATGAGGACACCCTGCATAGTGACACCGGGGAATTGGACCCCGGCCGTATCGAACAGGCTGCGAGCCTCGGACGCCGGTTTGACCGGCATTTTCTTTTGGGGCGGTTTTGCTCAGCCCTTCACAGCCAATGGAAAACCCGCCGTGCCTTCCAATAGGAAAGCATGGCGGGTTTTTATATGAACTTATTTGGCAAACTCGGTGCTGCGGGTCTCGCGGATCACGTTCACGCGGATCTGTCCGGGATACTCCATTTCCTTTTCGATCCGTTTTGCCACTTCCTTGGCCAGGACCTTCGTGCCCTCGTCGGTGATGTCCTCGGGCTTGACCATGATGCGAACCTCGCGGCCCGACTGAATGGCAAAGCACTTTTCCACGCCCTGGAACGAGTTGGCGATCTCTTCCAGCTTTTCCAGACGCTTGATGTAGTTCTCCAACGACTCCCTGCGGGCGCCGGGGCGAGCCGCGGAGATCGCGTCTGCCGCCTGTACCAGCACCGCTTCCACGGTCTGGGGTTCTACGTCGTTGTGGTGCGCCAGAATGGCGTGGATCACGTCGGGGCTTTCGTGATACTTCCGGGCCAGCTCCGCGCCCAGCGTCACATGGGTGCCTTCGGCCTCGTGGTCCACGGCCTTGCCGATATCGTGCAGCAGACCGGCGCGCTTGGCCAGCGCCACGTCCGCGCCCAGCTCGGCGGCCATCATGCCCGCCAGATGGCTGACCTCGATGGAATGCTTCAGCACGTTCTGGCCGTAGCTGGTGCGGTACTTCAACCGGCCCAGCAGCTTGACCAGCTCGTGATGGATGCCGTGCTGATGGGTCTCAAAGACCGCCTGTTCCCCGGCTTCGCGGATCTGGTTGTCCACTTCCTTGCGGGCCTTTTCCACCATTTCCTCAATGCGGGCGGGATGGATGCGTCCGTCCATGATGAGCCGTTCCACCGCAATGCGGGCGATCTCGCGCCGCACCGGGTCAAAGGCGCTGACGATGACCGCTTCGGGGGTGTCGTCGATGATCAGATCCACGCCGGTGGCGGTTTCCAGGGCGCGGATGTTGCGACCCTCGCGGCCGATGATGCGGCCCTTCATATCATCGTTGGGCAGGTTGATAACGCTGACGGTGCTCTCCGCCACATGGTCGGCGGCGCACTTCTGAATGGCCAGCGCGATAATGTTCCGCGCTTTCTTTTCGCCTTCCTCCCGGGCGCGGGTCTCAATGTCCCGAACCATGGCGGCGGCGTCGTGATACGCGTCCTTCTGCACTCGCTGGATCAGCATCTGGCAGGCCTCGTCCTGGGTCATGCCGGCAATGCGCTCCAGCTCCTGCAGTTGCTTGTTCTTGCCCTCCTCCAGCTGATCCTCTTCCTTCTGAAGATCGGCGGCGCGCTGGGCCAGCGCCTCTTCCCGCTTTTCCAGACTGTCCTGCTTCTTATCGAGGGTCTCCTCCCGCTGAAGGATGCGGCGCTCGCTGCGCTGCACCTCCGCCCGGCGATCCTTGCATTCGCGGTCCAGTTCGGTTTTCAGGCGAAGCACTTCTTCCTTGGCTTCCAAAATGGTCTCTTTTTTCTTTTCATCCGCCTTGCGCTGCGCGTCTTCCAGCAAATTCTTGGCGTACTGCTCCGTGCGACCAATCTTTTTCTCGCTGGCCTGCTTGCGATACAGGTATCCGCCTGCCGCGCCCGCCGCAGCGGTCAGCAGCGCAATGACGATTCCCAAAAATACAGGCATTTGTTGCACTCCTTTCTCATTTCAGTTTTGTCAGTTTTTGGTCATTCCTTCATTTGGTGGTGATGGATGTCCGTTTCCCATTCCGGGGATGCGGCGTTCCGCCGCGGCACTTCTTCCGTGTGGCGCTTTTCCGCTCCTGCTTTTTTCAGAACAGAACCAAAAAGCCGGAGAGCAAAAACGCTCCGTCGGCTTTCTGCTGTTCTGCACTGCAAAACATTGCAAACAATGAGCTTTTGATACAGAACGTCCATGGTTTGCTTACACAAACCATCGAAACCTTCCGTATTTCCAAACTCAAAGCATATACTCAAGAAATGCTTCTCAACGCTTCCGCGTTCCGAAACATCTCCATACGACCAACCGGACATCCTCTCCCGCCGCTCCAATAACGAACCGACGCGGGAAAAAGCCAGTTCCCAACGTATATCCGAAAACAGCCGGGCTCCTGTGCCTGCACAGGCTCTCCCATTCAGCCGACACTTTATTATAGACCCAACCCCTTCCGCTGTCAAGCGGCGGGGGCGGGCGGACGTGTCCCAATGAGCGGTGAAGACCAGCCAAAAAGAGCGTGTTTCACGCCTGAAAGAGGCAAAGTTGGGAAAGAAAAAGCATCAGCTTTTCCGGCCAAAGTGGATGCTTGACAGCAGGATCAAACCCATTTTTTCATTTTTGCCTGTTCCCCCGGAGACCTCTGCCGGTCAGGAGCCGCTTTCCGTAATGCGCTGCCGCCACAAAGGGGACAGAGAGCGCAGCCGTGCCAACAAAGTAGGCGGGCAGCGACTGGGAATAGTCGTATTCCTTCTGATAGTCGATCTGGTGGAACAGTTCCTCCCAGAAGCGCCGGTCAACGAACTGATACAAGCCGTACAGACACAGCGCAGCCGCCAGAATCCAGCCAATGATAGAGAGAGCCCGTTTTGCCCGCCCACTGACCGAGACTTTCTTCCCGATCGCGGTAAAGAGCGACCAGTGCAGCCCCAGATGCACCGTCATCAGCACAAACGCCCACGCCGTCACCACCAGATGCAAATGCCTGCCAAACTCAATGGTGCTGCCGCTGCCCACGGAGAAAAGATGCTGCGAAATCAGAACGCCGCTGACGGCGCAGCCCAGAACGGCGAGCATCAGCAGAAAATTGACCACAGTCTGTACAGCGCGCAGGGCGGTGTATTTCCCCTTGAAAAGCGCTTTGTACCATCTGTAGTTCAGCACATTATGCAGAACAAACAGCACGCCGACGGCGATACCGAGCCATTCATGCGCGGCGCCCCGCAGCACGCACTGCCCCATCAGGAGCAGAAAGAGCACATACATGACGATATCGATGCTTCGTTTGAAAATCACGCTCGGCTTCATATGCTCCCCTTTATTTGGCAGTGTTCAGCATACCGATGCTGTCAAGCCAGTCGATGATTTCCTGTTCAGCGCCTTCAATGCTGTTTCTGGAAATGCTCTTTCCCTCCAGCAGGGCAGCATCCGGCTCCAGCCTGGCTATGGTTTCCTGCGTGCCGGAAAATCCGCTGCCGCCGTGGGCGTTGAACGGAACGATGGTCTTGCCGGAAAAATCATAGGTATCAAAGAAGGTGTACAGGATGTACGGCATATCGGCATTCCAGTTGGGATAGCCCACAAAGACGGTGTCGTAGGAATCAAAATGCTCGATTGTGCCCTCGATCTCCGGACGGGCATTTTGGCGGATTTCCTCCTGCGCAGCCTGCAGAAGCTCGTTGTGGTCGGTGGGGTAGGGCGTTTTCGGAAGAATACGGAAGATATTCGCCCCGGTGTTTTCCTGAATGACATAGGCCATGTACTGCGTGTTGCCAAGCCGCTCGCCGTTTACTTCCACATAGCTGTTATCCCGGTTATCGGGAACGGAAAAATAAACGACCAGGGTTTTGGTGTTCTCGTACCGCGGACGGCCTGAATCATCCGAAGGATTCTGCAAAAGGCTGCCGGACGGAGTCGTGCCCGCATCCGCCGGTGCTTCTGCCGTCTGGGCGGAGCAGGCCGAAAGAACACCGGTTATAACAATCGTCAGCATCACGGCCATAAGAAGGGAAACGGTTTTTTTCATGGTTCAGTCCTCCTGATTTTCTGTAGTATAGGTCAGATGTACCACATCGTTTGGCCACTGTGACACCTTTTGGAGGTGAAACAGAACGGGCCTTGATTGGCCGAGCTGCTCCATGCGCTCAAAAACGGTCGGCGTGTTCGGATCGCCATCGGCTACCGGGGACAGCAGCAGGCTGAGCTCGTCCACCACGCCGCTGCTGAGAAAGCTCCAGTTGACCGTTCCGCCGCCGCAAATCAGCATTTTTTCGATTCCGAAAAGGGTTTTCAGTTTTTGTGCGGCCCTTTTGCAGTCGAGGGTATCCTTTCCGGCGAGAATGTAAGAAACGTCCTGTTTTCTCAGATACGCCCGATACTCCGGCGGCGTTTGCTCTGTCAGGATTTCAATCACATGGGAATCGGGTCTTCCCGACCGTTTGTAGACGCCGGAATCCCATGCGATCTCGCCCTGCGTATCAACGGAAACATAGTACAGCGCCCATCCGCTTTGGGCAACGTAGTCGCCGTCGGGTACGTCTTCGCCTAGAGGTTCCAGAACAGGCTTTCTGAAGGCGGTAAACTCCTTAGTCGTCGTTGTGCCATAAAGCCATGCATGTGCCCCGTATGCTTCCCGGATCCGGCTGTATTCCTCACTGGCTTTGCGATTTGCCGCGGTGCTCATAAAGTCCCCGGCAATTTTTCCATCCAGTGCGCTTAAAATATGGCAGATGATATAGGGTCTGTTCATTTGATTCCCTCCGTTACTCGGCAAAGCCGTTTTCTGTAAGATAGGAAAGGATCCCATCCGTATCGGAAGCCTCCGCAAACAGTCCGTCGTGAACTGCGGCGTTCTTGGCGCTTGTCCGCACAAAGTCCATGGAATTTGCAAACTGCTCGGTATCCATGGAGGCAGACTGGGAGAACGGGTAAATCTCTTTTCCTGAAAGGTCGTAGCTTTCCAAAAACATTCCGATGATCATCGGGGCCGTGTGCCACCAGATGGGATAGCCGATAAAGATCGTGTCGTATTCGTCAAGGGAGTCCGGCAGGTTTGCAATCTCCGGGCGGGCATTCCCGTCCCGCTCTGCCTTGGCTACATCGCCGCATTCACTGTGATCGGTGGGATAGGCTGTCGCCGGTTCGATTTTCAAAAGATCGCCTCCGGTGCGCTCCCGGATGGTATTGGTCATTTTTTCGGTGTTGCCGGAGGAGGACCAGGAAAAATAAACGATCAGGGTTTTCCCGTGAACGCCGGGTTCCGTTGCGGAAAGCTCAGCGGCGGATGCCTCTCCGGCCTGCCCGCAGGCGGCAAGAGAAAGAAGCATCATGAGAGCCAGTATCATGCCGAAAATCTTTTTTGCCATAAAATTCCTTCCTTTCTGACAGTCCCATCATCGCCGGTTGACCCTTTACGCCTGATGATTTGCCGCAATGATCTCATTCAGGGAAATATGCTCGCTCCGATAGCGTGCGTTGGGGTTCTTTTCGGGCACTGCGAGCCCGATCGCCTTTTGCGGGCAGGCATGGACGCAGGCAAGGCAGGTCTGACATCTGCCGGGAATGGGAACGGCTTTGCCGCCGGTCACGCGAAGGGAGCCGGAGGGACACACTCTTTCGCAGAGCCCGCAGCCGATGCAGCCGTCGCCAACTTTGATAAAATGCTGAAATACGTCTGGCGGCATCTGTTCGATTCGGCTTCGATATTCCTGATGGGCTGCACGATCTGCATCCGTAACCGGCGCGGTTTTCACTTTTCGGGCAGAAAGGTCTGCACGAATGGCGGCGATCTGTTCCTCTACTTTTTTATCGATTCTTTTCTGCTCGTCCATATCAAAGGAGGGCAGCCAGTTATCCACCATCCAGAGGATGTTGATGTACTGGACATCGATACCGCATTCGTCGCAAAGCCGCTTGGCCAGCTCCGCTGCTCCGCCATGACGGTTGCCGTAGGTCAGAATCATATAGAAGTAATCCGTATGAAAAGCGGCTTTCTTCATAAAGTCACGCACCATCGGCGGCACTTCGTGGCCGTAGATGGGCGCAACAATGCCGATGCTTTCATCGGAAAAATCCAGCTCTTTACGGTGAATGGCCTGTGGAATACTGATGGGGGTATCCTCGATCTGTTTGGCAACATAAAGGCTGTTGCCCGTGCCGGTAAAATAAAACACCATATCCATGCTCTCCTTTGCTGCTTGCCATTCCGCTTTATGCGTGTTACAATGCGGTTGTTTCAACCGGTTCACGCTTCCGATTATAAAATGCGGTTGTAACAACCGGTCAATAGACTTTTGTAAGGATTCCTGTGAACTTTTTGTAAACAGCAGTGGAGGAAACAGAACGTGTATACCATGATGCAGGTCTGCCGCGAACTGAATATGACCTATCAGACCCTGAAATTTTACTGCAACGAGGGGCTTATTCCCAACGTTAAGCGCGACGGAAACAAGCGCCGTGTGTTTGACGAAAAGGACGTCAAGTGGATCAAAGACCTGACCTGCCTGAAAAAGTGCGGGCTGAGCATTCAGGAAATGAAAGAATATCTTGACCTGTGCCTTGCCGGTGAATCCACCATCATTCCACGGAAGGAGATGCTGGCCAAAAAGCAGGAAGCGCTGCGCACGGCCATTCGGGAATTGGAAGACAGCATCGCCTATATTGACTGGAAGCAGAATTTCTACGACGAGGTACTGGCCGGGAAACGTCCGTATGTCAGCAATCTGATACGAACAGACGAATGAACGACGGTGAGGTTCGGCATATCAAAGTGTCAAAAAAGCGGAGGTGCAGGAGGCGCTGCTGCCGCTCAATCGTCGCGGAGGACTACTGCCGTAGTCCCCGCTCGTTTCGTGTCACACCTGCGGGTCGCTAACCGCCTGTGGCGGTTGTGCCCAGTGGGCGACCGGTGAACTTTTCAAATTCAATTTGAGAAGTTCAGTCTGCCGCAGTACTTTCCCCGCAAACCAGCTTAAGGGGGCGTAGCACCGAGGACGAGGACAGCCCGAAGGGCTACCGCAGTCCGAAGCCCGCCACCAAGGGAGGCCGAAGGCCGACTAGCGCCGGAAATGGCTGAAAGCCATGAAGCGCGTAGCCAAGCACCAGCGAAGCGCAGGGCTTGGCCGCAGAAAAGGGAGGCCGAAGGCCGACTAGCGCCAGAAATG
>SFGO01000013.1 GCA_004556545.1 Clostridiales bacterium
GCGACAGTTCATCGCTCAGCGCTGACAGACTCATTTGCTTATTCATATCTGTATTATATCACTTCTGCGGCTGTTTTGCATTATGCGGTAGTGCCCTAAATCTAAATCGAGAAGGCGCTTAGAAGGTCAGGGCCTCGTTGTCAGTGTCCAGCTTCTGAAGGACTTCCTCTTTCGTCATCAGGTCGGCCATGTAGCCCTGCAGGGTATCGCCCAGATTGGTGCCGGTAGGCAGCTGCTGGTAAATCCAGGGGGAAACGTTGCCGCTTTCCGCATAGGAGAGATAATCGGTGTAGTACCGGAAGCCGTCCAGCACTTCAGACTTGTACGCCACGGAGGGAACGCCTGCGCCCGCAAAGGTGAAGCAAATGCTGTTGTGGCCGGTGGGATCCGAGGTGTCGTACATGTAATCCAGCACCTTTTCGACGGCCGCCATTTTTTCTTCCGACAGGTTGGCGTTTACGGCAATCGCTACCGAAACGTCCACGGCCAGTTTGTTCTTGGAGGCGTCGTCGCTGGCGGGCACGGCGAACAGGCCGGGGTTCATGTTGGGATCCACCTGATTGACGGTTTCCAAACTCCAGTCGCCCTGAATCAGCATGGCCGCTTTTCCGGCGGCGAAATCGTTGAAGCCGGTATCAGAGGTCGCGTCCATATACTTTTCCCCGGAATACTGCTTCAGCAGATCCATAAAACGGAAGATTTCATCCACATTAGGCGTATCGGCATAGGATTCACCGGCGGCGATGCCGTTCACCCAGCTCTTGTAATCATCGCCCAGCGCAGAGGTGAGCAGCGTAGTGGCCAGATGATTCAGCGTCCAGGAGGAAGCGTAGGTGGCGGCAAAGGGAACGATGCCGGCAGCCGTCAGCTTTTCACAAACCTCGACCATTTCGGAGTAGGTGGTGGGGATTTTTTCGATGCCGGCCTGCTCAAACAGCGCGGGATTGTAGAAGCAGCCTACGATCTGCTGCTGATACGGCATGGCGTAAATCTTGCCGTCCAGAGATACGCAGTCTTTGGTGGAATCCAGCAGACGGGAGGCGGCCTCGGTGCCGGTCAGATCGGCCAGACGTCCGGCAGCGGCGCTTTCATAGACCTTGGCGTAGGGCGTGAGATTGTACATATCCGGAAGATCGTTGGCCGCAATACGGGCGCTGAGATATTCGTCGATGTTTGAAATGACTTCGATCACAAACTCAATTTCATCCTGACGGCGGTTAAATTCCTCGGTGGAAAGGCGGTAGGCTTCGCCGCCGCCCCATGTTACCAGTTTCACAGTCTGCTTTTCCGCCATGGCCGCCGCGCAGCCAAGCGTCAGGCACAGGGCCAGTACCATAGCCAAAAACTTCTTCATTTTGCATCCTCCTTGGGGTAGTCATAGGGGTAAACGGGGTTACGGGCAAAAAATTGGAGAACGTTCCCAATAAGCGCTTATCTGTGATGAGTATAGCAAAGGGAGCGTTGGCTCCGCAAGCTACATTTTGCCGTATCAAGGACAAAAATTGCGTTCTTCTTGACGGGAAAACAGCAAACGCTTATGATAACATTGGTTTGGTTCACTTTTGAAAAAGTCAATCTTTGTCAGATCGGAGGCGCGGCATGAACGGACTGGTTTTTCATCAGGAAGAAAATACCTCCAATTCCCGGGATATTGACAGGCGTTATTATCGAAATTTCCGTTTTCAGCGTCATATTCACGGCAACCCGGAGCTTCTGTATGTGATTGAAGGCGAAATTGACGTAACCGTCGATGAATGTACGGAAACGGTTTCCGCCGGGCAGATGTGCATGATTCTTCCGTGGCAGATTCACTCGTTTTACACTCGGGATTTTTCCCGAACCATTGTGCTGGTGGTGGCTCATTCCTATATGGATGATTTTTTGAACAGCATGAGGGGCTATTACGGCCAAACGCAGGTTTTTCGTCCGGAACCGGCTATTCAGGAGCTTTTTATGCAATACCTGTTCACCGGCCCTTTTCCGGATCCCTATATCATCGCCAGCGTTCTTCTGGGGCTGTGCCACTGCTTTACGGTTCAGTGCCCCATTCTGCCCTGCGAGGATTCCCGCCGCGCACCGGCGCTGTATGATGCCTTCAACTATATCTCGGCGCATTACAAGGAGCCGCTGACGCTTGGCAGCGTAGCGGCGGAGCTGGGCTACAGTTATTATTATCTGTCCCACATTTTCAAAAGCTATGCAGGGATGGGATTCAATCGCTTCTGCAACATGCGCCGGGTGGCTGAGGCGGAGCATCTGCTGCGCAACACCGACCGTTCCGTTACGGACATCGCCTTGGAAAGCGGGTTTTCCAATACACGCAGCTTCAACCGTGCCTTTCTGGATGTGATGCATATGCCGCCGCTGCGCTATCGGGAACAGTACTCTTCCGTAGAGGGCGGCGAACGGATTTCCATTGACGAGGGAGAAGTGCAGAATATCGAGAGGGATTTTCATCCAGAACCTATTTCCAATCGGTTATGAAGAAAACGATATTCTTCTCTTCTTTCTTCTTTCTCCCTTCTTCCGTTTGTCGTCCAAAACCAGACATTCTCCCTTCGCTGTCTATTGACACCCCCTATCCCCTCTGTTATACTCCTACCTGACAACCGAACACCTTATGAAGAGTGGTTGAGGGACGGGCCCGATGAAACCCGCCAACCTGCGTAAGCGAGGTGGCAATTCCCGCAGCGTGCAAACGCTGGCAGATAAGGTCATGAAAATATTCCTTCTCGCGCCCGCTTTTGCAGCGGGCGTGTTTTTTACGTAAAAAATCCGCCCGCGTGTACGGTTCCGTTGTCAAAAAATTTTTCAGGAGGAACAAAAACATGCGAACGGTCTTTACCAGTGAATCCGTTACCGAAGGGCATCCCGACAAACTCTGCGACCAGATCAGCGACGCGGTGCTGGACGCCATTCTGGCCAGGGACCCCATGGCCCGCGTGGCCTGCGAAACCTGCGCCACGACCGGCCTTGTGCAGGTGATGGGCGAAATTACCACTTCGACCTACGTCGCCATTGACGAAATTGCCCGGCAGGTGATCCGGGATATCGGCTATACCGGCAGCGAGCTTTGTTTCGACGGCAATAGCTGCGCCGTGCTGACCGCCGTTCATGCCCAGAGCCCGGATATTGCCATGGGCGTGGACAACGCGCTGGAAACCCGGGGCCGGGAGGGCGAGGCGTCCCACGGCGCGGGCGATCAGGGCATGATGTTCGGCTATGCCTGCAATCAGACCCCGGAATTGATGCCCCTGCCCATCTCTCTGGCGCACAAGCTGACCCGCCGCCTGACCGAGGTGCGCAAGAACGGAACACTCCCATGGCTGCGCCCCGACGGAAAGAGTCAGGTGACGGTGGAATATGAAGACGGCAAGCCCGTGGCCGTGGATACGGTCGTTCTTTCCGCCCAGCATGACGAGCAGGTCAGCCGGAAAGAGCTGGAAGAGGGCATTCTGAACGAAGTCATTCGCCCGGTCATTCCTCAGCACCTCTGGAAGGAAGATACCAAGGTTTATATCAATCCCACCGGACGCTTTGTGCTGGGCGGCCCGGCGTGCGATACGGGACTGACGGGCCGCAAGATCATCGTGGATACCTACGGCGGATACGCCCGTCACGGCGGCGGCGCGTTCAGCGGCAAGGATCCCTCCAAGGTGGACCGTTCCGCCTGCTATGCCGCCCGCTATGTCGCCAAGAATCTGGTGGCCGCCGGTCTGGCGGATGAGTGCGAAGTGGCGCTGGCCTATGCCATCGGCGTGGCGCAGCCCGTCAGCGTGCAGGTAAACGCCTTCGGCACCGGCAAACTGCCGGAGGATAAGCTGGGCCGTCTGGTTCTGAAGCACTTCGACCTGAGCCCCGACGGCATCATTCGGATGCTGGAGTTGCGCCGTCCCATCTACCGGCAGACTGCCGCCTACGGCCATTTTGGCCGTACTGATGTGGAGCTTCCATGGGAGCGTATCGATCTTGCGGCGCAGCTTCAAAAAGAAGCAAAAGACTTCACTCACGATTGACCTTTTGCCGGAATGTTTCACGTGAAACATTCTGGCTTTTTGCATCTGCCTGCATCAGGCAAAAAAGCGCAAAGCATGTTTTTGCACCTGATGGGAAAAATAAGTTCGGACTTTTTGAGATCACAGGAACGGGTTGTCTCAACCGGCATACAATGTTTCACGTGAAACATTGCGCATCCACCGGCAAACCCCCGTCCCCAGCGCCTTGTTTGCATCCTTGGCGCTTTTCTGCTATAATAACGCGGTTCCGGCCTGTATACACAGGGGGCAGTCATGATAAAGGAGGCTTTTCATGCCAACCGCTACTTTCGATGTTGAATCCATCAAAAACAGTATCGTCGGCAAGCTGCAGCGCTATTACGGCATCACCGTGCCCGAAGCCACGCCTCAGCAGCTCTACCGCGCCGTCGCTTCTACCGCCCGGGATCAGATCATGGATCGCTGGATGGTTTGCCGCAAAAAACGCCATGAGCAGCACGGCAAGCGGGTCTATTATCTTTCTGTTGAATTTCTGATGGGCCGCAGCCTGAACTGCAACCTCATCAACCTTTGCAGTCAGGATCTGTACGCCAAGGCGCTGGACGAACTGGGCATCAAGCTCAGCGACGTGCTGCCCGAGGAGCCGGAGCCCGCGCTGGGCAACGGCGGTCTGGGCCGTCTGGCGGCCTGCTTTATGGATAGTCTGGCCAGCGAGAGCCTGCCCGCCATGGGCGCGACCATCCGCTACGAGTACGGCCTGTTCCGCCAGAAGATGGTGGACGGCCAGCAGGTGGAGCTGCCCGATAACTGGCTGGCCAACGGCAATGTGTGGGAAATCGCCGCTACCGAGGACACCTGCCAGATTCAGTTCGGCGGCCACGTGGAGCAGTACGAGGAAAACGGCCGGGAATGCTACCGCACCGTCGGCGCGTATACCATCGACGCAGTGCCCTACGATATGCCCATCGTCGGCTATAACAACGAATGCGTCAACACCCTGCGCACGTGGAGTGCCCGCAGCCAGCAGCGCATCGACCTGCGCTCCTTTGGCGAGGGTGAGTACATGAAGGCCATGGAAGAAATGCAGATGGCGGAAGTGATCTCCAAGGTGCTTTACCCAGAGGATAAGCACTACGAGGGCAAAATGCTCCGCCTGAAGCAGCATTACTTCTTCACCAGCGCCACTTTGCAATACGCGCTGAAGAATTTCAAGAAGTACTATGGCAACAACTTCGACCTGCTGCCGGATAAGTGCGTCTTCCATATCAACGACACCCACCCCGGACTGGCCATTCCTGAAATGATCCGCCTGCTCATCGATCAGGAAGGGCTGGACTGGGATATGGCCTGCCGTATCACCAAGCGGTGCATGGCCTACACCAACCACACCGTCATGGCCGAGGCGCTGGAATGCTGGCCCACGGACATGATGCAGCAGACCCTCCCCCGCATCTATATGATTCTGGAGGAGCTGAACCGCCGCCTGTGCGCCGACCTGTTCGTCAGCTATCCCGACCAGTGGGAGCGCATCGGCCATATGGCGATCATCGGCTACGGTCAGGTGCATATGGCCAACCTGTGCGTGGCGATGTGCTTCAGTGTGAACGGCGTCAGCCAGCTTCACGGCAAGATCCTCTGCGATACCCTGTTCCACGATTTCTACCTGCTGGATAAGCAGAAGTTCTGCGCCATCACCAACGGGATCACCCATCGCCGCTGGCTGCTGGAAGCCAATCCCGCGCTGGCCTCTCTCATCACCGAGACCATCGGCGACGGCTTCCGCACCGATGCTTCTCAGCTGACCAAGCTCATGCCCTTTGCCGATGACGCGGCCTTCCGGGAAAAGTTCGATCAGGTCAAGAAAGTCAATAAGCAGCGCCTGCAAAAGCTGGTCAAGAACCGCCAGAACATCGATATCGATACGGACTTTATCTTCGATACCCAGGCCAAGCGCCTGCATGAGTACAAGCGCCAGATGCTCAACGCCCTGCACATTCAGGTGCTGTACAACCGCATCATGGACGACCCCAACTTCACCATGCCGCCCCGGCTGTTCCTCTTCGGCGCCAAGGCCGCGCCGGGATATATGCGGGCCAAGCTGATTATCCGGTACATCAACGCGCTGGCCAAGCTGATCGACGCTTCGCCCCGGGCCCGGAAGATGATCAAGATCGTCTACATTGAAAACTACGACGTGTCCACCGCCGAGGTGCTGATTCCCGCGACCGAAATCAGCGAGCAGCTTTCCACGGCGGGCAAGGAAGCCAGCGGCACCGGCAACATGAAGTTCATGATGAACGGCGCACTGACCATCGGCACCATGGACGGCGCCAATGTGGAAATTTACGATCAGGTGGGTCAGGATAACATCTACATCTTCGGCATGCGTTCCGATGCGGTGGAGCGGCTCTATCAGGAGGGTAACTACAACCCCATGAGCATCTTCGAAACCAATCAGGAGCTGCATAAGGCCATCAGCCAGTGGGTGGACGGCACTCTATTCCCCCATGAGCCGCTGGCCTTGCAGGATCTGTATCACACGCTGCTGGCGGGCGATTGGGGCAGCATGGCCGACCCCTATCTGGTGCTGAAGGACTTCGGCTCCTACAGCATGGCCAACCGCCGCCTGATGACCGACTATCAGGATCGGGAAAAGTGGCTCCGCATGGCGATTGCCAACACCGCGTCCTCCGGCTATTTCTCCTCCGACCGTACCATTCGGGAATACAACGAGAAAATCTGGCATATCAAGCCGGTGCTGTAACGGCTCCGAACAAAACGAATCCCCGCAGGAAAAGCCCTGCGGGGATTCTTCTATTCCAGCCGGTACACGTCCAGCCCGTCGATCAAGCCCTGATAACGAAACCCCTTCCGTACCGCAATGCACTTCGTTGCCTGCTGCTGGGGAGCGCATTCGATCACCAGCTGCCTGCGTTCCTGTCCGGCTCTTTGAATCAGCAGGTCTGTCAGGGCAGACGCATAGCCACGTCCCCAATATTCGGGCAGCAGTACCCAGCCGATCTCCCTGCTGTGCTCATCATAAGGGTGATCGATCACATACCCGATGGGCACGCCCTGTTCTTCGGCGGCATAGATCAGGGGATTTTCTGACAATCCCGCACAGAACAGGAATGCTTCCGTCTGCTCCATGCTGTAAGGCGGTTCCAGCCAACGCATGACCTCCGGGTCGGACAAAAGACGATAAAGCCAGCCCAAGTCCTCTTTCCTCATTCTGCGAATCGACAGATCCATATAGAACCTCCCGGAAGCGTTTTGCCCATTGTAACGGTTCGTCAGGGAAAAAGCAACCTTCCCGCTCCAAATCCGCGAAAAAAAGCGATTTTCCGCTTCTCCTGCAAAGGGGCTTTCTCTTATCTTTCATTTGTGCTATACTGAGCGGGAGCCATCATCGTTCCTCCCGGCCAGAACCGGGAAAGCATCCAAGCCCACGGAACAGCACAGGGGAAAGGCAGCAAGGGAAATGATACAACGCACCGCCTGCCTGATTGCGCGCGGAAATGAAGCCTGCCGCAATCTGGCCATCGAAAAGCATTTAATGGACACTTTGCCGGATAACACGGCCATTCTGTTTTTGTACCAAAACCGCCACGCCATCGTGGTGGGACGGAATCAGAATCCGTGGTACGAGTGCAAGGTAGAGTCCTTTCTGGAATCCGGCGGAGACATCGTCCGGCGGCTGTCCGGCGGCGGAGCCAGCTATCAGGATCTGGGCACGCTGAATTTCAGCCTGATTCTGCCCAAGAGAGAATTCAACGCCGGGCGGCAGCTTCACCTAATCGGCGAAGCCCTGTCCGCCGCCGGGATTCCCTGGGAGATCGGCCCCATGGCGACCCTGCGCTGGGGCGGACGCACCTTCTGCCAGAACGCCTTCTATAAGTCCGGCTCGGCGGCTTTGCATCACGGAACGATTCTGATTCATACGGCGCTGGATATGATGGAGCATTACGTCAGAACCCGCCGCAAGGCCCCGTCCCTGCAGGAGGAAACGCCCGTGCAGAGCCGCATGGTCAACCTGCGGGAGCTGAACCCGGAGATTACGCCGGACAGGCTGGAACGCGCGCTGGTGAGCGTCTTTGCCCGCAGCTTCCGCGCCCGGCCCGTATGGCTGGACGAGCAGCTTTTGGACGCAGCCAGTCTGGAACGGCTGACGGCCAGCTTTGCCCAGCCGGAGTGGACGTATCCGGCGCAGGAAAATTACGATTTCGACGTGTCCGAGCGTTTTCCATGGGGCAGCGTGACCATTCTGCTGCGCCGGGAGGGCGGCGTGATTCGCAGGGCGAAAATCTTCTCCGACGCCATGGAAGCGGCGCTGTTCTTCCCTATTGAAGAAGGGCTGGCAGGCTGTCCCTTCCTGATCGGCGCAATCGAAACCCGCTTCGACCAAAAGCTGGCCCTGCTGCGGGATCCCCGGCTGATTCAGATTGCAGGCGATGTGTGTACGCTGCTCTGCGGCCGCATCCGCGCTCAGGATCGCAGCGGCATGGGGGCGTAAAAATAATATAGTAAACCCCGGCGCGATTTCAGCCGCGCCGGGGTTTTACGATTTACCATTATCAGATATTGCAGGGAATCGCGCTGGAAGAGAACAGAATCTGCTGGGTCTGCTGGCCCGCAATGCCGTCCATTTCCAGACCGTGTACCTGCTGGAAGGTCAGTACCGCGTTGGTGGTGGCGGTGTCGTAGGTGCCGGTGATGTCGCCGTCGTAGTATTTCAGCTCGTACAGCGCGTATTGCAGCTGCTTGACCTTGCTGCCGGTGTCGCCCTGCTGCAGCTTGGAGTAGCTGCCGCTGGCGGAAGTGCCGCCATAGAGCAGACGCTGGGTGGTGGGGCCGGCCATGCCGGTGACCCGAAGACCCATGGCCTTCTGGAAGTCCTTCACCGCCTGCTCGGTGCCGCTGCCGTAGCTGCCGTCATACTCGCCGTTGTAGTAGCCCTTGGCGGACAGCGCGCTCTGCACGGCCTTCACGTTGGAGCTGCTGGAACCGGAGTTGGCGGAAATGGTCGTGTAGCCGTTGCTGGAAGCCTTCGTGCCGTAGCTGGCAGGGCTGGTGCTGCTGCCGGAGGAACTGCCGCCGCCGGAGCTGGAACCGCCGCCGTTGATGGCGGCATAAATGGCGTTCTGCGTGGCCTTGCCCGCGATGCCGTCCGCTTCCAGGCCGTTGGCCTGCTGGAAGGCCGTGACCGCCGCCGTGGTGCCGGAGCCGTAATCGCCGTCCACGCTGCCGCTGTAATAGCCCAGCGTTTTCAGCTGCTGCTGCAGGGCGCGAACCGCGCTGCCGTTGGTGCCCGGACGGATGGAACCCAGATTGGCCACCACGCTGCTGGCCTTCTTCGCGGAGGAAGAATACAGCTTGGTCAGGGTCGTCGGCCCGGCCACGCCGTCGTCATAGATGCTGTTGCGCTTCTGGAACGCCTTCACAGCCGCCTCGGTGGTGGAGCCGAACTCGCCGTCCGCCGTGCCGGTCAGGTAGCCCAGAACGATCAGCCGGTTCTGCAGGATCTTCACCTGCTTGCCGGACGAGCCCAGCTGCAGGTACACATCCGTCCGGCCGTTGGTATAGCTGGAGGAGCTGCTGCTGGAACTGGAGTTGCCGGAGGAAGAGCTGGAAGAAGAATTGTTCTTGCTGCTGGAGCCGGAACTGCTGCTGGAGGTGGCAGAGGCCTTCTTCGCGGAGGAAGAATACAGCGCGGTCTGGGTGTTCTTGCCCGCCTTGCCGTCCGCCGTCAGGTTGTGGGCCCGCTGGAACGCCTTCACGGCCTCAGCTGTTCCCGCGCCGAACTTGCCGTCCACGCTGCCGGTGTAATAGCCCAGATCCTTCAAACGCTGCTGCAGGGTCTTCACGTCCGAACCGGAGGAACCCTGCTTCAGGGTAGAAGAAGCAGCGGAAGAGGTCGTAGGCTTGGGCGTTGCCGTGGCGGAGGGTGAGCTGGGCTTGGGCGTAGCGGTGGTCAGGCCTACGGTGATGGTGCCGCCGGAGGGCGGGTTGGTAGCGGTCACGCCCGTATTGGCGTTGATCGTGCTGCTGGGCGCATTGGTCGCGTTGTCGTCGCCGAAGGTCCAGGCCGACCAGTCCATCTGCTGTCCGCCTGCCGAAGTAGGCGCAGGCGTGGGGGTGTCGGTAGGCGCAGGCGTATCGGTGATCACCGTCTGGAAATTCTGATTTCCGCTGTTATCTAAGGCATTGCCTGCATCCACCACACGATCAGGCTCCATATAGCAGGCCGTCATCAGCGCACAGGCGGCGATCAGCACCAGCGCCAGTGCCAGCCGCTTCGCGGCGGACGCTCCCCCCTTGCGGAATTCATTGCGGGTTCGCTTCATTCTATCCACACCTTTCATTGGGCGGTTCTGAAATGTTACAATCTTTTGAAGAAACGGTAATGGATTTCCATTACAGTTCCAATGGGATTATACCGTCAAAACCCAACTAAATCAATACCCAATATTCATCATCCCACCATTGAAACGAACGGAATTCAGGTTTTCATGCACGAGAGTGAAATATTTTTGTCACATTTTAGCCTTCGGGCACGAGCACTGCCTGATCCAGTCGAAGAGAATATAGGGCGCATTCCCGCACCGGATAGGGGGTAGCCTTTTCCAGCGCGTGACGGTACATGGACAGCTGGCGATGATAACGGGGAATCAGCTCTTCCACGTTTTCCACATGATCGGTTTTGTAATCCGCCAGCACCCAGCCGCCGTCCTCCAGAAAGCACAGGTCGATCACGCCCTGTACGATGGTGTCGAAGGGATCGGCAATGCGCAGGTTGAAATTCCACTCCCGGCATACGGTGGACGAACGGAGCATTCTCTGTCCCAGCGAGGAACGGAAGAACTTTTCCACATGAGCTATCGGGATCAGCGCCGCTTCGTCCTTTGTCAGCACGCCGCGCTGCACCAGCAAAGCGGTTTCTTCCATTATAATGGCACGCAGCTCGTCCGGATGGGCGCGCAGTCCGTCCAGCGGCAGAAGCCCCAGCAGCTTGTGGGTCAGGGTGCCGCGCAGGGCTCCTGTGTTTTCCACAGGGACGGTCAGGAAGGCGGGCTCCTGCGCGATGGCGCTCAGCAGCCGGGGCCGCTGCACCGTCAGGGGAATGCGCTTGCTTTCGGCGGTTTCGATTTCCTCTTCGTCCACGGAACGGGGCTGGCCCTGCTCCATGGCGCGGCACAGGGCGGTCACGCCCAGCTTCAGGGGCAGATGCTCGTATTCCGGCAGGGGCGAAAGGGGGTCGCCCAAGCTGGGAAGCTGTGCATCCTGACGGGAAGACCATAGATTTTCCAAATCGGGCATTTCGGTGGACGAAGCTTCCACACTTTCCATATTCTGTGGAGTCTTTTCCGCAGGGATGTGGAAAACCACCCTCCAAGGGGCCGATTTATGTGGAAAACCTGTGGAATTGTCGAAAAGCTCTGGTTGACCACAGGTTTCCCATAAGAATGATGTGGAAAACTCATCGCCCTTTTGCTGGTTCAGCTCATCCCACGGTTTTAGGGATTGAATCAGCCAATCCGTGTAGACAGACGCGGAACGGACGGCCGCCAAATCGTTGATTTCAAAGGGTTTGCGGAGCACGTTTTCCAGCGTCGATTCTAAGGCGTTTTTTTCGTTTGTGGACGAACCAATCATCACTAAACGATTTTTCGGCCGTGTCATCGCCACGTACAGAAGACGGGCTTTTTCGGCCCGTTCCTCCGTGCCAAGACAGAGCTGAATCCCGCTCTGCATAAGGGTTTGCCGCTTGGTGCGCTTTTCCTCGTTCATATACAGAAGGGAAATGCCCAGCCGGTCGTGCAGGCTGATGGTCTTCGTTTGCCGTCGGCGGCTCAGCCCGGTGCCCAGACCCATCACATAGACGGTGGGAAATTCCAGCCCCTTGGATTTGTGGATGGTCATGATGCGCACCACATCTTCCCACGGGTTGACCACCGTGGGCGAGCTGCCGTCCCCCACCTCCCGCTCCCGGATGGAATCCAGAAATCCGCTCAGTCCCTCCTGATGAAGATGGAAGTATTCCTCCAGCTTCAGGCAGAGCATCCGCAGGTTGGCCTGCCGGAGCCGCCCGCCGGGCTGCGCGCCGTAGTGGGCGTACATGCCCGTGCGCATCAGCGCGTCCCACAGATATTCCTGCGGGCTCATGTGCCGGAATAAAAAGCGCTCCTCCTCCAGCCGGGTCAGCACCGCCCGGCAGCGCTCCTGCAAAGCGTCTCCCGCCAGCCCGGCGGTGAACTGCACCGCGTCATAGAAACCGGACGCGTCAGGCGCGTTCAGACGGATGTGCGCAAGCTCCTGCTCGCCGAAATCAAACAAGGGGCTGCGCATCACGGAAAGCAGCGCCGTGTCGTTTCGCGGGTTGTCCAGCAGCATGAGCAGCTGCACCGCCTGAATGGATTCCTCTCCGGCCAGCGGACTCTGCCCCGCGTCGGAATACACGGGAATCTGGTGGGCGGTCAGCACTGCTTCCACCTGATCGGCTACGCCCTTGCTGACGGGCAGCAGAATGGCGATGTCCCGGTAGTGCAGCACGCCGCCCTCGCCGCCGGGGACGGGCCTGCCCACCGAGTCCAGAATATCCCGAGCGATCCATTCGGCTTCGGTTCTGGGTGCTTCCTTGGTTTTGCCGATCTGGCACAGATGCAGCTCGGTCACGGGGTCGTTCTCCGAGGGAACGCCGGGATAGAGCATGGCGCTGCGATCATAGTCGATCTCCGTTACCCGCCGGTCCATCACGTGCAGGAAGGTGCGGTTCACCGCGTCCAGCACGCCCTCCCGGCTGCGGAAGTTTCGGTTGAGGATGATCTTCCGTTTTTCGGCCGTTTCCTCTGCGGAGAAGGTTTCCAATTTATGAAGGAACAGCCCCGGCTCCGCCTGCCGGAAGCGGTAGATGCTCTGCTTTACGTCGCCCACGTAGAAATACAGCTGGGGGAGCTTGCCGTCCTCCTCGGGCGGACGCTTCAGGCCGTTGAGAATGCTTTCCTGAATGGCGCTCACGTCCTGATATTCATCCACAAAGACTGCGTCGAACCGGGCGGATTCCAGCTTTTTCAGCTCCGGGTCGCTGAGCACGCCCAGCGTAAAATGCTCCAGATCGTTGAAATCCAGCGTGGAAGCGTCAATTTTCTTCTGCTGATAGGTCAGATGAAAGGTCTCCATGGCCTGATACAGCCCCCGCAGGGCCGAAACCATGGCGTTCATATCGTCCACCGCCGTTTCCAGCCGGATGGGCAGAAGCTCCTTCAGGGATTGAATGCTGTCCTTGTAGCTCTGGCGCAGCGCCTTGTATCGGTCCACGATGCGCACTTCATCCCCGGTGACGGGCTTGACCCGGGCAATGGTGACGAAACGGCACTGCTGCAGGCCCGCCACCATGGAAGAAAACCCTTCCCGCATCCGCTCCGACAGGGTGTTCAGCGTGTCCAGATCGGCTTCGATGGTCTTGTTCAGCCCCTCGGGAAAACAGCTTTCCTCGGACAGACGGCGGCTCTCGTCCCAGACCCGCATGACGCCCTCCATCATCAGCGCGCCTTCCCGAAGGAAAACCTGCGCCAGCGGGTCGTTCTCCAGCCCCTCCAGCGTCCACGTCTTTTCCGTCTGCTCCTTCAGCCAGCCCAGCGGGTCGGGCCGGGACAGCAGAAAGGCGTACACCTGCTCCATTACCTGGGTCAGCTGACGTTCCGGCAGCTTGTGAAGCAGCGCCGCCAGCTCGTCCTCGGTTTTCGCCCGGAGGTAAAGCGCGTCCAGCGTTTCTTCCATCGCGTCCCGGTACAGGCCTTGCAGCGTGCGCTCGTCTCCCAGCCGGAATTGGGGGTCGATCCGGCAGAAGCGGAAATGCTCCCGGATGACCTTCTGGCAATAGGAATGAATGGTGGAGATCTGGGACTGCCCCACCAGCTCCGCCTGCCGGGCCATGGCGGGGTCGTTCAGCGCCGCGTCCCGCATGGCGGTTTCCAGCCGGTCCCGCAGCTCGGCGGCGGCGGCGCGGGTATAGGTCACTACCAGCATCCGGTCGATGGAATAGCCCTCGTCCCGGATCAGGTGAAGAATGCGCCGTACCAGCACGGCGGTCTTGCCGCTGCCCGCCGCGGCGGAAACCAGCAGCTCCCGGTTTTTCGCGTCGATGGCGCTTTGCTGTTCAGGGGTAAAATTCATCGGTCCCATCCTTCCCAAGGCGCCAGCCGCGCCGTTCTTCCTCATTGTAGCGCAAACCGGCCCCGGGGGCAAGATTCTCCTGAACTGCGCCTTGCCAAAACGCCTCGCTTGGGATACAATCAGGAGGTGTACAACAACAGAATTTCCCGATTATTCAGGAAAGAAGGAACGCTCATGACGATTGGCGCACTGGAAGCCGGCGGCACCAAAATGGTGCTGGCCGCCTTTGACGAGACCGGCAAGGAATTGGAAAGAATGACCATCCCCACCGAGGAACCTGCGGTAACGATGCCGCCCATGCAGGCTTTTTTTGACCGTTGGAACATCGACGCGCTGGGCGTGGGCAGCTTCGGCCCGCTGGATCTGAACCCGGATTCCCCCACCTACGGCTATATCACCTCCACGCCCAAGCTGAAATGGAAGGATTATCCCCTGCTGCCCGAGCTGCTTCATGGCCGGAATATTCCCGCCGCCATCGACACCGACGTGAACGCCGCCGCGCTGGCCGAGCTGGAAATGGGCGCTGCCAAGGGCTGCCGCAGCGCAGTCTACATCACCGTGGGCACCGGCATCGGCGGCGGCGTGGTGGTGGACGGCAAGACGGTGCACGGCCTGCTGCACCCGGAGGTTGGCCACATGCTGCTGCGGCCCCATCCCGACGACCCCATCCCCCACGGCGTGTGCCCCTATCATGATGGCTGTCTGGAAGGACTGGCCGCCGGTCCCGCCATCGGCGCGCGGGTGCAGGGCGACGCCCGCGATCTGCCGGACGATCATCCCGCTTTCCGGATCGAGGCCTATTATCTGGCGCAGATGTGCCAGAACCTGATCGTGACCGTCAGCCCCGAAAAGATCATTCTGGGCGGCGGCGTCATGCAGCGGGAAAGCCTGTTCCCGCTGGTGCGGCAGGAAGCCCTGCGCCTGCTGGGCGGCTACGTGCAGTCCGACCGCCTGCTGAACCACACCGATGAATACATCGTTCCCCCCGCCCTGTTCCCCGTCAGCGGCCTGTGGGGCAGCTATCTTCTGGGTAAAAAGGCACTGGAAAACGCCTGAGAAAATCGAAAAACACTCTGATCGCTCCTTCCCTTGCGGAAGGGGCGCTTTTGGATAAAAAAAGAGATATTTCAGCCATTTTTATGCTTGCAAAAAGACGGTGATTCTGATAGAATAAGAGATGTCCAATGGATGAGAAATAAATGGAACAGCCTCTTATTTTGTGATGCTCTTTTTTGCTGTACCTTACATTGGGGGGCCAATGTAAATATAGAACTTCAACATTAAAAGGAGGAACCTGTCTCATGAAGAAAATCGTCTCTCTGGTACTGTGCATCGCGATGCTCCTTTGCGTCGCTCCCGCCGCTCTGGCCGTGAACGAGGACGTTACCGGCACCGTTATGATCTACACCTCCATGTACCAGTTCGTGATCGACATGATGGACGAAGCCCTGAAGGCCGAATTCCCCAACCTGACCCCGGGCAACGACGGCTCCTTCTTCTTCTATGGCGGCACCGGCTCCCTGCAGACCAAGCTGGCCGGCGAAATGGAAACCGGCACGCTGGGCTGCGACATGATGCTGGTGGCCGAGCCCGCCTACAGCCTGGAGCTGAAGGAAGGCGGCTGGCTGCACAGCTACGACACCCCCGTTAAGGAAAGCCTGCGCTTCCCCTATGACGAGGAAGGCTACTGGTATCCCGTGCGCGTGTGCAACATGGTGCTGGCCTACAACCCCGAGCTCAAGACCCCCGAAGAGCTGCCCAAGACCTTCAAGGAGTTTGCCGAGGATCCCAGCCTGAAGGGCCGTATCTCCATGGGCAATCCCCTGACCTCCGGCACCACCATGGCGGCCGTGGCCAGCCTGAGCGACAAGTACGGCTATGAGTACTTCACCGCCCTGGGCAACAACGACGTGATGATCGAATCCGGCTCCACCGCTCTGGCCAAGCTGCAGACCGGCGAGTGCGACGTCATCATGATTCTGGAGGAGTCCGTGCTGAAGGAGCGTAAGGAAAACGGCTCCAAGATCGCCTGCATCTATCCCGACGACGGCGTCATCCTGATCCCCTCCACCGTCATGACCGTGGCGGAGGATCGCAGCGCCAACCTGAACATCGAGGCCTGCGAAGCCATCACCGATTACCTGCTGAGCGCAGAAGGCCAGAAATTCATGGTGGAGGGCTACATGCACTCCGTTATGAAGGGCTTCTCCGAGGTTCCCTTCGATTCCGTGGACACCGACGGCCTGATCGAGAAGGACATGGGCGTTGACTGGGTGCGCTGCTACACCATGCGCGACGAGATCCGCACCAAGTTCCAGGAGGCCGTTACCATCCCTGAAAAGAAGTAAATCCGGTTAACGCAAATCGCAAAGGGTGAATAAGGCGCCGCCGCTGCAGCCGACGAACGATGCGGCTCCGCCTGATCCTACCGACATGCCAAATGGGGGAAGTTGTCCTGACGGCGGCTTCCCCCTGTCGTATAACGACCAATCAACATACTGGGGAGTGCTGTTCATGCAGACACAGCTTCAACGAAGCAAACATGATCCAACCGAAACCCGGTGCAAGCTCACGCTGCTGATCCTGCTCCTGCTGGGCGCCGCGCTGATTCTGGGCGGGCTCTGGGGAATCCGGCAGTATCAGCAGTCCGGCTTCGATCAGGAAGTAGGCTATCGCTACATTCAAAAGCTGTCCGGCGAAGTGGACCGTCTGTATACCCAGTCCATTCAGCCGGTCATGGCCAAGCTGACGGACGCGGAACGGGAGGCCCTGACCCTTCAGGCTGCCGGCCTTCTGAAGGAAAACTGGACCGCCGCCGTCAAGGCCGATCAGAGCGCCCGGGCCGATGAAATGCTTTCCGGCCTGACGGGCGACAAGCTCCAGCAGAAGACCATGGAGCTTCTTTCCATTACCTATTCGCTGAACGGGCCCAAGGTGGCTTCCGCCGAAAAGAAGCAGCTGGCTAAGTGGACGGACGCGGAGCGCAGCCAGAACCGGGAAGCCCTGCTTCGGGCCGTGCTGGATGAAAGCGCGCCCCTGCCGCAGGCCGTGGCTTCCGCCGTGGGCGAGCTGACCGGCAGCGAACGCGCCGCCGCGCTGATGCAGCTGTTTCTGGTCAGCGCCAACGCAGAGAACGAGCCCCTGCCCACCGACCATGTCAATAGCCTGAAGAAAGCGGCCCGCAATGCCGAGGCCCGCATTTCCGCCTATGAAATGACGGCGGACGGCTCGGTTTCCCTTCTTTCCCAACTGCTGATTTCTCACAGCCGCACGGCGATCCTGCTGGGCGTCCTGCTGGCGCTGGACATCGCGCTGCTGTTCCTGATGCTGTATAAAGACCACAGCTGGCATCTGGATTTCAAGTGGGCCATTATCCTCCTTATTGTGGATTTCATGCTGGTCTTCCAGGTGCTGCCCATGGTGTATCTGATCATCAAGGCCTTCTTCCCGGAGGGCAGCTTTACCTTCGACGTCTTCCAGCGCCTGTACACCTACCAGATGAACCTGGGCGCGCTGAAGAACACGCTCATCGCCGCCACCGTCACCATGGTGCTGGGCACGCTGATCGCCTTCCCGCTGGCGTGGCTGGTGGGCCGCACCAACCTGTTTGGCAAAAAGTTCTTCCGCTCCCTGTTCGTGCTGACGTACATGGTGCCGCCCTATGTGGGCGCCATGGCGTGGCTGCGGCTGCTGAACCCCAACGTGGGCACCATGAACCAGTTCTTCCGCCTGCTCTTCGGCCTGGGCGATATCCCCGGCCCGCTGAACATCTACACGCTGGGCGGCCTGATCTGGGTGCTGACCACGTTCTATTATCCCTACGCCTTCATCACCATTTCCCGGGCCATGGAAAAGATGGATCCCAGTCTGGAGGAAGCCAGCCGCATTTCCGGCGCGTCCCCCCTGCTGACGGTGTTCCGCGTCACCCTGCCCATGATGACCCCCAGCCTGATCGCCGGTGCGCTGCTGGTGTTCGTGGCGGCCATGAGCTGCTACGGCATCCCCTCCATTATCGGCGCGCCGGGCAAGGTGCATACCGTCACCACCCGCATTATCGAGTACAATGGTCTGGGCGCGCAGGGCATCAGCGATGCTACCGGTCTGGCCGTGTTCCTGATGGCGCTGGCCATCCTGATCCTCTACCTGAGCGACTTCGTGGTGGCCCGGAAGCAGTACATCACCGTATCCGGCAAATCCACCCGGCCCAACATCGTGGATCTGGGCAAGTGGCGCGTTCCGCTGACGGTGCTGGTAAGCCTGTTCGCCACCATCGTGGTGCTGATTCCCTTCGCCACCATCCTGACCACCTCCTTTAAGATCGACGTGGGCAAGTCCCTCTTCGACCCGGAGAACTTCACCCTGACCCAGTGGCAGACCATCTTCTCCCGCTCGGAAACCATGAGCTGCCTGAAAAACAGCCTGATCTTCGGCGTGATTACCGCCAGCGTGGGCATCGTGGTGGCCTGCACCATGTCCTACCTGCTGCAGCGGACGAAGATTCGCGGCCGCAAGCTGCCGGACTTCCTGATTACCCTTGGTTCGGGCACTCCCTCCGTGGTTATCGCGCTGGGCCTGATTATGACCATGAAGGGCGATTTCGGCGTGAACATCTACAACACGGCCTATATCATGATTGTGGCCTACCTCATCAAATACCTGATGATGGGCATGCGTACCGTGGTCAGCGCTATGAGCCAGATCCACGTCTCGCTGGAGGAATGCAGCCAGATCTCCGGCGCCAGCTGGACCCGCACCATGCTCAAGATCACCGGCCCCCTGATCTTCCCCTCCATCGCCGCGGGCTGGTTCCTGATCTTCATCCCCAGCTTCTACGAGCTGAGCATGACCACCCTGCTGTACTCCAACTCCACCAAGACCATCGGCTTCCAGCTGTACGAGTACTGGACCTTTACCAGCCAGCCCCAGAGCTGCGCCATGGCCTTCGGCATCCTGATGATCGTCGTCGCCCTGAACTTCCTGCTCAACAAGCTCACCAAGGGCGAATTCTCGATCTGATTTACGTCAGCCGTTCCATCCCATCTTAAAACACCCCTTCCGATTGATATGACCCCTCTTGCCGCCGGTCGACAAGGCTCGAACCAAGTGCAAAGGGATTTCCCACAAAAAGGAGTTGGAATCATGTCCAGCGTAACCATTCAGAATGTAACCAAGACCTTCGGCAACACCACGGTGCTGGAAAACTTTGACGCCGTGTTCGCCGACGGCGAATTCATCACCCTGCTGGGCCCGTCGGGCTGCGGCAAAACGACCATGCTGCGCATCATTGCGGGCTTTGAAAAGCCCACCAGCGGCAGCGTGCTCTTCGACGACCGTGTCGTTTCCTCCGATAAGGTGTTCATTCCCCCGGAAAAGCGGGACATCGGCATGGTGTTCCAGAGCTACGCCGTGTGGCCCCACATGACCGTGTTTGACAACGTGGCCTACCCGCTGCAAATCAAGAAGGTGGATAAAGCCACCATCACGAAGAAAGTGGAGCGCGTGTTGGACGTGGTGCATCTGGCCCAGTACCGGGACCGGATCCCCAGCCAGCTGTCCGGCGGCCAGCAGCAGCGCGTTGCGCTGGCCCGCGCGCTGGTGGCCGAACCCGCCCTGCTTCTTCTGGACGAGCCGCTGTCCAATCTGGACGCAAAGCTGCGGGAAAGCATGCGCTTTGAGATCAAGGACATTCAGAAGCAGTACGGCATCACGGTGGTATACGTCACGCACGACCAGACCGAGGCCATGGCCATGAGCGACCGCATCGTGGTCATCAACAGGGGCGTCATCCAGCAGGTGGGTTCCCCCAAGACGATTTACAACGAGCCTGCCAATCCCTTCATTGCGGACTTTGTGGGCAAAATCGAGTTTCTGGAGGGCCGCGTAGAGGCGGGATACATCGCCCTGAACGGCTGCGGCCAGAAGCTGCCCTACGAAGGCGACGCGAAGGGCGACGTGATTGTGGGCATCCGTCCCGAGCACGTGAAGTATGCCGAGGCGGGCAAGGGCACGCTGCATGGCGTGGTCAAAACGCACTTCTATCTGGGCGACGTAGACGACTGCCGCATTGACCTTGGCGGCGGCAAAGAGCTGCGCATCATCGCCGACCCCTACGAGAGCATCGGCGTGGAAGCGGGCAAGGCCGTCGAGCTGGACGTGCGCAGCTTCCTGGTCTACCCCGCCGAGCAGCCCGGCGAAGACTTCCGCCGCATCCTCACCTGAGCAGGGGTAGTACCCCTGCACCCCGGACTGCGCGCTATGCGCGCAGGGGCGTAGGGGGAAAGCTGGTTGGCTGCGAGTTACCGCCGTGGCACGACAGGTGCCACGGCTCGCCGGTCTGGTACGATTTCCTGCCGGTTGGCGAGTACAGGCCGCCATTCGGCAACGGGCCTCATGGCTGGCATACCCCTCAAACTGCTTTGGTACATCAGGCAATATAATAAAGCAGGGAATGTTTTCCAATCCTTCGGAAAGCATTCCCTGCTTCTTTATCTTTTGGCTTGTTTTCGAAAATAACAGTGACTGTTCAGCGAGCCGTGGCACCTGTCGTGCCACGGTGGTAAAACCCCGGCCAACTCGCATGTCCCCCGACGCCCCTGCGCGGCAAAGCCGCGCAGAGATGGGTGCAGGGCATCGCCCTGCCCAGACCCGCGAGCCGCGAGGCCTGTCGCCGAGCGGCGGTAGAAAGGAGCTAACGGGCTTTCCCACGAGCAGCCCCGCGCCCTATGGGAGCGGTGTGGGGTGCAGGGGTACTACCCCTGCCAGGGCATCAGCCCTGCTGCTGAAAGTCGGCAAGGAGGGAGGCGAAAACGTCCAGAGCCGCTTCGATGGGAGCAGGCGTGGACATGTCGATGCCCACCGTCTTCAGCTCTTCGATGGGGCTCATGCTGCCGCCCAAAGTCAGGAAACGGCGGTAGGCCGCTACGTCCTCGGGCGTGCCGTGCAGGATCTTGTCCGCCAGAGCCACAGCCGCGCAGAAGCTGGTGGCGTACTTGTAGACATAGAAGGAACGGTAGAAGTGCGGAATGCGCATCCATTCGTTCTCCACGACCTTGTCCACCCGGCAGCCGCCGCCGTAGTACTGCTTGTTCAGGTCGTAGTACATGGCGTTCAGGGATTCCCGGGTCAGGGGCTGGCCCGCTTCTTCCATGGCGTGAGCCTTCATCTCAAATTCCGCAAACATGGTCTGGCGGAAAACGGTGGTGCGGAAGCCTTCCAGCAGACGGCCGATCAAAGCCTGCTGCGCCGCCTGATTGCCCGCAAACTTCTTGCGCAGGGCGTTGATGGTCAGCACTTCGTTGCAGGTGGAGGCCACTTCCGCTACAAAGATGGTGTAGTCGCTCTTGATGAAGGGCTGGGTGTGGTTGGAATAATAGCTGTGCATGGCGTGACCCATTTCGTGGGCCAGCGTCAGCAGACCGTCCAGCTCAGGCCGGAAGTTCAGGAGCACGTAGGGATGCACGCCGTAGGCGGAGCCGTTGGAGTACGCGCCGGTGGTCTTGCCCTTCGTCTCGTAAACATCGATCCAGCCGCCGTCCTTGGCGGAGCGCACCACGTCCTGATAGTCCTTGCCCAAGGGCGCAACGCCTTCCAGCAGAAGCTCGTAGGCCTCGTCGAAGCTCAGCTTCATCTGGAAATCCTTGGTCATGGGCGCGTACAGGTCGTACATGTGAACGGTGGGGATGCCGAAGGCTTCCTTGCGCATGCCGCAGTAGGCGTGCAGCACGGGCAGCGCCTCGTGAACGGCCTTGAGCAGGTTGTCATACACGCTGACGGGAATATCGTCCGGATACAGGGCCGCTTCCCGGGCGCTCTGGTAGCCGTGAGCCCGGGCCAGGAAAACGTCGCCCTTCACATTGCCCGCGTAGGTGGCGGCAAAGGTGGAGCCGTAGGCGGCATAGGCCTTCATCATGCGCTCGTAGGCAGCCTTGCGGACGGCCCGGTTGGGGCTTTCCAGCATGGAGCCGTAGCGGGCGTGGGTCAGCTCGACCATCTTGCCGTCTTCGTCCTTGACCTTGCCCAGACTCATGTCCACGTCAGTGAGCATGTCGTATACATTGCCCGTCGCGCCGAAAACTTCCTGACCGCTGGCCAGCAGGGTTTCCACCTCGGAGGACAGGGTGTGGGGGCGCATCCGCTCCAGATCCTTCAGGATCGTGTCAAAATCCGCAAAATCCGGGTCGGCGATGTAGCTCTTCAGGGTGGCCTTGGGCAGCTTCAGCAGCTCGGGGGAGAGAAAAGCCACGGCGGCGCTGTACTGGGCGTACAGGGTCTGGGTGCGGGCCATTACGCCCTGATAGAAGGGCTCGCCGTTGTCCACGTTCAGGTTGCAGCTGGCATAGGTGTACAGGCGGCTGAGATGCTCGCTGGATTCCGCATAGGTTTTCAGCAGGGAAAGCACGGTGTCCTTGCCGTTCTTCAGCGTACCGGCATAGGCGGCCAGCTCTTTGGCCTTTTCCTGAACCCACTGGAAATCCTTCTCCCATTCTTCCTGAGAGGCGTAAATGTGGCTGGTCTGCCACTGGGCCTGCGCGGGAACGTCCTTGCGCAGCAAAACTTCGCTCATGATGAAATCCTCCTTGCCGCCGTCAGGCGGAATTTGTTCAAAAGTATTGTAGACCAAAGGCATGGAAAGAATCAAGGGGAAAAGGCAAAAACAGGCAATTACAGCCGGTAGCAGCGGTAGGGAACATCGTCCCGTTGGCGGGTAAAGCGGCTTTCCTTCATGCAGCGAAGGGAACCGGCCAGCTCCCGGCGCTCGAACAGCTCCGTGACCCCCAGCCGGGAAAGCCTTTCGGCAAAAGCGTCGATGCGCTCGTTCCGTCCGGGCGCGTCAAGGGACAGACGGGCCAGCTGCACGTATTCGAAGCTGAGCCGCTCCCGTTCCAGCCGTTCCCGGCGGATGGGATCCGCCGTCCGGCGAAGAGCGTCTGCCAGCGCCGCATCGGCCCGAATGAGCAGCGTTTCCTCCAGATAGGGCGCGTCCGGCATGTCGTAAATGCCCATGTGGTTTTGAGAAGCAGCGCCTTCCATCAGGGACAGGCATTGCAGTACGCCCGTCTCCGCCTCCGGGCCGTAATAGCCCCGTACAAAGGTGCGTATCAGCTCGTCCGTGTCCGCGTCTGCGTTCCAGAGAAGCCTGCTCAGCAGATAAATGCGCAGCGGCGCAAACGCGCTGGTCTTTCCGGGGGAATAGTTGCCCTGCTCCAGCACGCCCTCTACACCCAAACGGCGGAACAGCCGCAGGTTCTCCCCCATCACATGCCAGTTGGGGAAGGGCTGAAGGTAGTTGCTGAAATTGGTGGTGTAATCCCAGAGATACAGATGGGGCGCGATTTTCGCCCAGTCGGCCAGATCATCCGTAAACGCCTGTCCGGACAGGGCAAACCCGTCGGCGGCGTTGTTCTCCACGTCGATGCCGTCGATGGCCTGACGGCAGGCGCCCATGGGATGGCTCTGGCAGCACTCGATGCTGCACAGCCGGACGATCACGTTCTCCCTCGGACGAAGGAAGCGGGGCGCTTTCCGGGAATAAAGATAGGCGAAGGTATGAATGCGGTTATCCGGGAATTCATCCCGGACGGCGTCCGCCACTGCGTTGACAAAAGCAAGCAGGGCTCCGGCATGGCTTTCCTCCCGCCGGTCGATGGCCTGACAATGCTCGCACTCGCAGTAGCCGTACCAGTCGTTCTGAGCCACGGAGAAAATGCGGCACTCCGGGTGCTCCCGCATCCAGCGGCACACTCCTTCAATGCAGAGTTCCAGCACGTCCGGGTTTGTCAGGCAGAGCTGGCTATGCTCCCGCCGGCGTTTCCCGTTCACCAGCGAGAAATATTCCGGGTGGGAGTCGAACCACTTTTCCGGCGGAACCAGCTCCTCAAAGGTATGGGAATAGCGGTAAAAACTCACCTTACCGCCCATTTCGGGCGCAATATCCGCCCGGGCGGAATTCAGCCTGCACTGCAGGGCGAAGCGCCCATCCAGCGCCCCGCGCCAATACAGATCCCGATAGGCAAAATTGGGCCGGGAGGAAAAGCACATCGGTTCCCAATCGGTGATTTGGGGCAGAATTTCGCAGTCCTCAGCCAAAAACTGCGCGCCGAGCCGTTCCAGCAGGCCATACACGCCATAGACCGCCGCCCGGGGGCTATCGGCCTGAATCACAGTGCGCTGTTCGGTCACTTCGACGCGATAGCCCTCGCCCTCGGTTTGGTCTGCCAGAATGGCGAAGGGATAGCCGTCCGGGCGGATCTCTGCGCCGCTCATGGCGGCAAGGCACCGGGCAAGTTCGTTTTGGGCGAAGGGCATATTGCCGCTGATGGAGAGGGTTTTGGGAAAAAGCATGGAAAACTTCCTTTTTTCTTTGATTGATGCGGGTATGGGATTCGGTGGGAGAGGATGGGGTTAGTATAGCAGAAAGAAGGGGAGATGGGAAGGGGGCAGGCATAGGCCCCGGCGGGGATTGACGCGCCGATGGTTTGCCCCGAGGAAAGCCCCCAGTGCGCCCGCAGGCGCAACTCCCCACCCCCCGGTGGGGAATGACGCGCCGACTCCGGCGCGGATTGGGACTGGCCGTCCCATGGGGTGCTCACACTTTTCTTTCGGTGGCGAAAGAAAAGTGTGCAAAAGAAAGCCAGCGGCACGGCGACTCCGGGAAAAAGCCCTTTACTGCCCATTTTTGAAAGAGGAAGTTCGCAATGTCGCGCGCAGCACAGTTGAACGACCAACATTCACGTTCGTGCGCGCTCGTGCTCACTCTTTTCCTCTTTCAAAAAGGGCAAGGCTTTTTCCCTCCGCTGCCTATCGCCGCTCTGCTCCGGCGCAGTCGGCGGTGGGCATGCTTACCCCTTGCAGGTTGGGAAGTTTCAATGTGGTTGGGGGGATTTTGCAGCGCGGATGAATGAACTGATTTTTTCCCCGCAGTGGACGGTGGGCATACGCACTCCTTGCGAGGTGGTCTGCTTCGGTGTGGCTTGGATATTTTTGTAACGCAGAAAGCCAGCGCGAAATCAAATCCACGCTGGCCTTGTTAAGCGAGCCATGAGGCCCGTTGCCGAATGGCGGTCTATACCAGACAACCGGCAGGGAGCCGCACCAAACCCGCGAGCCGCGAGGCCTGTCGCCGAGCGGCGGTAGCTTTACGGCCAAGCCGCATGTCCCTCGAGCACCCTGCGCGCCTACGGCGCGCAGTCCGGGGTCAAGGGCGGCGAGAGGAAGCGCGTGCCCAGTGGGCACAACCGCCGCAGGCGGTTAGCGACCGGCAGCCGTCAACCGAAACGAGGATTTGACACGGTAGTGTCAAAGACGACGATTGAGGTTGCGGGACACTACCCCTTGAGGGGTTTGGTGAGGCCGTCGAAGCGGGCGACGATGCGGAAACCGGCGCGGCTGTAGATCTTTTGGGCGAAGTTGGTTTCGCCGGTGAAGAGTGTGCTGAACTTCGCGCCCTCGGCCACGAATTCCCGCATGAGCAGGTTGAATAGGATGGAGGCGATGCCGCGTCCGCCGTAGTTGGGGTCGCAGCAGATGCCGGTGAACCAGCCGCGGCCGCTCTTTTGCAGGTCCACGGGGCCGGTGTAGGCCACGATGTGCCCGCCGGTGGTGGCGGTCAGCAGGGGGCGCGGCCCGGCGGGCCGGCGTCCGTCCGGCCAGAGGGACGGGTCGGCGTTTGGCTCGTTCTTCTGCCAGGCTTCCAGCTCGGTGTCCAGAACGTGCCGCCAGTATTCGCTGCCCACATGATCGCATAGCTCGTCATGCTCCGTGCCGCAGCCCGGCTCCCAGCGGCCTACCCGGATGCCCTCGGCCGCCAGCGCGGCGATCTTTTCGTCCAGCGCGGGGTTCCATTGGAACTTGCTCAGGTCCAGATACATGGCCACCTCCGTAAAGGCCACCTCGTAGCCCCGGCGCAGCAGGAAGGGATAGCCCTCGCAGCGTTCGTCCACGCCGGGGGCATTGTTGTGGTCGTGCCCCGGAGTGCCGGGAATGGTCCAGTTCATCTGGACGGGGGTGCTGTCGTTGCAGGCGGCATTGCTTTTGCCTGCGGCGCGGAAAGCGTCCTCCAGCGCGTCCATCAGCGCGGAGCCAACGCCCCGCCGCCGCCTGTCCTTCCGGACGACAACGACGGACAGATAGCCGGGCGTGTTTTCGTTGGTTTCCTTGTTCAGAAACGCCGTTTTGCACGCGCCGTGGATAAATCCGATCAGCTGACCGTTTTCGCCGTCCATGGTGGCAAAGGCGTGAGTGCCGGGACGGAAGAAGCGCCGCTCAAAGGCTTCTTCCTCCAGCGGAGAAAAGATCATTTCGCTGTCCGCAATGCTCTGGTTGAACAGCGCAGCGGCGGCGGGGATGTCTTCCCGGGTCAGGGGTTTCAGAGTCCAGCTCATGAATAAAGTCCTCCTGATTGATAAGATGGAAGGGTCAATACAGCCGGTATTTCTGCGCGGCTTCCACAAATTCCTGTACCTTGGGCGCGTATTTGTCCATCAGGCCCTGCGCCGTCAGCGCACCGGTGCGGTATTCATCCGTGCCCAGCAGCAGGTCGATGGAATAGGGGGATTTTTCGCTCCAGCGCACGAACTGGAACTCCTCGGGGTACAGGCTGCGGATGGTGTCCAGCAGCAGCAGGCCGTCGGTGAAGGAATCGTAGCTCTGCCGGTCCAGCACATGCATCTGTACGCCGTGGCACAGAACGCCCTGATGCTTGCTGAAGGTGGGGCAGAAGGACGTGCGGCGGAAGTGAACGCCCGGCAGGCCCAGACCGTTCATCTTCGCTTCCAGCAGAGCGCCGTCGATGAAGGGCGCGCCGATGACCTCAAAGGGTAGCGTGGTGCCCCGGCCCTCGCTTAAGTTGGTGCCCTCGAACACGCAGGTGCCGATGTAGCACAGGGCGGCGTTCAGCGTGGCGCAGTTGGGGGACGGCGCTACCCACGGCAGGTCGGTATCGTCCAGATACATGCCCCGCTCCCAGCCTTCCAGCGGGATCACGGTCAGGTCAAGGGTCAGCTTCTGATAATCCCGGATGTAGCGGGCGGCCTCGCCGATGGTCAGGCCGTATTGCGTGGGCAGCTCATAATCGCCCACGAAGGACTTGAAGGCCGGGTTCAGGATGGTGCCGCCGGTCTTTACGCCGCCGATGGGGTTGAGCCGGTCCAGCACCACCATGGACTTGCCCGCCCGGTTGCAGGCTTCCATGGCGTAGCCCAGAGAATACAGATAGGTGTAGAAGCGCGCGCCCACGTCCTGAATGTCGAAAACCAGCACGTCGAAGGCGTCCAGCATTTCGTCCGTGAAATGGGACGTTTCGCCGAAGGCGGTGAATACGGTCACGCCGGTCTCGGGGTCCACACAGGTCTCCACCTTGCCGCCCGCCTGCACGTCGCCCCGGATGCCGTGCTCCACGGCATACATGGCGGTCAGGTGGTAGCGCTCGTTGACGATGTCGATGGTGCTTTTCAGTTCCCGGTTCATGCCGGTGGGGTTGGTCATCAGACCTACCCGGCGGCCGCGGAGCTGCTCGTCCGCCAGCTGAAGACGGTCAATGCCGCTCAGAATGGTAGCCTTTTTCATCCAGAAAACCTCCTTGAAGTGTGTTGGTTTCGTGCCGTCGTTCTGTATCCAGTTATCCAAAAAACGTTTTTTCAGCTCCTTCATGATACGGGGATGAAAGAAAAATGTCAAGTGGATATGTTTTTTCCTGATAAAACAATTCTTTACCAATAACCGTTCAAGGATTGACAATCCCTTGCTTTCACGTTATCATGATGACAAAACAACTGAATGGAGGCCCCCTGTATGTATCATTCCCGACTGCACGCGACGAACGGGGTCGTGTCTTTGGCATTGGACGCGGTCAGCGGCGGCTGGCTGGAACTGGTCTGCGAAGGCGCGCAGGATAATCTGATCAAAAATCATCTGGCGGCGGAGGAAACGCCCTTCCGGCTGATGCTGCATACGGAAAAAGGCACGGTGGAGGCCCGCCCCGCCCGCTCGGCGGAGATCGGCCTGAATCCGGCCCTGAAGCCCAGCCTGCGCATCGATCAGGGGGAGCGGGAAGCCACGGTAACGGCGGAGTATCCTTCCGTGATGGCGGAGGGCCTGCCCGTGCCTGTGGCCGTCCGCTGGGAAGCCCGGCTTCTGCCCGGCGACGAGCGGATCCACCTGTCCCTGACGGTGGACAATCACGGAGAAACCGAGGTGGAGCGGGCCCTGTTCCCCTGCGTCAACGGCCTCTGGCTGGGCGAAACCTGGGAGGACGACGCGCTGTATATGCCCCGCCACGCGGGTCAGCGGGTGTTGAACCCGGTGGAGACCCTGACGGCCCCGCGCCGCGTCGCCCATTGGAAGTGGCAGGAGTACGACTATGCCACGGAGCTGAACGGCCCCTGCGGCGTGAAGGACAGCCGGGGCGCGTCGGTGTGGGAGCTGAGCTACTCCGGCGAATGCACCATGCTCTGGCTGGATCTGTTTGATGAAAACGAGCAGGACGGCCTGTACCTGACCTGCCGCAATGCATCCGGCCGCATGAAGACCCTGCGGGCGGAGAGCTTCGGCCCGGAAAACCCCGGCCTGAACGTGGCCGTGGGGCATTATCTGTTTCTACATCAGGGGCAGACGTGGCACAGTGAGGAATGCATCGTTGCGCCCCATCAGGACTCGTGGCACTGGGCGGCGGACGACTACCGCACCTGGCGGGAATCCACCCCGGTGGTGGAGCCGGACGGGACCCGCTATGCCGTGCCCGTGGATGCCAACGGCTGCGGCCCCCTGCACCCGGAATGGTTCGATCGCAGCCCCGGCCTGATGGCCCACTATGATTTCCAGTACCAGACCGGCGGCGTGGTTCACACCTATAAGGATATTCCCCGGCTTTATGAGGAAGCCAGGGCTTTCGGCCTGAACCATATCCTGCTCAGCGGCTGGAACGAAAGCGGCTTCGACTACGGCTTCCCCCAGTACCGGCCCAATCCCAATCTGGGCACGGAGGAAGAGCTGCGGGATGGCGTGCGCGCGGTCATCGCCGCGGGCGGCCACGTGGCCTTCTATGTCAATGCCCGCCTGTGCAATACTTCTTTCCCCGACCGGGAAGCTCTGTGGAAAAACGGCGGTATCCAGAAGCGGGACGGCTCGCCGTGGCTGGAGCAGTACGGTTCCCGCAACCAGTATTTCGCCTCCATGTGCAGTCAGGCCGAGCTGTGGCAGAGCGAGCTTCTCGGCGTATTCCGCTGGCTGACCCGTGACATCGGCGCGGACAGCCTGTATCTGGATCAACTGGCCATGGCGACCTCCTGCCTGTGCTTTTCCGAGGCCCACGACGATCATCCCGGCGTGCGGGACGGCTGGAACACCGGCCTGCGCCGCCTGCTGACCCGGCTGGCCCAGGAAGCCCCGGAAAAAGGCGTGGCCCTGCTGGTGGAGGGCGCCAACGACACCTACATGCCCGGGATCTGCGGCGGTCTGATTACCACTATGTTCTATGATCACGCCGGGGCTTTCCCGGAGCTGTACCGTTACACCTTCCCCCGCCAGGGACTGATCGACATGATGAATCCCCGCCGCCATTCCGGCATGCGGCCGGAGCACATGGCCCGCCGGGCCTGCAAGCTGCTCTACCGCGCCTTTGTGGACGGTATGTACCTCTGGCATTACGACCTGATGGAGGATAACTGCTATCAGCCCGACGATCCACAGACGCCCCGGGTGAGGAAGACCGACGATCTGCGCCGGGCGTGGCTGATCCGTTACGGGCAGGGTCTTTTCCGGGATACGCGGGGCCTGAGCGTCAGCTGCGGCACGGTGATGGCCCGCCGCTACGACCTGCCGGACGGCGGCGTGCTGATCGCCTGCGCCCGGGAGGGCGGGCTGGAGGGCAGTGTGACCGTTTCGCTGCCGGAAGGAAAATGGCACGGTGTTCTGCTTGCAGATGGAACAAATGAAACAGAACTTCCTCTCAGCGCTGTGGGCGAGAATCACACCTTTGTATTGCCCCAGACGGAACTGGCCGTGGCGGTGCTGCGCCGGGCGGAATAAGGTATCTATTGCATCATCCAAAAAGACCGCCCGTTATGCCTTTTCTTCAGCGTAACGGGCGGTCTTGGATTTTATTTGATATGGAAATACTTATGCAGCCCCCGGAAAAATCCGCCGCCCAGACAGACGGCACAGGCCACGAACAGGCCGAAGGACAGCGCTGCCAGCACGATCAGCCCCCATTGATGCTCCACGCTGGGCACCAGCAGACACACGCCCGCCGTCAGGAACGCCACCAGACACAGCAGCATCAGGGGGATGATATTCTGCTTCTGCCGGCTGAAATCGGTGAAGAACAGCACCGCCGCCACAACCAGCCCGGCAAAGCACACGATGGGCAGCTGGTTCCGGATGCGGCCCGGGGCCAGAATCAGGTCAATCAGCAGAAGCAGGCCGCAGCACTGGGCCAGCACCTTGGTAAACTGGCTGACCCGGTTGTATTCCACCATGGTAGGGGCCACCAGATCGCCCCAGAGCATCCACAGGCCCCAAAGAGCCACCAGACTCCATGCACTGCCGCCCAGACACAGGTTGACCACCGGGCAGGCGACCGCCGCCGCCAGAAAGGGCCAGCGGGCCGCGCAGATGAGCTGCTGCCGCTGCACACGGCGCTTGGGCGGAACGGGATAGACGCATTCAACCTTCATACAGGACGCTTCCTTTCACGGCATATTGTACCGCATCTTCATCCAAAAGACGGCACAGTGCTTCTTCCAGCGAGGGATCGGCAGTCTGCTTGGCAATGGTCAGCACGGCCTTACCGCCGCAGGTGACCAGCGCGCAGCCAGCCCGATTGCTCACCAGCGTGCCCAGCAGGAATTCCAGATGATCCACCCGGCTTTCCATCTCCGGGGGCAGGTGCACCACGCCCAGATTGGACAGGGTATTGGAGAAAATCTTATCCCCCAGAAAGCCGTAGATCAGCCGGGCGATAGGGGCCTTGATGAACAGAGGCACGAAGCGCACTGAGTTCACCAGCCGGGTGGAGGAATGAATCATCTCCGTCATGGCCTCCCGGGAAGCCTTTTCCGTCAGCTGGCGCTGGATCTCCGGCAGAATGTCGTCCAGCGTCGTCACCTGTTCCAGATTGAGCCGGATGCCGCAGTACATGGAGAAATTGCGCAGGGTGGGCGAAGGATAAAACTTGCGCATATTGACCGGCACCTGAATGTTGAAGCTGCCGCCCATGGCCTCCGTGGCTCGCCGTCCTGCCAGAAACAGAAGCCCCAGCAGATAGGCGGTCACGGTAGCGTTCCGGCTCTTGGCGGCTTCCCGCAGCTTTTCCGCGTCCATTTCAAAATGAAGGATGCGGCAGGGGCGCACCGGGGCCAGCTGGCCGCTCAGCTGCAAACTGGCCCGGTCGGTCAGGCCGGAGCCCTTGCCGCGACGGTCCGCCGCCGGGAAGGCGTTCTCGTTCTCCCCGGTCAGCGGGGGCTTGGTCACGTCCAGAATGCCATCGCCGCAGGGGCAGCTTATGCCCAGCAGCCGCAGGTATTCGGCCAGCAGGGTCTTCAGGAAACACATGCCCCCGGTGGCGTCGGTCAGAATGTGGAAAAACTCCACGCTGATGCGGTTTCCATAATACAAAACCCGGAAGCTCTGGGAGCCGCTGGCAGCGATCTTCAGCGGCCGGACGGGAATATCCGTCTCGGGATGAATGCAGTAGCGCCGCTTGGTCTGATCCAGATAGTGCCAGAAAAACCCCTTGCGCACGGTGGTGGCAAAGCCGGGAAAGCGCTGGATGGTGAAGTGCAGGGCGATTTGCAGAAGCTCGGGCTTCACCGGCTCCTTCATGACCGCCGCCAGCCGGAATACGGACATCTGACCGTGCTTCATGGACAGGGGATAGATCTTCGCCGCATCGTCCAGCCGAAACCAGAGGGTGGCGGGCCATGCATAGAAGCCGCCCAGCCGCTCCGGGCTGAGCCGGTTCAGGGCCTCCTCCAGCGGACAGCCCAGCCGGAGCAGCAAATCGATAGCGGCGGCAAAATCCCGGCGGAACTGGATCATCTCGTCCCGGGCCAGCGACAGATGGGCGTTCAGCCCATCGAAATATTCCCGCAGAAGGGTCTGATGTTCCTTTTCAAAGCCGTTGATCCACAGCTCGAACAGCTCCCGTTCCCGCAGGTGCGGGGTACGGGCGGTTTTCTCCGCCTGCTTGCGAACGGAGCGTTCCCGGCGCGCCTGCTCCTTTTCGATCCTCCGGGCCGCCTTCGCCGCCCGCTTTTCGGCCTTCTGCCGATTTTTTTCTTCGGATTTCCGTTGTTTTTCTGTTTCCGCCGTTTGGGGTATGTCTTCGGCCTGCTCAAAGGCCGTTTTTTCGGTTTCTTCCGCCAACGTCAAAATCCTCCCGATGTGGACTGGCCCGCCAAAGTTGCCAGCGGGCAACTTCTATTATACTGCCCCCGGCCTTTCGGCGCAACCGGACGGGAAAGGGGGTGGGAGGGGATGGAAGGGCAGCAGAGATACTGCTTTGCATTCTTCTCATTTGTGCCGGTTTTTCCATTGCTTTTCTTCTTGCAAATGCCGTACAATTTTTGAAAAAGGGGGAATTTCGATGAGGAAAATTGCGGCTGTTATTATATTTTGTTTGGTTATTTGTACGTCTGCGGTTGCGGAGTCATGGCGTGTCTTTGACAATGCAGGAATTTTTTCACAAAGCGAAATCGAAGAGCTGGAAAACGAAATTTCGGTTTTTCAGAGAGAAACCAACGTTGATTTCGTCGTACTCACCACTGATGATTATTTAGGTTCCGGCAACCAGCAGACGATTGCAGATGCTTTTTTCGACTCTGGAAACTTTGGGTTTGGACGGCTGGCGAGCGGATTGATTTACTATATTGACATGAATCAACGCTATCTTTATGTTTCTACCGCTGGCGAAATGATTACTGTATTCGAGGATTATATAAACGACTCAATAGAAGCTTGCACCGACTTCATGGCAAACGAAGATTATAAGGACGCTGTTTTGGAAATGATCGATTGGGCGAAGAAAGCAGTTGCAGAAGCTGACAGCAACGCGCAAGCACCAACGAAACCATAAAAAGGGAGCGGTATCAACCGTTCCCTTTTGGCATCTCCAGCGCCCGGAACAGCCGCCGGTCGGCCTCCCGTTCGGCCAGCAGCCCGTCGGCGTAATGGGCCCGAAGCCCGGCCAGTGCGCTTTCCGGCAGGCGCTTCACCAGAGCGGCCAGCGTTTCGTCTTCCGCATCCAGATCGGTGAGCAGATCCAGCAGGTCTGCCAGCGAATGGACGTTTTCCACAATCAGCGCCGCCTGCTGTTCGGCGCTGTCCGCCTGAAGCAGCCGTTCCAGAAGCTGCTCATAGGCGCGGTTGTCCATGGCCTCGCCATAGAGCAGTTCCGGCTCGGCGGCGTTTTCGGCTGCGGGCAGAAGAAACGCCCGCTCCGGCTTCCCAAGGGATAACGCGGCCCGGATGGACTCCTCCAGCCGGGGCAGACATTGAGCGGCATAGCGAAGCGCCCGGCCCGGAAGCTCCAGCTGTTCCGCCAGACGGGTCAGCGCCTTTTCAAGGGCGGGACGGATCATCGCCCGGTTTTCGAACCCCTGAGCCAGCCGTTCCACCTCGCCGGAGGTCAGATCCAGCGTCAGCGGCGAGCGGCCGCACAGCGTCAGGCCCATGGCCGACAGGCAGACCGGTTCGAACAGATTCACCGGCGCGCTGGCGTATTCCCGGCTCAGGCTCAGCAGCAGCCGATGGACCGCCCGATGGGGAAAGGCGCGCAGAAAGGCGTTTTCGCCGTCGATCTCTTCCAGATAGCGCTCCATGAACTCCACGCCCTGCAGGGCGGGCCGGCCCAGCAGAGGCGGATAATCCGCCGTGATGGGAAGCTCGTGGGCGGCGAATTCGGGCCGGTACAGCCGAAAGAAGCCGTTTACGCCGCCCTCGATAGTGGAACGCCAGAACACATTGGTGGTCTGGAACAACCGGGTCAGGATCCTCCGCTGAAGGACGCGCACCGTCCGCAGCTTTTGCCGCACCCGGCCAAGGCCTTCATCGTACAGCTCGCCCAGCGGCCGTGCTTTCAGCGCCGCCGCCGCGTCCTCCGGGGAAGAAAAGCCCTTCAGCGCTGCGCCCAGCACCATTTGCAGCGAGCGCAGCATCTCTCCGGCCACTTCCACCGGCAGGGAAGCGCTCCCTTCCCCCACGTATTGAACCGCCATCCGGCGAAGCAGCTCCGGTAGCTGCGCCTGCAGGCAAAAAAGATCGCCTTCTGTCAAAAGGCCGCAGGCAAGCGCATCTTCCGTCAGAGAAGCGAAATAATCCCCGGCCCGAAGCCGCGCCGGGTCGATGGGATGAAAAGCCGCCGGCAGGTTTGCCGACAGCCCTTCCTCCGTTCTCCTCTGGTTTTCATGCATTTCCCTATTTACATCCATGAAAGCTCCTCCGGGCGGCCGCCCTGCCGCAAATGCCGGGGCAGACGCAGCAGAAAGCAGTCCCCCATCAATTCCATGCAGCCCTGACAGGGCCCGTCATAGGCTTGCCGCATTCGCTCCAGCAGCCAGCCGTCGGGCAGACTGTCCGGCAGCTCGGCCCGGCAGTCGTAGAACAGGGCCAAGAGGTCCGCCAACTGCTGGCCCTGATTTTCCCGGGTCAGCCACGGGGAACCGGCGAAGGCGTTCAGCAGGCCTTCGGCGGCGCTGGGCCCCCATTCGATACGCCCGGTTCGGCGCAGGGCGTCTCCGTGAGCAAGGGCGACCGTTCGCGCCTGCTCCGCCGTCAGCGTCAGTCCTTCTCTCTTCTGACGGCTGACCGCCAGCAGACGCGCGGCTTCTTCTTCTGATTCTGAATTTCCGGTTATCAGTTCCAGCTTCATCATTCCGGCGTTTTCTCCTTTCGTAGGGAGGAAAGCAGCTGTTCCAGCGCTTCCCGCTGAAATTCGCTTTGAGAAAGATGAAAGCGTTCCGCCAAAAAGGCTCCCTGATTTTGGAGGGTGTCGTTCCATCCGCTCAGGGCCGACCACAGCACCACGACGCAGCGTTCCGGGTGAAGCGTTTCGCGCACGCTGCCTTCTTTTTGTCCCTGACGAATCATTTCCGAGAGCCGCCCGTTGATCTGCTGGCCTAAAGTCAGGATCTCCTGCACCGTCCGGTCGCCGCCGTCCAGCTTTTCCGGCTGAACCTGCCGCACCTGCTTTGCCGACTGCGGGCAATCCCGCAGGTACCGAAGCACGGCTTCGCAGGCGGCGAAATAGCGCTCCTCGAAGGTTTCCCGCCGCAGGGCGGCTTCCAGCGCCCCGTCCAGCTGCGCAAGCCCCTTCCGAACAATCTGCCGGAGGAAGTCTTCCTTATTGACAAAATAGGCGTACAGCGTCCGGCGGCTATACCCGGACGCTTTGGAAATATCATCGATGGTCGTCGCTTCAAAGCCCTTTTGCTGAAAAAGCTCCTCTGCCGCCGTCAGCATCCGCTCCCGGTGCAGGGCAGCGATGGCTTCCTTCTGATTGATACCCAAAAAAGTATACCTCCGTGATAGAAAGTGGACTGATAGTATATCATGGAGGGAAAGCGTTGGCAAGGGGGAGTGAGGGCTTATTTGTTTGACATTCTTAAATGCTGTTGCCCTGGTATAAGTAACCTTTTATAATGACAAAATCGTTGTATTTATGCTATACTTCATTATGCCGGTTTCCACCTACCAATCTTGAAAACGATACAACTGTTTTGGTGTTTGACTTTGGCGGCGGTACGCTTGACATTGCCATCGTCAATCTAAAGAAACAGGTTGGTATCGACAAGCTCCACCCTCATCAAACTATTGCAAAAGAACGTATAACATTGGGTGGTGAAGAGCTGACACGTCTATTCTTTATTAACAGCTTCTGCAGCAATCAAAAATACGGGACAAAACGTATCTGTACAGAGTTCGGATTCCAGAAGGATCTGACTGCCAATCAATTGTGGGAGAAGCTATCCGCCTGCGAAGATGGTGTACGGTTTATCGCCGCAGTTGAACGCTGTAAATGTGAACTTTCAAGAACGCAAAGATACCGTTTCTCATTTGTTGCCCGCAATATCCAGCTTGAAGAAAAAACATTCTATCGCGATGACTTCGATAATGCGATCGATAGCAAGCTCGAAGAGATTGACGCTCTGATTGAACGTTGTTTGCAAAACGGCAATATTTCTGACCCTTACGATATTGATCATGTCATTCTTGCGGGTGGTTCTTCACTGATACCGGCGGTACAGCATCTGCTGATTGATCGTTTTGGCAGCATGAAAGTAACCGCCAAAATAGGCAAGCCCGATACTTTTGTAAAAGAACTCAAGCACAATCGCATTCCTGAAAGTGAAGTGCTAACCAGTATTGTTCGGGGTCTCGCGATGATCGGCTGCAAAAACGAAACCCTCATTGACGATGTAGTGGATAGTGACTATGGAATCTGGGATGGTGTGGAAAATCACTTTATTCCGATTATTTCCAAAGGAATGCGTGTAAAGGATACCACCCTGATTAAATCATCCCAACAAGGTATGATGGAAGAGTTTGAGTGCTTAGAACAAAATGTTCATTCTGTTGAGGCTCTTGTATACCAACGTAATTTGTCCGGTGAACAGATGCTGGGCCGTATCAATATTGTTAACCCTGGCGGGAAAAAATACAGGATATTTATGTCGGTTGATAAAAAGAAAGGAATGCTGACCGTATCGTTTTACGATGTTGTTAAGCATCGTTGGATTGATGAAATTCCATTAAATCAACGTCAATACACGCTGAAGTAAGGAAGGAGAATATTCATGGCCACCATTGAGAGCTACAATGCCTCATATCCGCTGTCGTATTATCAGATTGGGAATGTATACTCATTCTATGGAACAAAAAATGCCAAAATGGCAGAGCCAGCAACAGATGAACAGATCAGAAAGTATTCCAATAAACTAATTGAATTGGAACAAGAACGAACCAACAGTGCAATCAAGCCTTCTGGCAATGCAGCGTCATCTTCAACAGTCGCAAGCAGATTCTCCCGCTATTATGCTGTTGTTGTTCAAAAACATTCTGATGCCAAATCTTCTGGTATATACGTGATGTTCATCAACAAGTCAGAGGAGGGGCAACAATTCCTTGTAAAGAAGTATGCAGTATCACATCCTGTTACTTTTGACGATGTTGATTTGATGCCGGTATCGACATTTGCAAGCATTGCTGGGGCGAAAGCAGATACCCGCACAGGGCATCTGACAAAAGTTAAAAGCGATCATAATGCTGTCGGACAGCTAACGCGTGTTCAGGAAAATACGGTGCCCTTAACCAAATCCTCCGGCATCGGCCAACTTACACGCGCAGATCATAGCAGCCCAGCACCTGAAGAGACACCGCGTGTTGGGAAACTTACTCGCAGCAAGAGATAACTGCAGATTAGCCAACATATTGGATAGAGCAAAACGCCATAGAAGAGGACGCATGGGACGAGAGTTGCTGCGACTTTGGTGGGCAGCTGGCTGCCCACCAAAGTCGGCGAAAGAAAAGAGTAGAAGCGATGGGAACCGTAGAAGCGCTTTTGGTCTTCCCGGTGGCTGCATTCTGCTTTGCCGTTGTGTCGGGGCGTATAAGGGCGGATCAGTTTGTGCCGTATGCCAAGGTCAAAGGCGGTTTGCTCGAAAAGGGTTTTGATTTCGCGCTTTGAGGGAGAAAACCGGTTTGTGAATTCGAAGCCGTTGTCCGTCTGTACGCACTATTCCCTTACGCGCAAAGGCTTTGACTACCTTTCGAAGAAAATCGGCGGAAGAATAGGTGCTCTGCTCCGTATAAGCTCCCAGACAGAACCCGATAGCGTGAATATTCGTCAATTGCCGTATACTGAAACAGCTTCAGTTCCGGGTCGGCGATACACTTGCGGGGAACGACCTTCACGTCGATCTGGACGCGCTGTCCGGGATACTGCATCTGCTCGTAAGGCTTGGGCGTGTACTT
>SFGO01000014.1 GCA_004556545.1 Clostridiales bacterium
GGCAGTAGAAGCCTTTTTCCCGGAGTCGCCGTGCCGCTGGCTTTCTTTTGCACACTTTTCTTTCGCCACCGAAAGAAAAGTGTGAGCGCCCCATAGGGCAGCAAGCCCTTTTCCCGCGCCGGAGTCGGCGCGTCAATCCCCACCAAAGGGGAATTTCTTACGGCAAAGTTGTCTCCTATTGATGCAATGCAGGGTGGCTTTCCTCGGGGCAAACAATCGGCGCAGCCCGCACTGCCGTGCGCTCCGCTTGTTGTTTGCCTGAACTCCGGGTCGCTAACCGCCTTCGGCGGTTGTATCCACTGGATGACGGTGAACTTTTCAAATCTGCCAAAGGCAGACCGGGTTGCCCAAGGGCAACCCGCCTTGCGTCTTCCCTTCGTTCCCCCCTGCACCCCCTTCGGGGAGTCGGCGTACCAATGGTGCAGGGATATGCGCCCGCGGGCGCACCAAGGGGCTTTCCTCAGCCCAAACCATCAGCGCAGCCCGCACTGCCATGCGAACCGCGCCGATTTTCCCTTACTCCACCGTCACACTCTTGGCCAGATTTCTCGGCTTGTCAACATCGCAGCCCCGCTGAACGGCCATGCAATAGGCAAATAGCTGCAACGGAATCGCCGCCAGCAGCGGACAAAGTAGTTCGTCCGCATCGGGAATCACAATCACCTCGTCTGCCTCCGGCTCCACCTGCTCCCGCAGACTTTCCCGGCAAATCGCTAATATCCGCGCTCTGCGGGCCTTGACTTCTTTCAGATTGCTCATGGTTTTGTCGATCAGCCGGGGCTGCGTGACGGTCGCCACCACCAGCCGCCCCTCCTGCAGTAGCGCAATCGGCCCGTGCTTCAGTTCTCCGGCGGCATAGGCCTCGCTGAAAATGTAGCTGACCTCCTTCAGCTTCAGCGCCGCTTCCATGGAAAGGGCGTAATCCATGCCCCGTCCCACGAAAAACACGTGCTTTTTCTGGCTGGCTGTGCTGGCGATCCGCTGGAGCTGCTGTTCTGTCTTGAGCGCCTGCTCCATCTTTTCCGGCAGGGCGCGTACCTCCGCCGCCAGCTTCTCCGCCTGTTCTTCTGTCAACTGACCGCGCAGTTTTCCCAGCGCCGCCGCGATCAGGAACAATAGCTCCACCTGCGTGGTATAGGCCTTGGTGCTGGCCACGGCAATCTCCGGCCCGGCGTAGGTGTAGAGGGTGTTTTCTTCCCCTGCCTCCCGGGAGATGGTGGAACCGACTACGTTGCACAGGGCGATCACATGCGCGCCCCGCCGCTTGGCTTCCCGGAGAGCCGCCAGCGTGTCCGCCGTTTCGCCGCTTTGGGAGACGGCGATGAACAGCTCGTCTTCGCCGACGACGGGGTCGCGGTATCGATACTCGCTGCCAATCGCCGCTTCTGTGGAGATACGCGCCAGCTTTTCAATGGCGTATTGCCCGTAAACGCCCGCATGATAGGCCGTTCCGCAGGCCACAATCGTGACTTTTTTCAGGCGCTTCGCTTCTTCCGGGCTCACGGGAAGCCAGCGTTCTGTCGGAACGTCCAGCCGGGGAGCCGTCGTTTTCCGGGCTGCTTCCGGCTGCTCGTGAATCTCCTTGAGCATGTAATGTGCATAGCCGCCCTTTTCGGCACTGGTCAGATCCCAGTCCACATGAAAAACGGCGTGATGGCAGTGATTGCCATATGCGTCAAACACGCTGATGCCCTGACGGTTCAGCACGGCGATTTCCCGATCCTGAAGGAAGATCACGTCCCGGGTATGGCTCAGAAGGGCCGGAATATCCGAGGCGATAAAGCCCTCGCCGTTCCGCGCACCCACCACCAGCGGGCTGTCGTTCCGGGCGCAGTACAGATTGCCAGGTTCCCGGTCACAGAGAACACCCAGCGCATAGCTGCCCTCCAGCATGCCCATGGCCCGGATCAGCGTGCGCTTCATATCGCCGTCGTAAAGCCAGTTCAGCAGATGGGCGATGACCTCCGTGTCGGTCTGGCTGACGAATTTCGCGCCCGTCTGTTCCAGATGGCGGCGCAAAGCAGCGTGGTTTTCAATGATTCCGTTGTGAACCACGGCAATGCCGCCCTTCACATCCGTATGGGGATGGGCGTTCAGATCGCTGGGTTCCCCGTGAGTGGCCCAGCGGGTGTGACCGATGCCGACGCTGCCCGTAATCGGGCTTTCTTTCAGAAGCCCCGCCAGATTTTCCAGCCGTCCCTTCGCCTTGCGCACGCCGATCTTTCCGTCCGGGCCGATCACCGCCACTCCGGCGCTGTCATACCCGCGATAGGAAAGCCGCTCCAGCCCTTCCATCAAAATCGGCGGAGCGTTTTTGGGGCCGATATATCCCACGATGCCGCACATGGCTCTTCCTCCTTTTTGTTTCAAAACGTTTTATAATGTATCATAACATATTTTAGTTGTCAAGCCCTAAAAAGGCCGCCAGCGGATCCACGGGTCTTCCGTTTTTATGCACTTCCAGATGCAGATGCGGCAGGCCGTCGCTTTCCGCCAGCACGCCGTTGCCGCTGTGACCTATCGTCTGCCCCTGCATGACCGGGTCGCCTGCCTGAACATAATCCGCGCTGCTAAGACCGGCGTACAGGGTTTCGTAGCCGTTTTCGTGGTCGAGCAGCACGCACAGTCCCATCTCGTTATCCTGCCAGACCCGTTTCACCGTTCCCCCGGCGCAGGCGGAAACGGCCGTTCCGTATTCCGCCTGCAGGTCGATGCCCGCATGCACCTGCCACGCATTGGTCTGGGCAAAGAACTGAGGCTCCGTATCGCTGAAGGTTCGATCCAGAAAGCCGGAAACCGGCTGGGCAAGGGAAAACGGCGCTTGTGTCGGCACGTTCAGCGCCGCTCCTCCGCCCGTCACCAATTCCTGCGCTTCGGAAAGAGTCTGCGCCTGAGAGCTGCCCACGCTTTCCGCCTGTTCGTTCCGCATGACCGGCTCCTCCGCCGCTTCGCCGCGCAGATAAAACGTATAAAAGGCGCTCAGACCGATTACCAGCACGCAGACGGCCAGCACGACGTAAAAGCCCTGCTTTTCCATCATGCGGTCGTAGCGCTGATAGGCCCGTTTCCATTTTTCCTTCACCCGCTGCCATTCCCGGCCTTTTTCCATTGGAATCCCTCCCGGCCCAAGTTTGCCCATTTGCCGGGATTTCCATTCGATCACACGGAAGAGTCATTCTCCATTTTTCATTCTTTATTCTCATTCTTCATTTCCCAGCTCCGTGCCGGGATAATAATGCGCCAGGATCGCCCGATAGTCCGCGCCGTCCGCCGCCATGCTGTTGGCCCCTGTCTGGCTCATGCCCACGCCGTGACCGTATCCCCGCTGATGAAAGGTGATCCCCGTTTCATCCATGGAAATCGAAAAAAGCGTGCTTCGCAGGGAAAGCGCCTTCCGCACCTCCGTCGCGTCCAGCGTCCTTTCCCCTGCCGTGACCGACTTGACCCGTCCGCTGTCCGTATAGGACGCCACGGAAAAGGTCTGCCGAAGCTGCTGGGCCGTCAGGTTCAGGCCGCGAAAATGCCCGTTCAGAAGCTGCGCCGCCTCTTCATAGGAAAAGGCGGTATCCGTATAAAAGCCCCTGGCACTTTCTTCTCCCGTGCTGTCCACGCTGACCAGATAGGGCAGGCTTTGGGAGAACACCGCCTGCGCGTCCTCCGTCCGCCCGCCGCTCATGGCGTGGTACAGAACCGTAATGGGCTCGCCGTCGTAGCGGAGCAGCTCGTCCTTCGTTTCAAGAACCGCCTGCATGACCCGTTTCCGATAAAATTCAAATTCCCCGCCCCATTTTTCCCGGCAGGCTGTTTCCCCCACATAGCCCTGACAGCATGCGCTGTCCCCGCATATATCCGCGCCGGGATGGCGGGAGCAGCCGCCGTCCCGCTGCTGCCGGACGGCCCGGGTACGGGCGGCCACCGCCTGCGCCTTCAGCGCCTCCAAATGGTAGGCGGCGGGCATTTCAGCCGCTACCACGCCGCAGACGTAGCTTTCCAGCGGCATGGAATGCAGGCCGTCCTCCAGCCAGACCGTCATGTTCTTCTGCTGGTCTTCGCCGGTTTGACGGGCCAGCGACAGCCCTTCTTCCCCGGCGTCCTCCCGAAGCAGAAGATCGTCTGCCGGTTCCGCCGGGGCAGAAAACCACAGCCGAAAAATCCGCGTCATTCGGGCAGGCGCCAGCGTCCGCATCTGCCAGAAGGGCGTTTCCAGCGCGCCGAATTCCTCCGCCGTCACCGGCGCGCCGGCCATGCGCCAGAAAACGGCCAGCGTCAGCAGCAAAATTCCCAGCCATACCGGCGGATAACCCCGTCTCATACTGCATCCCTCCGCCAAAGCCTATGCAACATTCCGGGGCTTTCATTCGTCTGTATGATAGAAACTTTTTCGATCGAAAGGAGCCGTTACCGAAGATGAAACGAACGCTGCTGGTGCTTTTATGCCTTTGCCTGCTCCTGCCCGCAGCGGCGCTGGCCGCGCAGACCTGCCAGCCCGGCGATTCCGGCGCGGCAGTCACACAGCTGCAGCAGCGTTTGGCAGAGCTGGGCCTGCTGGAGGGCAAGGTGGACGGCCTCTATGGCAAGCAGACTTCCGCAGCCGTAACGGAAGCCCAACGGCTGCTCAACGAACTGGGTGGCTTCGACGTTCCGCAGGACGGCACGGCAGGCAAAAGGACCGTCGAACTTCTTTTTGACGAAAGCAATACCGCACTTTTATCTACCCTCTGCACCGGCAGCCGGGGAACCCGCGTCCGGGAATTGCAAAACCGGCTGATCGACCTCCGCTTTTTGAACGAAATGGCAGACGGCGTATTCGGCGCGTCCACCAAAGCGGCGGTTCTGTCCTTCCAGACGAAGGCGAAAGGCTGGGGCGTTTTTCAGCGGGAACCGGACGGGCTGGCCGACCCGGAAACGGTACAGATTTTAAGCGACGACCTGTCCGTTTACGGCTGGCAGGCCCCGGAATACTATGATTTCACTCGGCCGGATACGCTGAATGGAAACTATCTTTTCTCGCAAAGCTGCATTCTGATGGACGGCCCCAGCGGCGAGGTGCTATTTGAATCCGCCGGCCGGGAGCGGCGCTATCCCGCCAGCACCACCAAAATGCTGACCCTGCTGACGGCACTGGAAAGCGGCGGGCTGGACGAGGTTGTCACCATCCCGGAGGAAGCGGCGGACGTTCCGGCAGACAGCTCTGTCATGCCTGTTTCGCCTGGGGAGCAGATGCGCAAGGCCGATCTGCTCTACGGGCTGATGCTTCGCTCCGGCAACGACGCGGCCAACGCCGTAGCCGTGCTGGAAGCAGGCAGTGTGGAAGCCTTTGTGGAGCGAATGAACGAAAAAGCCGCGCAGCTTGGCATGGGAGATTCCCATTTTGCCAATCCGCACGGCTATCACGATGAGGAGCATTATACAACGGCCTATGATCTGGCCCTGCTGGCCCGAATCGGGATGAGCGACCCGGATTTCTGCCGAATCGTCACCTGCCTGAGCTACACCCTGCCCGCCACATCCAAACGGCAGGCGCTGACCATCCGAAACGATTATGAAATCTTTGACCCTGCTTCCGCCTTTTATCTGCCTTACGCTGCCGGAATCAAAAGCGGCTACACCTCCCGCGCAGGCTTCTGCTACGCGGGCGCGGCCCAGCAGGACGGGCGTTCCCTGATCGCAGTAGTTCTGGGCGCGCCCAGCCGGAACCGGGCTTGGAAGGATCTGCAAAAGCTGTTTGAATACGGCTTCAGCCAGCCGTAGCAGAAAGGTCGCGGCGCAGCTTTTTCATCACGCCCAGGTAGGCCGGGATCAGGAACACGTCGGCGGCGATCCACGCCACCGGGCTGGCGTAACATACAGCCTCAAACCCTGCCGCCGGGATCCAGAACAGGCTGATCAGGCCGCGGGCCAGCATTTCAAACACCCCGGCAAACACCGCCAGCTTGGAAAAGCCAAGGCCCTGAATCATGAAGCGGAACACATACACCATCATCAGCGGGATACAGAAAGTGACCCAGCGAACGATAAAATACTGCGCCTGCTCAATGACCGAAGTCTCCTCCGGGCCGACGAACAGACTGAGCAGCGTCGGGCCGAGGTAACGGATGATAAAGTACGCCACAATCGAATAAAGAGTTCCGAACAGCAGGCAGCTGGTCATTCCCTTGCTGATACGATCCAGCTTTTTCGCACCGATATTCTGGCCGCCGTAGGTGGCGACCGTCGTGCCCAGCGCGTCCAGCGGGCAGCAGATCACCTGCGTCACCTTATTACCGGTCGATACCGCCGCTACGGCATGAGAGCCCAAACCGTTGATGCCCGTTTGCAGCAGAATGCTGCCGATGGCCGTGATGGAATACTGCAATCCCATGGGAAGGCCCATGCCCAGCAATTGCTTGCAGCATTGCCCATCCAGCTTCCAATCCTGCTTTGTGATGATCAGCACCTGACTGTGCCGGATATAGTTCATGCACAGAAGTGCAGAAACAGCCTGAGAAACGACGGTGGCAATGGCCGCGCCCTCCACGCCGGTATGGAACACCAGAATAAACAGAAGATCCAGCACCACATTGATCAGAGAGGCAATGATCAGATACAGAACCGGCGTGCGGGAGTCGCCCATGGAGCGAATAATGCCGAACAGCACGTTATAGAGCATCACTACCGGGATGCCCAGAAAGATCACAAACAGGTAGGCAAACGCATCATCGATAATATCCGCCGGAGTGCCCATCCATTCCAGAAAGGTGCGGCACAGGCAGGAAACGATCGTCCCCACCACCAGTGAAAACATCACGGAGATCATGATCGCGTTCACGGCGTAGCGCTTCAGACCGGCAAAGTCATGCTCGCCGAATTTCTGAGCCACCGGGATGGCAAACCCGGCGCAGGTGCCGGTGCAGAAACCCAGAATCAGGAAATTCAGCGCGCCGGTCGCGCCCACGCCAGCCAGCGCGTTCACGCCCAGGAAGCGGCCGACCACCACCGTGTCCACGGCGTTGTACAGCTGCTGAAACAGCAGGCCGAACAGCAGCGGAAGAAAGAAACCGAAAATCAGCTTGATCGGCGAACCGACCGTCATATCCCGTGTCTTTGCCATTTCAATACCCGTCCTTCGAAAAGATCGTTCTTTCCCCCATGGACGTGGCTTTCAGCAGGAAAGAACAGCCATGGAAAACAGCAGCGCGAAGCAGAGCAGAACCGAAACAAAAGCGACGCGCCCGGCAGACCGGAAGAACCGACCTGCCGGGCGCTTGACAGTTTACACAGAAAGCCCGGGTTTTGCAAGAGGTTTTCTTTACTTTTTCAAAGGGCTTTTCAAAAGCCTTCCAGCGCTTTTCAGGAAGCGCTGCTTTCGTCCTTCGGCAGCTTCTTGGAAGCGGCGCGGGGCTTCCGGGCGGGTTTGGGCGCTTCATCCGTCAGAACCAGCCGGGGCTGCTCCAGCCCGTCCACGCACTTTTCGGTGATGACCACCTGCTTCACATCCGCCCGGGAGGGAAGCTCGAACATGGTCTCCATCAGCACGTTTTCCACGATGGCCCGCAGACCGCGGGCGCCGCTCTTGCGCTCAATGGCCTGATGGGCGATCTTTTTCAGCGCGGCAGGCTCAAAGAGCAGCTCCACGCCGTCCAGATCCAGCAGGTAGCCGTACTGGCGCACCAGCGCGTTCTTGGGTTCGGTCAAAATGCGGATGAGCTGCGCTTCATCCAGCTGATCCAGCGTGACCACGATGGGCAGACGGCCTACAAACTCGGGAATCAGACCGAATTTGATCAGATCCTCAGGCCGCAGCTGGCGGAAAATTTCGCCGATCTTCTCTTCCTCCTGCGACTTCAACTCGCTGCCGAAGCCCAGCGTTTTCTTGCCCACGCGGTTTTCGATGATGGGCGCAAGGCCGTCGAAAGCGCCGCCGCAGATGAAAAGGATGTTGGTGGTATCGATCTGGATGAACTCCTGATGGGGATGCTTGCGCCCGCCCTGCGGAGGAACGCTAGCCACGGTGCCCTCCAGAATTTTCAGAAGCGCCTGCTGCACGCCCTCGCCGCTCACGTCCCGGGTGATGGAGGGATTTTCGCTCTTGCGGGCGATCTTGTCGATCTCGTCAATGTAGATGATGCCCCGCTGCGCCAGCTGAATGTCGTAATCCGCATTCTGGATCAGCCGCAGCAGGATGTTCTCCACGTCCTCGCCCACGTAGCCCGCCTCGGTCAAGCTGGTAGCATCGGCGATGGCAAAAGGCACCTTCAGGATCTTCGCCAGCGTCTGGGCCAGGAAGGTCTTGCCGGAACCGGTGGGGCCCACCATCAGAATATTGCTCTTCTGCAGCTCCACATCATCGTTCTGGGTCTTGGCGTTGATGCGCTTATAGTGGTTGTACACTGCCACGGACAGGGCGCGCTTGGCCGCCTCCTGACCGATGACATACTCATCCAGCACGGCCTTGATTTCCCGGGGCCGGGGAATGTCGCTGCCGGAGACGCTGTCATGGACGGCGGCGAAATCGTCGTTGATAATTTCCTGACAGAGCAGGATGCATTCGTTGCAGATCTGCGCGTTGGGGCCTGCCACCATGCGGCGGACCTGATCGCTGGTTTTGCCGCAAAAGCTGCAGCGGCGCAGCTTGGGCGTGCGGGAATTGGTATCGTCACCCGGCAATGTTGTCACCTCGTTCTGTTGCTGTGGGCGCCGCCGGAAAGCCGTTTAACGGGCGTTCCGCGGCTGATAGATTTCGTCGATGATGCCGTACTTCAGCGCTTCTTCCGCGCTCATGAAGTAGTCGCGTTCCACATCCTGCTTCACGCGCTCTATATCCTGACCGGTCATTTCGGACATCATACGGGTCATTTTTTCCTTGGTCTTCATCAGCCATTCAGCCCGGATGGCCACGTCGGTGGCCTGACCCTGTGCGCCGCCCAAGGGCTGATGGATCATGATCTCGCTGTTCGGCAGCGCCAGACGCTTGCCCTTCTTGCCCGCCATCATCAGGAACGCGCCCATGCTGGCGGCCATGCCGATGCACACGGTGCGCACGTCGGGCTTGATATAGTTCATGGTGTCAAAGATCGCCATGCCTGCGGTCACGCTGCCGCCCGGGCTGTTGATGTAAAGCGAAATATCGCTGTCCGGGTTTTCCATTTCCAAAAACAGAAGCTGCGCGACCACCAGATTAGCGGTATCATCGTCAATTTCCCCGCCCAGGAAAACAATCCTGTCCTTCAGAAGGCGGGAGTAAATATCGAAGGAGCGTTCTCCCCGGTTGGTCTGTTCGATCACCATCGGTACTAAATTCATTGCTTTCCCTCCTTATGGCGCAATGTGGAAACAGGCGCACCGCAAGATATACCATAACAGCATATGCATGCGGTGCGCGCCTTATGCGTTTGAATTACTCGTTGTCAGCCTTTTCCTCGGCGGCTTCGGGAGCTTCCTCCGTCTTTTCGGCTTCCGGCTTGATCTCCTCGTCGGTGATCTTGGCGCTCTGCCACATCAGGTCGATGGCCTTGTTGATCTGGGCGCGGTGCTTGAAGTAATCCAGCTGCTCGGGAGAGAAGGTGGACTTGAGCTGTTCCACGGTCTGACCCATGGCGGCGGTGTAGCCTTCCAGCAGCTTCTCCACATCGGCTTCGTCCGCCTCGATGTTCTCCGCCTTGATGATCTCTTCCATCACCAGCTCGGAGCGCACGTTGTTCTCGGCCTCGCCGCGGTACATATCCCGCATCTGCGCTTCGCTCTGGCCCAGGATCTTCATGTACTGCTCCATGGTGAAGCCCTGCTGCTGCATGCGCCAGTTCATCTGCTGCATCATTTCATCCAGCTTTTCTTCCACCATGGGCGCGGGCACGTCGATCTCGGCGTTGGAAACGGCCTTTTCCACCATGGCGCTCTTGGCGGCTTCGTCGGCCTGAATGTCGGCGGCCTCCTGCAGGGTCTTTTCCACGCTGTCGCGGTATTCCTTCATGGTGTCGAAATCGCTGACTTCGGCGGCGAAATCGTCGTCCAGCTCAGGCAGCTCTTCGCGGGTGATGGCGTGCAGCTTCACATGAAAGACCGCGTCCTTGCCCTTGAGGTTTTCCGCATGATAGGTCTCGGGGAACTTGACGTTCAGGTCGCGCTCCTCGCCGATCTGCATGCCCACCATCTGCTCCTCGAAGCCGGGGATGAAGGTGTTGGAGCCGATGACCAGCGTCTGATGCTCGGCGGTGCCGCCGTCGAACTTCACGCCGTCCACAGTGCCGGAGTAATCCAGCTCGGCCTTGTCGCCGTTTTCCAGCGCACGGTCGGTCACGTCCACCATCCGGGCGACGCGCTTCTGCTCCTGCTCAATGCGGGAGTCCACTTCCGCGTCCGTCACCTTGCGGATGGTGCGGGTCACGTCCAGCTCCTTGTACTGGCCCAGCTTGACTTCAGGCATCACGTACACTTCGCAGCTGAATTCCAGATCCTTGCCGGCTTCCATGGCCTGCACGTCCACCTCGGGACGGGCCACGGGCTTGAGGTCGTTTTCTTCCACAGCCTTATAATAGGCTTCGGGGAAGAGGATATCCAGCGCGTCTTCATAAAAAACGCCCTTGCCAAACATATTCTCAATCAGCTTGCGGGGAGCCTTGCCCTTCCGGAAGCCGGGAACGTTGATCTGGCCGCGCAACTTCATATACGCCTGCTGCAGCGCGTCTTCAAACTCCGCCGCGGTCGCCTTGAAGCTGATCTTTACTTTGTTGCTGCTAAGCTTTTCTACCGAATGTTCCATGTATTTTCCTCCCTGGGAGCCGGTTTCCCTCTGCCCCATTTATCAAAGTACACCATTAAACAGTATAGCATTGTTTGGTCAAATACGCAAGCCTTGGTTTTTTTCGGTTTTTTCTTTCTGTTTTTCTGCCGTTCTTTTCCTTTTTTCCGCATTTTGAGCAAATCGTGTCCAAACCGTAAATTCTTCCAATAATGCCCATTTTTCGCCCAAAAGAAAGAAGGATTTTCCTATTCAAAAAAGAAGTATTTTGGTATTGGCAGGGACAAACTCTGACCATGCAAGGAAAAACAGGAGGTTATGCTTATGAAGCAGGAGAGCAAGACTCCCAAAAAGCCATTGATCTATTATTACCTCATAGCCATGCTCGTTTTGCTTTTGCTCAACGCGCTGGTCTTCCCCTCTCTGCTGTCCCCCAAGGTCGGCGAGGTATCCTACGATCAGTTCCTTTCGCTGGTAGAACGGAAGGAAGTCAACAAAGTCGCCATTGAGAACGACGTGATCCTTTTCACCGTCAAGGACGACGCGGCGAAGGACGGCTACGCCTATTATCAGACCGGGCGGATCGAGGACGCGGACCTGGTCAACCGTCTGAAGGAAAGCGGCGCGGAATTTTCGGCCGTCATCCCCACGCAGGATTCCCCCCTGCTGAGCTTCCTGATGACATGGGTCTTCCCCATCATTTTGTTTGTAGCGATCGGACAGCTGATGGGCCGGATGCTGACCAAGCACATGGGCAGCAACGCCATGTCCTTCGGCAAATCCAATGCGAAAATCTATGTGGAAAGCCAGACCGGCAAGAGCTTTGCCGACGTGGCCGGGCAGGACGAAGCCAAGGACGCGCTGCGGGAAATCGTGGATTTCCTGCATAACCCGGACAAATACGCCGCCATCGGCGCGTCGCTTCCCAAGGGCGTTTTGCTGGTAGGCCCTCCGGGAACCGGTAAGACCCTGCTGGCGCAGGCAGTTGCCGGCGAAGCCAAGGTGCCCTTCTTCTCCATCTCCGGCAGCGAATTTGTGGAAATGTTCGTCGGTATGGGCGCGGCCAAGGTTCGCGACCTGTTCAAGCAGGCGCAGGAAAAGGCCCCCTGTATCGTCTTCATCGACGAGATCGACACCATCGGCAAAAAGCGCGATTCCGGCTCCGGCATCGGCGGCAACGACGAGCGGGAGCAGACCCTGAACCAGCTGCTGGCTGAAATGGACGGTTTCGACGGCGCCAAGGGCGTGGTCATTCTGGCCGCTACCAACCGTCCCGACAGCCTGGACAAGGCGCTGCTCCGCCCCGGCCGTTTCGACCGCCGGGTGCCTGTGGAACTGCCTGACCTGCAGGGCCGTATCGCCATCCTGAAAGTCCATGCCAAGGACGTGAAGATGGAAGATGACATCGACTTCGACACCATCGGCCGGGCTACCAGCGGCGCCAGCGGCGCAGAGCTGGCCAATATCATCAACGAAGCCGCCCTTCGGGCCGTGCGCATGGGCCGCAGCAAGGTAGCGCAGCAGGATCTGGAGGAAAGCGTGGAAGTCGTCATCGCTGGTTATCAGCGCAAGGGCGCCATGATCAACGACCGCGAAAAGCGCATCATTGCGTATCATGAGATCGGTCACGCGCTGGTGGCTGCCCGTCTGAAGGACGCGGCTCCCGTGCATAAGATCACCATCATTCCCCGCACCTCCGGCGCGCTGGGCTACACCATGCAGGTGGAGGAAGAAGAACGGGTGCTGATGAGCAAGGAAGACCTGCTGAACCAGATCATCACCCTGACCGGCGGCCGCTCCGCCGAGGAAGTCGTTTTTAACTCGATTACCTCCGGCGCCAGCAACGATATCGAAAAGGCTACCAGCACCGCCCGGGCCATGATCACCCGCTTCGGCATGAGCGACACCTTCGACATGATGGAGCTGGAAACGGTGAACAACCCCTATCTGGGCAACGATACGTCGCTGGTTTGCAGTGCGGAGACCGCCGCGCAGGTGGACAGCGAGGTTCGGGACATCATCCGGGCCGCACATCAGAAAGCGCTGACGATCCTGCGGGACAACCGGGACGTGATGGACAAGCTGGCCGCCTTCCTGCTGGAAAAAGAGACCATCACCGGCGAGGAATTCATGGAGATTCTCAAGCAGTGCGATGCCGAACGCCAGCCGGTTTCGCTTGTGAAGGAAAATCAGTAATATTTTGGAAAAATCCGGGGTCCGGCTCGAAATGAGCCGGATCTTTTTTGTGCTTTATGAAAGCATCTGCCGAAAAGTTTCGCCTTTTTTCGAAAAAGCGCTTGACAAACGTCACAGGAATGTTATACTTGCATCGTTCGTTTTGAAACACGTAATTCAAAACGAACGATTTTGAAAGGGGACTTTTCCATGCCGCCAAAACCGAAGTTTACCCGGGAAGAAGTGATTCGGGCCGCTTTGCAGCTCGTTTCCCGAAAAGGGATGGACGGTCTGACCGCACGGGAGCTGGGCGAAAGTCTGGGGAGCTCTGCGCGGCCCATCTTCACGCTGTTCAAAAACATGGAGGAACTGCAAACCGAAGTCCGCGCCGCCGCCATGCGCCGCTTCGAAACCTACGGAAACCAAATCAGCGGGGACATGCCCCTTTTCAAGCAGATCGGCATGCGAATGGTGCTTTTCGGCATGGAGGAGCCGAAGCTGTACCAGCTTTTGTTCATGCGGGAGAACCGAAAAGCCGCCGGCTTTGATGAGCTCTTCGGCGAACTGGACCCCACGGCCACCGCCTGCATCGAGCTGCTCTGCCGCACCTACGATCTGAGCGTTCCGGACGCACGGGCATTGTTCGAAAACGTCTGGATCCATACCTTCGGCATGGGGGCGCTATGCGCCACCGGCGTGTGCCGTTTTTCCGAGGAACAGGTCAGTTCCATGCTCACCACGGAATTTCAGGCCATGCTGACGCTGATAAAACTTGGGCGGCTTCCTTCGAAAGAACCATCGTCCCGGTAGGCGTTCCCCCATCCCAAAACCGATGCTGAGTCATTCAGCCCCATCAAACCCATCAAAACAGGAAAAGAGGTTCTCTATGGTTATCGCTATTTTTGGAGAAAGCTGCGTGGGCAAATCCACGATTGCGGAAAAACTGGCTTCCCGGCTGAACGCGGAGGTTTTCAGCGGAAAGGATTATCTCAAGCTGGCCAAAAGCGAAAGCATGGCGGCGCTTCTGTTCAAAAAGAAGCTGGCCGCCCCGGATGGAAACATTCTTTATGTCATTTCCGAAAAGGAACAGCTGGCGCTTCTGCCGGAAGACTGCCTTCGCGTGCTGGTCACGGCGAGTCTTGATACCATCCGCGAACGTTTTGCCCAGCGCATGCACGGTCAGCTTCCCGCGCCGGTAGCCGCCATGCTGGAACGCAAGCACGGACAGTTCGACAGCGAACCCTGCGCGATTCACATCAACGCAGACGCACAGTCCTCGGAGGAAGCCTGCGCGCTGATTCTCGCGCATATGAAATAAAATAACTCTGCGAAGCGTCGAGCCGGAAAATGCGTTCCGTTCTTGACGCTTTCTCTTTTCTTCCATAAAATAGCACTCGATGCGCATCAAGTGTATTTTTGAAATGGAAGTCTCGAAAAGAAAACTCGAAAAGAAAGAACGAAAGGAAGAAATCCACCATGAAAATCATGGTTTTCAACGGCAGCCCCAAGCGGGAGGAAAGCGACACCCTGCACATGACCCGGGCCTTTCTGGAGGGAATGACCCGGGAGGCCCCTCAGGACGTGCAGTTGATCCACGTGATCGACCGGCACATCGAATACTGCACCGGCTGCTTTGCCTGCAAGCGCAACGGCGGAACCTGCCGTCACAGCGACGATATGAGCGCCCTTCTTGCTGAAATGCTGGAAAGCGACCTGCTGCTGTTCAGCTTTCCCCTGTACTGCTATGGATTTCCGGCGCCGCTGAAGGCGCTGCTGGATCGAACCATGCCGCTTTCCTCCATGACCATGCGAAAAAGCGGCGAGCGCTACGAGCATGTGGCACAGGCGGATTTTTCCCATCTACGCTATCTGATGATCTGCGGCTGTGGTTTTCCCAACAGCAGGCACACTTTCGAACCCGTTGCGGAACAGTTTCGGCTGATGTTCCCCCACGGCAGCGCCGTGCTGACCTTGCCGGAAAGTCCCCTGTTCAACGTGCCGGAAGCAGACTCCGTAACAGCGCCCCGTCTGGCGCTGCTCCGGCAGGCCGGAGAACAGTGTGCCCGAACCGGCGCAATCGCCCCGGAGCTGCTCAGTCAGGTTCAGTCCCCCATGATCCCGGAGGAACTGTACGCGCGCATCGCCAACGGGGAAGCATAACGCGGCCCGCCCAAAATCCAAAAACGAACCGGGCACGGAGTATTTCCGTGCCCGGTTCGTTTTGTGCTTTTTCCGATTGTTTATCGATTTCAGCCGTTGCTCTGTTCCTCGTAGATCGGATACTCCCGCCCTTCCCGAACCATGACGGGAATCACGTCGATAGGCGCGGGAACGGTCACGGTCTGACCGCCTTCGTAGGTCTGATGGGTATAGGCGTCCGTCCAGCGGCAGCCTGCGGGCAGGTAAACGCTGCGCTGCTGCGCTCCGGCTTCCATCACGGGCGAAACCAGCAGGTCGGGGCCGAACATATAGGAGTCCTCCACGTCCCAGCAGGCCGGATCCGACGGGAAGTCAAAGAACAGGGGCCGCATCACCGGCGCTCCCGTCTCGCTGGCGTCCTTCATCAGGCCGCGCACATAGGGGCGCAGGCGTTCCCGCAGGAAAAGGAACTTCTTCATTACTTCATATGCCTGCTCGCCGAAGCTCCACACCTCGTTCGGCTGGCCGCTGGTGAGCTGGCGCACATTGTCGATGTACTCCACATCCCGCTCGTACCACGGCGAACGCTCGCCGTGCATCCGGAAGACCGGGCAGAAGCAGCCCCACGCAAACCACCGCATCAGCAATTCCCGGAAGCCCGGGTCGTCCGGCTGACCGCCGATAAAGCCGCCGATATCGCTGGTCCACCACGGAATACCCGCCATGCCCATGCTCAGACCCGCCTGAAGCTGCTCCCTCATGGAGCGGAACGAGGAATACACATCCCCCGACCAGGTCAGCACAGCGTATTTCTGGCTACCCGCCCACGCGCAGCGGATCAGGCTCATCACGTTCTGTTCGCCCGCTTCCTTCAGCCCCTCATAGAACCCCTTGGCATAGCCCACGGGATACACGTTGGAGCATTGCAAAGCCGGGCCTGCGTAATAGCGGTAATTGTCAAAATCGTAGTTTCCGTACTCCGGCTCCGCTTCATCCAGCCAGAAGCAGCGGATGCCCTTCTGATAATAATTCTGCCTGCACTGCTCCCAAACGAACTTCTGCGCGCCGGGATGGGTCGCGTCGAAATAGGTGGTATTGCCCATCCAGGTGCTGTTCAGGCTGCACCCATGATCGGAAGCGACCAGATAGCCCCGATCGGCCATCAGCGGATAATTGCGGCTGCGCTCATCCACCGTCGGCCACACGGACACCGCCGTTTCCACGCCCATGTCGTGCAGTTCCTTCACCATGGCCTCCGGGTCGGGCCAATCTCTGGGCTCGAAGCGGAAATCGCCCTGCAGCGTCCAATGGAAGAAGTCGATCACGATCACGTCCAGCGGAAGCCCCCGGCGCTTATGCTCCCGGGCCACGTTCAGCAGTTCTTCCTGCGTGCGGTAGCGGAGCTTGCACTGCCAGTAGCCAAGGCCGTATTCCGGCATCATGGGCGTGCGGCCGGTGGCCAGCGAATACTGGGCCTCGATCTCGGCGGGGCTGTCCCCGGCGGTGATGAAGTAATCCATTTTGACGGTGCGCTTGGCATGCCATTCCGTCACGTTGGTGGCAAAGTTCACGGAGCCGATGGCCGGATTATTCCACAAAAAACCGTATCCCCGGCTGGACACGAAGAACGGCACGCTGGCCTGACTATTGCGGTGAGCCAGTTCCAGCGTCGCGCCCTTTTTATTCAGCTGGCGGTGCTGATACTGGCCCATGCCGAAAATTTTTTCATCGTCATAGGCTTCGAAGCGGGCGGTCAACTCCACCTCGTTCGTGCTCATGATGGGCTTCAGCTCTCTGCCCTGCACTCTCAGCGGAAGCGCGTAGCGGTTCAGGCGGTCCCGATTCCGCCAGAACTCGGCGGTCAGTTCTTCTCCCTTCTGGTTCAGGAAGCGAAGCCAGCCCTCCGGGTTCAGTTCCGCAGTGATTTTTCCGTTGCGCAGCCGGGCATAGGTGCCCTGCTGGTGATACTTGGCATATTCTTCTCCGCGATACCACGGGTCGGTGGTATCCACCGTTTCATAGGTGATCTCCGCATCGGTTTCCTTCACGGGCTCGCTCAGCGCCCAGTCGTTTGCATCCATCTGCGGAAAGGCGGTCATCCGCACCCGCAGAGAGTTCTCGCCCCACGGTTCGATCCAGAGCTGGCTGTTTCCTTCACGAAGAATCAGTCTTTTCCCTTCATTACTTACCTGCATATTCTCCTCCCCCAGGGCTTCGCCCTGGACCCACGTTCGCGTTTCAGTTGGCCGGTTTTCCTTTACGGGCGGCGCGTGTTTATGATAGGCTTCGCCCTGAACCCGCATTTGCATTTCAATAGACAAACGCCTGCCGGGGCCGAGGCAGCGCCCCGGCCCTAATCTCAGCCGAACTTATTCGTGGACGATCACCGTATAGGGCTTTTCGGAATCGGTCACGACTTCCGCCTGGCCGTTTTTCATGGTGACGGTGTAGGTGGCGGCGATCTGACCCTTCAGATCAGGGATCTTCAACACGACGGTCTGTCCCTCCGCCAGCTGATAGACGTGCAGCTCCAGTCCGTCGGTATAATCGTAATCCGGGCGGTCGTCGCACTGACCCATGGGCAGCACCGTGCCGGGCCGCACCATCAGCGGCAGGGACAGGAAATCGTGGGTCTCCTTCTGCCAGCGTCCTCCCTGCACCTTGCGGCCGTCCAGCAGGCTGGTCCACAGGCCGTCGGGCAGGTAGTAATCCACATGGCTGTCCGCATGGAACACGGGCGCCACCAGCAGGCTTTCGCCCATCATGTACTGCCGGTCCAGCGTATCGCAGGCGGGATCGTCCGGGAATTCCAGCATCATGGGGCGCATCATGGGCGTGCCGTGTTCGTGAGCCTCCACCGCAGCGCCGTACAGATAAGGCATCAGGCGGCACTTGAGGCGGGTGAACTTCCGCACCACGTCGCAGCTTTCCTCGTCAAAGAGCCACGGCACCCGATAGCTGCTGGAGCCATGCAGGCGGCTATGGCTGGACAGAAGGCCGAATGCCGCCCAGCGCTTGTACACATCAGCGGGCGCGGTCTGCTCAAAGCCGGAAATATCGTGGCTCCAGAAGCCGAAGCCGCTGTGGCTCATGCTCAGACCGGCGCGCAGGGTCTCGGCCATGGAAACATAGCTGGCGCTGTTATCGCCGCCCCAATGGACGGGGAACTGCTGGCTTCCGGCGGTCGCACTGCGGGCGAACAGGATGGCCTCGCCCTCTCCCCGCTCTTCCTTCAGCAGGTCAAACACCATCTTGTTGTACAGGAAAGTGTAGTAATTGTGCATATGCAGCGGATCCTTGCCGTCGAAGTAGGCAATGTCCTTCACGGGGATGCGCTCGCCGAAGTCGGTCTTCAGGCAGTCCACGCCCATGCGCAGAATCTTCCGCAGATAGCCGCAGTACCATACCCGCGCGTCGGGATTGGTCACATCCAGAATGCCCATGCCCGCCTGCCACAGGTCGGTCTGCCACACATCGCCGTTGGTCTTTTTCAGCAGGTAGCCGTGCTCCATGCCCTCCCGGAACAGGGGGCTGGCCTGCGCGATATAGGGATTGATCCAGCAGCAGAGATGGAGTCCCCGGTCATGATAGCGCTTCAGCATTCCCTCGGGATCGGGGAAGGTCTCCTCGTCCCAGGTAAAATCGCACCAGTTGAAGCCTTTCATCCAGAAGCAGTCAAAGTGGAACACGCTCAGCGGAATGTCCCGGTCCGCCATGCCCTGAATAAAGGAAGTAGCGGTCTTTTCGTCATAGTTGGTGGTGAAGGACGTGGACAGCCACAGGCCGAAGCTCCACGCTGGCAGCAGGGCAGGCCGTCCGGTCAGGGCGGTGTAGCCGTCCAGCACCGCCTTGGGCGTGCCGCCGTAGATCACATCGTAAACGATGGTTTCCCCTTCGGCGGAAAACTGCACCCGCTCCACCTTTTCGCTGGCCACCTCAAAGCTCACGTCGGAGGTATCCTCCACGAAAACGCCATACCCCCGGTTGGTCATATAGAAGGGGATATTCTTGTAGGTCTGCTCGCTGGCGGTGCCGCCGTCGGCGTTCCACATGTCGATGGACTGGCCGTTTTTCACATAGGCGGCAAAGCGTTCGCCCAATCCATAAACGCACTCGCCCACGTCCAGCATCAGGGAATCGCTCATGTAGGTCTTGCCGGTGTCCTTATCCAGCGCCCGGCCCATGCCCCGGAAGGCGCTGCTGGTCAGCACCTTGCCATCCGCCAGATAATCCACCCGCCAGTTTTCGCCATTCTGTACCCGGGCCGTCAGCTTGCCGCTGGTGAAGGAAACCATCTCGTCGTTTTCCTCGATGACGGCATTCACCGGCTCTTCGTAGGTCTCAAAATGGGGCGCGTTGTCCCGCTTGCCCGCAAAGTGGGTCACGGTCACGCGGATGATGTTCTCCCGGGGTGCGGTGAAGGTCACGTCCAGCGTGCCGCCGTCCAGCGTATCCCCCCTATGGTGAATGGGACGGCAGGCGGACAGCACATGCAGCACATCCGGACGCTTTTCCACGCGAACCGCCTGTGTGGCGTACTGCATCTGAAAATTGGGGCGAATCAGCCAATAGCCATTGGTAAATTTCATGGTTCTTCCACTCCTTCTTTCTTACGATTTTTCAGTATTACAGAACCGTGACCCGCACGGTCAGGGGAAGATCGGTACGGTAATCGCCCAAATTCACGGTCAGGGCTTCTGCATCCCGATTCCATTCCACGGGCCGTTCCAGCCCCAGCACTTCCACCCGGCTGATCAGCGAATGGCAGGGAGCCTTATGCTCCTCGCCGTCCGCCCGCAGGCTGCGAATCTTCAAAAGGCCGTTTTCCGGGCAGACCATGGCGATGCAGTACACCTGATCGCCCCGGCAGGTGAAGCGGAAATCCTCGCTGGTAAAGGCCCGCGGCTTGCCGTCGGAGAAGCCTCCCTCTTCAACAGCCGTGGGGCCCTCCTGCGCCAGCAGCCACAGGCCGGTTCCGTGAATGGCCTCGTCGTTGACCTTCATCCAGCGGCCCATGGTTTTCAGGATCTCCACGTCCTTTTCAGTCAGCGTGCCGTCCGGCTTCGGGCCGAAATTCAGCAGAAGCCGCCCGTTCTTGCTGACCACATCGATCAGATCCCAGAGAATTTCCCGGGTTTCCTTGTATTCAGCCCGTTTGGAGTAGCACCAGCTGTTCCGCATCACCGAAGTATCGGACTGCCACAGGAAGGGCTTGGCCTCGGCAAACTGTCCCCGCTCAATATCAGGCACGCCGCAGCCGAAGGGGAACGCATCCACCTTGTAGTTGACCACGCCGCCGCCCCACGCCTGAGCGCGATTATGATAGTAGGCCAAAAAGCGCAGCATATAGGGCTTGGCGACTTTCTGAATGATCCACCAGTCGAAATACACGATGCGGGGGTGATACCGATCTACGATCTCACAGCAGCGCAGCAGCCAGTCCGTCAGGAATTCGTCATCCGGCGGGCATTCCGCATCCGGATTGAAATGCACCGCCGGTTCCGGCCGGGCCGGCCAGTACAGGTCGCCGGGCGCGGGATCCTGCACGTCGCTGTCAAAGGTCCGGCCATGACTCATGAACCACCAGTGCTCAATGCGGTGGCTGGACGCGCCGATGGTCATCCCCGCCTTTTCGGCTTCCTCCAGCAGATCGCCCAATACGTCCCGATGGGGGCCCATTTCCACTGCGTTCCAGCGGGACAGCTCCGAACGGTACATCTGGAAGCCGTCGTGATGCTCGGCTACAGGAACGATATACTCCGCCCCGGCCTGCCGGAACAGATCCACCCATTCCGCCGGGTCGAACTTCTCCATGGTCAGCTGCGGGATAAAGCTCTTGTAGCCGTGTTCCCGATGATCGCCGTAGTGTCCCAGATGATACTCATACTCCGGGCTGCCCTGAATGTACATGTTCCGGGCATACCAGTCGTGATAGGCCGGAACGGAAAAAGGGCCCCAGTGCAGAAAAATGCCCAGCCGTTTCTCCTGATACCACGATGGCAGGGGGCAGGCGGCGATGGATTCCCATTGAGCCTGATAGGGCCCCTGCTCGATGGCCTGATCGATCTGATGAAGATAACGTTCACGGTTCATAAATTCAAACCTCCATCCTTTTTCAAAAAGGGTGTCATGCTGCCAGATTTTGACGCTGAAAGTCCAAAGTCCTGCCGACTTCCAAAAATCACCGCAGGCTCGGAAACGGCTGCGGAGGCGAAAAAGACGCGCCGCCGCTTCCGAACCGGCCGGAACAAACATCGGGGGGACGGCGCAAGCCGCCCCCCGAATCGAAACGGGAAATTACTGGTTCAGCGCCAGCGCGAGGGCTTCCTGAATGGAAACCATCTTTTCCTCAACATAATCGTCGTAGCCGTAGCTCTTGCAGGTGGAAACCATATCGTTCCACAGCTGCTCAAACTGCTCGTCGCTCTCGGCGTACACGCACTGCCAGCTGCCCTGCTTCATCACAGGAGCGAACAGAGCGCGCTTTTCCTTGGCGGAGTCGCTCATATCCGGGAAGGTGTAGGAGAAGGTGGGCACCACGGAAATGCTGGTGGGATCCTTCTCATACAGGCTGCGGTAGAACTCGATGCCGTTGGCCGCGCCGTTGGCGTATTCTTCGCTCCAGGCCTTGCTCAGTTCGGTGGCATAGCGCTCCGCATAGCAGGGCCAGCCCTTGTAGGAGTAGGAATAGGTCTTGCCGGGCACCATCTGCTCCAGCTTGATGGTCTCGTGGTTGAACTTGTTCTCGCCGTCTTCGAAGGTACCGCCGCCGTATTCAGCAGGCATTTCGGTTTCCTTCTTGGCTTCCTGGCAGGCCCAGCCGAACTCGGTCATCTCGGGGATGCCGTCGGCGTTGTAGTCCCAGCACAGACCCTTGGGGCCGTAGTTGGAGATAATAGCGCCTTCTTCGGTAGACAGCCACTCGATCAGCTCCAGCACGCGCTCGGGATATTCGCAGTCCGCGCCGATAGCCCACAGGCGGTTGCCGCCCTCGGTGGTAATGGTCAGCTGCTGGGGAGCGCCGTCCTCGAACTTGAAGGTGGTGAAGCCGATCTTCTGAGCGGCCTTTTCAGCGCTGTTGAAGTTGCCGATGATCCAGCCCCACAGAGCCATCAGGTAACGGCCGTTGGTCAGCTTCTGGCTGTAGGTGTCAAAGTTCTGGGAAACGGATTCCGGATCGAACAGACCTTCGCGGTACAGCTGGTTGTTCACCTTCAGCGCGCGATAGTACAGGCTGCCTTCGTCCAGAGGATTGACCACATCGCCGGTGGCGTAGTTCACGCCCAGGAAATCCTGCTCCTTGTAGCCATACAGGGTCATCAGGTCCCAGGTGAACTTCATGACGCAGTCTTCCCAATCGCTGAAGCCGCCGTAAGCGTACACTTTTTCGCCGTCAGCCGTTTCGGGAACCGCATCCTGCAGCGCCTTCAGGAAGGCAGGCAGGTCTTCCAGGCTGGTCAGCGCGGGCTTGCCGGCCTTTTCCCAAGTGTCGAAACGAACCTGCAGGCCGTAGGTGGGGTCGGTGATCTCGGCCCAGGCGTTGTCTTCCATGGCCACGGAGAAAGCAAAGCCGTACTTGCCTTCCACGCCCTGCTCGGCGGCAAAGGCAGAAACCTTGTCAAAGGCCTTGGTGAAGTAGGTGTTCAGGGTGGGATACTGAGTCATGTCGATGTCGCTCAGATCCATCAGCAGGTCAGCCTTCAGCGCGGTGGTGAAATGCTCGCCCGTATCGCCCAGGCAGATGATATCGCCCAGAGAACCGGCGGCCACGCCGGCAGAGTAGGCGTTGGCGTCCACGTTGGAGCTGATGAAATTCAAGGTGATGTTGAATCGATCCTTCACTTCCTTGGCAAACCAGCCCTTCTGCTCGCCGCCGAAGTTCGCCACTTCGGAGAACACGTTCAGCGTGATGGGCTCCTTGTAGTCTTCCGCCATCGCGGCCAGCGGCAGCGCCGTCAGCAGCATGCACAGACACAGAACCAGAGACAGGATTTTCTTCATGTTTCGAGAACCTCCTTCATTTTTTATCTATACCCGCTATGCGGGAATAGCTCGCTCCAAACCGATCAGCCCTTGACGGCGCCGATCATAATGCCCTTGACGAAATACCGCTGGAAATAGGGATAGACCAGCAGGATGGGCAGAGTGACCACCATGGCTACGGTCATCTGCACGGACAGGGCGGTCTGCTTGATGGACAGGTTGGCCATCGAGCCGCTGTCCTGCGTAGTGCGCACCAGCGCAGCCAGCGATTGGGCCTCGTGCTGGTATTTATACAGCAGGAACTGCAGGGTGTAGTACTTGCCGGAGGGCATGAGCATCATCGTATCGGTGAAGCTGTTCCACTGGCCCACGGCGGAGAAGATGCACAGCGTCGCCAGAATGGGCGTAATCAGCGGCATCACCACGGAGACAAAACAGCGGATGTAGCCCGCGCCGTCCAGCGTGGCGCTCTCCTCCAGCGCGGGCGGCATGCCCTCGATAAAGGTCTTGACCAGAATGACGTTGTAGGGCGATACCAGTCCGGGAATGACGTACACCCAGAAGTTGTCCAGAAAGCCCAGCATGCGCAGGTTCATGTACCAGGGGATCAGACCGGCGCTAAAGTACATGGTGATGACGATCATCCGATACCAGACCTTGCGCAGCCACATTTCCTGCTTTGTTACCAGATAGCCCAGGAAAGCGCATCCGGCAACCGTCCACAGGGTGCCCAGCACGGTACGGGCCACGGACACCAGCAGCGCGTCCGCAATGCCCTCGATCTTCATGACCTGCACATAGTTCTCAAACTGGATCTCCCGGGGATAAAGCTGGATCTTGCCCAGCCGCACCAGCTCGTTGGAGGAAATGGTGTTGATGAACAGATAGTAGAACGGGAACACGCAGGCCAGCGTAATAAGGAAAAATACGGTGTAGTTGACAATATTGAACGCAATATCGCCTTTGGAGTAAACCTTGCGGTGTTTTTTCATCTCCGGGGCAGGCTGCTTCTTGATCATCTCTCCGTCCCTCCTTACACAATGGATTCGCCGCGCAGCTTCTTAGAAAGGAAGTTGGCGCTGAACAGCAGGGTGACGCTGACCAGTGTTTTCAGAATGCCGATAGCCGTGGCAAAGGAATACAGCGCCGTGCCCTTGGAGGCGATCGTGATGTTGTACACGTACAGATCCAGCACTTCGATGGTATTCTTGTTCATGCTGTTCTGGAACACCATGTACTGATCCATTCCGTTATTCAGAATGTTGGAGACGGACAGCATGAACAGCACGATGAAGGTGGGCAGCAGACCGGGCAGCGTAATGTAGCGCATCTGCTTCCAGCGGTTGGCACCGTCCACTTTAGCCGCCTCGTACAGCTCCTGATCGATGCCCGCAATGGCGGCCAGATACATGATCGCGCCCCAGCCGAGACCCTTCCAGGTACTCCAGCCCCACATTTTCAGCCAGATATGCTCGGAGGAATTCAGCCACGCCACCGGTTCCTGAATGGCCCCGATGCTCAGCATGAACTTGGAGAAGATACCCGTATCCATGGCGAACATGGCCATGGCAAAGGAGAATACCAGTGCCCAGGAAATGAAGTTGGGCAGGGTGGTGAAGATCTGCACGGCCTTCTTGAAGCGCATGTTGTTGACTTCGTTCAGGAAGATGGCGAAGACCATGGGCAGGAAGCTGGTGGCCAGATTCAGGCCGCTCATGCCGAAGGTATTCTTCAGCACCCGGACGATATTGTCCCGGTGGCCCTGATTGGTGAACATCTCCGCGAACCACTTGAAGCCCACAAACTCCTGCTGATCCATGGGGATGCCGAACTTGTAGTTATAGAAGGCGTAGCTCCAGCCGTACAGGGGCAGGTAGCTGAACAGGAACACCGCTACGAGGAACGGCAGCATCATCAGGAAGAGCTTATATTTCTTGGGCAGTTCTTCCTCGTTGACGAAGTTGGAGAAGAACGCGGCGAACAAAAGCAGCGGCAGGGAAATGTACAGGAACGCCGTCGCCCCGGAAGAACCGATCGACCGCGGCATGGACAGCGCCGCCAGAAGCCACGTCACCAACCGGGCCACGAAAGCCAGCAGGAACAGCAGAATGGGCAGCTTTTTATCCTTATGAGCCAGCACGGCGGCAATGCCCGCCGCAATCAGCACCAGCGTAATCCAGGTGGAAATGCTGAAGGACGTAAACAGCTTCTGCATCAGGGCTTCCACCGCCGAAGCGTTCAGCTCGTCTTCCTTGGCTTCCTCCTGATAAATGGCCTTGCCCTTAGAATCGGTAGGATGGAGCAGCTCCTCCGGCGCATGGAAGGTCAGGCTTTCCAGACCGGACACATCCACCGTGGCCAGCACCTTATTCTTGCCAGGCTTGGTGAAGGAAACCGTCGTACTGGGCAGCAGCACAAAGGCCAGCGAAACCAGCGCCAGCGCCAGCGCGATCACCTTCAGGCGGCTCTTCTTGGGAATCGGGTTGATGAAATAAGGCTCGTTGGCATAACGCACGCCCAGCACGCCGCATCCGGCGCTGGCCAGCGTCAGCAGAGTCATCAGCATGGGCGTGACCGTCAGGCTTCCCAGACCCAGATGGCACAGCTGACGGGTAGCGGTAGCATACATGTCGCCGCTGCCCAGGTTCATAATGCTCATCACGGTCGCGCCGATGCAGATCAGCGCCAGCACGCTCAGGCTCAGGGGGAACCAGCGGTCCGCCCTGGGCAGGAACGCCAGCAGCGCGGTCAGGGCCAGCAGGATCACCGCCGCGATCAGATACGCATTCGGCGCGGCGGTAGAAGAACCGATGGTGAAAATACCCTGAATATTGTTGGCGTCGTTGGAATAAGGCACCAGCACTTCGATATCGCCGGTCAGCACGCTGCCGTAAACGCCCTTTTCAGCCGCCTCGGCCCGAAGGTTGGACTCGCTGCCCAGCATTTCCTTCCAGAGAGGGGTGGAACGGTTCATGGCCGCCGCATCCGCCGGGTCAGCCGTAATCGTTTCCGGCACGGACACCACATGAGAGGGCAGCAGCAGGCACAGGACGGCCAGAATCGCCAGCACGCCGCTGAGCAGCCGGAACGTCCGGTCGGAAATGTTCATGGCCGGGGCTTCCTTCAGGCTGGCGAAGCCCAGCACCGCCATGACCAGGCCGCCGATGGCCGGAGCATAGATCCAGGCCTGCGTTTCCAGCAGCAGCGTAAACAGAAGCGAACCGCAGAGGTTGTTCACCTGCAGAGAGAAGGTAAAGGTCAGCCCGATGGACAGGAAGGAAAGCACAATGGACGCATGAATCCATTGTTCCCCCATCGCAAGCGCGACAGCTGCCAGCGCCAGCAGCACCAGTCCGGCGATCAGCATCCAGCCGTCAAAGGCGATCAGCCCAAGCTGCGGAACCTCTGCCGTGGGCAGGCAGTCTGCCCCTTTGAGCATAACGTCTCCAACGGAGACCGTTTTGGGAAACAGCGCCGCCGTTTCCTCTCCCAGCTGGCTGTGGACATACACCTTGGCCGCAGGAAGGAACAGCGTGGCAAGAACGACGGCAAGGACGATGATACCGGCCCAGCGCTTCTTCAATTCCGACCCCTTCTTTCTTCCGTTTTATTGCTTGTTTATTGCTTGGGATTCAGACGGATACGCACCGTCTGGCCCCGGTGAACAAACAGTTCAAAGTTGCTTTCGTCGCCGTTGCGGTAACGGTCGCAGACCCAGCGTTCGCCCTCGAAGTGGCCTTCTTCCACCGAAAGGAAGTTCAGCGTGCCGCTCTGGCGGGACTGAAGCAGCGGATAGGGATTCTCCTCCGTCGGCTCGGGACGGCGGCGGAAATCCACCATCACGCCGCAGCCGGAAAGGAAAAACTCGTTTTCATCGGTCTGGATCAGCAGCGCCCGGCCCCGGGTATGCAGAACATCCGCGTTTTCCAGGCAATGGGTGTTGATGCGGCTGCCCAGCCGGTAGCCCACGGGGTTGGCGTTGATGAATTTGGCTTCGATATGCCAGTGCTCCAGCCGGAGATACTGCTTCTGCATGAACTCCTGCTGCACCAGCGCATGAACCCGGCCCGTACCCCGATACCGGATCAGCAGCGGCGCAACGCCCCGGACGGCCTTCATGCTCAGCGCCACCTCCCGGGCGGCGGGCATGAGCTCGCCTTCTTCATTCAACGCGGAGGAGCCGCCGAAGCATGTAAAACCGATGCAGCCAAAATCTGCAAAGGCTTCCATCATATTCATGGCGGTCGCGTCGCCGCCGGTGCAGGTTTCGGGAATCATCAGGGGGTTATCCGGGCGGGCGTAGCGGGCCAGCACCCGGCGGTACTTCTCCCGTTCCTCCACATACATATCCGGACAAAGCAGATCGATCGAAGTCGCGATTTTTTTGTATATATCCAGCACACGGCCCACAGCCGCGCCGCTGTTGTAGCAGGCTCCCGGCTCCTCGAAGCCGTTTTCGCCCAACATCACGTTCGTGTAGATAGGTAGATTATACTGTTCTTTGCCCGATTTGGCAACCTGATTCATAAATTCGGCATGTGCCCATGCCATAAAGGCCTCGTGGGCATGGCGGCCAAACCGCTCCCGCCAACTGCTGCCGGAAGGCTCCACGCCCATATCCTCCAGCACAATATCATGCAGGCTGGCGGGCACGCCTTTTTCATAGACAGCGCGGGCTTCGGAGCTGTAATCCATATCGGTATTGGCCAGTCCCATTTCGTTTTCCACCTGCACGGCCAATACGGTGCGCTGCTGTTCGTCCGCAGCCTTCAAATGAGCCATCAGCGCGGCAAAGGCGCGGCTGTCCGCCGCCAGCGTAGCCGGGCAGAGCGGGCTCAGGGACGCCACGTGTCCGCCGTCCGGCCCCTGCGCCAGCCGGTAGGTTTCGGGGTGCAGCTTCACCCACTCGGGCACATAATTGGGATGACCGTTTTTGCTGGTGCCGAACCACAGAAGAATCAAATACAGGCCGTTTTCCCGGCAAAGCTTCAGCAGTTCGTCTGCGTCGGAAAAGTCATATTGACCGGGTTCCGGTTCCAGCCGATACCAGTAAATGGGCGCTTCCAGCAGGTTGCCGCCGTAGGCCTTGACCGCAGCCAGTTCCCGCGCCATCATCTCCGGATCGCCCACAGAGGAATTGTGGGTCTGGGTGCCCAGCAGCAGTACGGGCTCACCCTTTGCATTTTTCAAAAACGTCATCCGTCGTTCCTCCCCCGCTTGTCATCGCATAAAATCCATGGAATGGGAGCCTTTCGTTCTTTTCGAAGGTCAGGCGCCGTTTTTTCATGTTTCCGGGCGAATCTTTTTCGCTTTCGAAAAAGATTCTTTCGCAAACGTTTAAGTTTCGTTGCCCTGTTTGCTAATTTATAGTATAATGGCCCCGGAGGAAAAATACAGTCAGTTTTCGACATTTAATATGGAGAAATCGGCATGTGGATTCATCAGGAAGAAACCAAACGGATTACCTTTATTGACGAACTGGAGATTCAGATCTCCGACGGCGGCTACGATGAAGTTGGCCCGGAATGGTACGGAACCCGCGAGTGTTCTCCCTTCAGCCGCCTGTATTATATCAGCGGCGGCAGCGCCTGGGCCCAGAACGGCGACGATACGCTGGAATTTACCGAGGGGCATATGGCCCTGATCCCCCTGTGGCATCCCTATCCCCACGGCTGTGTGGAGTCTTTCAGTCATCTTTATTTTCATTTCAATCTGTCCAAATCCGGCGGGCCGGATCTTTTCAGCTCGCTCAAGCAGATCCTCATTCTGCCGATGGACCGGCAGACGATCGCCCACATGATCCAGCTTTACAACAGTCAGAACCCGGCGGACGCCCTTTTGCTGACCAGCTTTTTGCTGCGGGACATCAATACCTTTATCTCGCTGGGCGTTTCCACCGGAGCCATGACCTACGCCTACAGCGAAACGATGGAGCGGGTCGTGCGCCTGATTCAGGAACGGCTTTCCGCCCGTCTGACGGTGAATCAGCTGGCAGAGGAGATGAGCATTTCCCCCAGCACTCTGACCAAAAAATTCCGAGCTGAAGTCGGCACGCCGCTGGGCACCTATATCGACACCATGCTTTTCCGCAAGTGCATGCACCTGCTGCTTTCCACCGATCTGCCCATCGGCAAGATCGCGGAAGAACTGGAATTCTGCGACCAGTTCTACTTCAGCCGCTTCTTCAAGCAGCATTACGGTGAAACGCCCACCGCCTACCGCAGGCGGCTCCGGCAGGGGTAACGCGCTCTTTTGCTTCCTATTATTATGTAAAAAGGCCAGTGTGAACGGATGTCACGCGGGCCTTTTCATCCTTTCTTTTCTTTATCCTCAGGGCATTTTCCCCTGCCGCATCGCATAGACTGACGGCAGTAACAGGAAAGGAGCCCTGCTATGGCGGCGAGCATCATCACCTCCGTCAAAGGAGACGTTACCTATGACGGCATTTCGGATACGGTTTCCCTCATCGGCGTACAGTTTGGAGATTCCAACGCATGGCAGCAGATGAGTCTGGTCATCCAGAACGGCGCTACCGGACGGATCACAGCCATCGCTCTGCCCGAGGACGCGGCCTACGCTCCGTCCCTCTCGCTGGTCAACCTGACCGGGAAGAACAAACGGGACATTCTGCTGTCCCTGCCCACCGGGGGAAGCGGCGGCATCATCAACTATTTCATTTTTACTTACGATGACGGCGTTTTCCGGCAGATCTTTGCCAGCGACGATTATAACGCTACCTATACCTATCAGATTCAGTATTTGGACGGCTATGCGGTCAAGGCCGCCAGCCAGCAGAACCGGCAGGAGTATTTCATCGACCTGACCGGGAAGGGCAGCGCCTACCTCAACCAGCTCTACAACGCCGACGGAAGCCTGCGGGAGCCCATGGAAGGCTTCGTCAATCCGCTCAGCGGGCTTTACCCCATCGATTTCAACGGCGACGGGCAGTCCTCTCTGCTGGCCTGGCAGCGAATTGCCGGGCTATACAACGCCGATTCGCTGGGCTATTTTCTCAATACGCTGGACTGGCAGGACGGAACCTTCGTGCTGACCGATCAGATGGTAGGCATTCTGGGCAGTGAAAGCTGAAAAGAGCGGGCTTGCCGGAAAACCGGCAGCCCGCCTTTTGATTGTTTTTTACACGCTGATGTCCCGCCGTCCCGTCAGCTTGAAGAATAGCAGCAGCGACAATACGCTGGTGATTGTCAGCACGGTGGAATAGGCCGCCGCGTTGCCGAAGCAGTCGCGGATGACCTCGGTGTACACCGCCACCGTCAGGGTTTGAGTGGAAGCACGGTACAGCATGATCGAGGAAGACAGCTCGCTGATGACCGTTACCCAGCTCATGATCGCGCCGGAAATCACGCCGGGCATCATCATGGGCAGGGTCACTTCCCGGAAGGAACGCAGCTCCGACGCACCCAGCGAGACCGCCGCTTCCTCAATGGAGGGACTGATCTGGCTGATGATGGCCGTGCTGGAACGAATGGTGTAGGGCATCCGGCGGATGGTCAGGGCGATGATGATAATCGCCGCCGTGCCCGTCAGCGCCAGCGGCGGCTTGGCAAAGCCGTACAGCAGGCAGATACCCAGCACCGAGCCGGGAATGATGTAGGGCAGCATGGTCAGCGTATCCACCGTGGAGGTGATAATGGAGCGGCGGCGCACCGCCAGATAGGCGATCAGCACGCCGAACACGATTACCAGCGCAATAGCGATCAGGCCGAACAGGTAGGTGTTCGGAATGACCCGGGGATTCTTGGAAAAGATGGTCTGGTAATTCACCAGCGTAAATTCGTTGGTGAAAATGCCGGGCGTGGACTCCTTCAGGAAGGAGGTCACAATCACCGTCAGCTGGGGCAGCAGCGCCACCAGCACCACCAGATACACAAACAGATGGCACAGGAACCGGGGCAGCGGCCGCTGGGCGCGGGGCTGCATGGGCTTCAGCGCCGACATGGAATAGGAATGCTTCCGGGCGATATAGCGCTGCAGGAAGAAAAACACCATGGTAATAGCCACGATGATGACGCACAGCGCAGCGGCAAAGTAGTTATCGTTGCTGACCTCACCCATGAACTGATTGTACAGTACCACCGGATAGGTGCGGTAGCCCTCGCCGATGAGCATGGGCGTACCGAAATCGGCGAACACCCGCATGAACACCAGCAGGGAGGAAGCCAGCACCGTGGGCAGTACCAGCGGCAGAATGATGCCCGTGACCCGCTGGAAGTTGCTGGCACCCAGACTTTCCGCCGCCTCGTTCAGGGAGTTGTCCAAATTCTGCAATGCGCCGCAGACGTACATGTACACCAGCGGGAAGGACTGCAAAGAGAAGACCAGCACGATACCGGCAAAGCCGTAGATTCCCTCGAAGGTCACGCCGAACAGCCCGTTGATAAAGCGGGTAATCACGCCGTTGCGGCCCAGCAGCTGAATCCACGCATAAGCGCCGATGAAGGGCGGAGACAAGTAGCTGACCACAATGCAGATGTTCAGCCACTTGCTGCCCGCGATCTGATACTGCCGGGTGATGTAGGCCATCAGGAGGCCCAGCGTGGCGCTGATGAGCGTGGCCACGATGGTCACTTTGAAGGAGTTAATCAGCGTATTGGTGTAGTATTTGCGGGTGAAGAAACGGGTGAAGTTTTCCAGCGTAAAGCTTCCGTCGCTGGGGTTGATTACGCTCTTATAGAGGATCAGCACCAGCGGATACACCACGAAGATCAGGAACAGCGCCAGCACCAGCAGCGCCAGAAACGTCCAGATGGGCGAGTGCTTCTGCTTGTTCATGGGCTCACACTCCCTCGCGGATCACGGTAGCGCGGCTTTCGCCGTCAAAGACGTTCACCTTGTCCGCGACGATCTGCAGGGACACCTTTTCGCCGTCGGGGATCAGGTCGCTGCGGTCGCTGGGAACCACCACTTCGATTTCCTTTTCATCCCCCAACGTGAGGAAGTAGTGCTGGGTCATGCCCAAAAAGACGCTGGAGCGCACCGTGGCGGGAATGCCGGGCTCCTCGGCGGAACGAATCAGGAATTCCTCTGGGCGGACGGCCACGCAGACCTTCCGGCCCGCGTCCGGCCGCAGGGTGGACATTTGCACCCGATAGCCGCAGCCGAAATCCAGCGTGCCGTTTTGGTTTTCCGCGTCCACGAAGTTGCTCAGGCCGATGAAGCTGGAAACAAACTCGTTGGCCGGGCGCTGGTAAATATGCTTGGGCGTGCCGATCTGCTGAATCACGCCGCCGTGCATGACGGCGATTCGGTCGGAAATGGCCAGCGCCTCTTCCTGATCGTGGGTGACGTAGACGGTCGTAATGCCCACCTGCCGCTGAATGCGCTTGATCACGTTGCGCATTTCCACGCGCAGCTTAGCGTCCAGATTGGAAAGGGGTTCGTCCATCAGCAGCACCTCGGGCTGAATGACGATAGCGCGGGCCAGCGCCACGCGCTGCTGCTGTCCGCCGGAAAGCTGCGTAGGCATCCGGTCGGCATAATCGTCGATCTTCACCAGCTTGAGAATTTCATCCGCCCGCTTGTAGCGCTCGGCTTTCGGCACGTGGCGGGTTTTGAGGCCGTAGGCCACATTATCCCGGACGCTCATGTGCGGAAATACGGCGTAGTTCTGGAACACCATGCCCATGTTGCGGCGATTGGTGGGGATCTGGTTGATGACCTTGCCGTCCACGCGGATCTCGCCGCCCTCGATGGAGTTAAAGCCGATAATCATCCTGAGAAGGGTGGTTTTGCCGCAGCCGGAGGGGCCCAGCAGGGTAAAAAACTCGCCCGGCTGGATCTCCGCCGAAAGGCCCTGAATCACAATATTTTTGCCATAGGCTTTGGTTACATTGTCAATTTGAATGGCGACGCCCATTTGTATCTCCCTCGTTTCAAAAATCGGGAAGCCTCACGGCTTCCCGGCAGAATCGTGTTTCTGTGTCCGAATTACTCGAGTGTCATTTCCACATGCTCCAGATAGGTGTTGACGATCTCGGTCTTGTGCTCGGCGATATACTTCATGGAATAGGTATCGAACAGCTTGATCTCCTCATTGGGGATCATCTTGGCGTTGGTGGGCACACCGGCGCGCAGGGGGCGCAGGTTCAGCTCGGCGGCAACGGCGGTCTGGCTTTCTTCGGACAGCACGAAGTCAACGAACTTCTTGGCATTCTCCATATGAGGAGCGCCCTTGATGATCTGCACGGACTGGCCGGGGAAGATGGTGCCTTCCACCGCGTACACGACCTTAACGGGCTGCTCGCCCTTGGCCTGCAGCTCCACGCAGGGGTCTTCATAGCTCAGGCCCACCGCATATTCGCCGTTGGCCACGCCGTTGTACACCTGAGAGGAAGAAGACGCGATCTTGCCGTCCAGATTGACCAGGAACTTATCGATGAAGTCCCACGCTTCGGCGCTCATGGGGTCGCCGTTGCCCATGCCGTACAGCATGCCGATCAGGCACTGGAAAGCGGAGGAAGAGTTGGCGGGGTCAGCGGAAATGATCTTGCCCTTCAGCTCGGGCTGGATCAGATCGGCATAGCCGTTCACTTCGATGCCCAGTTCCTTGAGCATGTCGGTGTTCACGATCATCACGTTGGGCTCGGCGTAGGCGCTGTTGAAGCAGTTGGTGCCGTCGTTCTGGAACTGGGGCATCATGGCGTCGTTCTCGGTGGAGACGTACACTTCGAACAGGTCGCGGTTGGCGGACAGCATGGTTTCGTCAGCGGCCCAGTGGATATCCACGGTCACGTTGCCGGTTTCCACTTCGCTCTTCACGCGCTGCAGCACTTCGCCGGAGGAACCGGTGATCATTTCTACCTTGATGCCGGTCTTGGCCTCAAAGGCGGGAATGACGATGTTGTTCAGGCGCTCGTTACGGGCGCTGTAAATCACCAGCGTTTCTTCCGCAAAAGCGCAGGTGACGCCAAGGAGCATGGCGACAGCCAGGATACAAGCCAGGAACTTCTTCATGAAAATGAAACCACCTTTCAGTTGTTCAGGGAATCGCACCCTTCATTGGTAGAAACATCTTATCCTTATGCAAATTTTTTGTCAAGTTCTGGTCAAATATTCGACAATTAAGAATTCTAATGGATCGAAAAGTTTTTGTTATGGTTCATTTCCACTTCATAAATAAAACACCCGTGAGCATCAGCCCAACCCCGACCCACTGCCGCCAGTCGAAACTCATTTTTTCCTGCCCCATCCAGCCGAAATAGTCGATCGCCGCGGCCACCAGCAGCTGGGCGATCAGAATCGCGGAAATCGCGATGGTCGGGTTCAGGCCCTTGATGGCCAGCATCACCGTGACGGTAATGACCAGTCCCAGCGCGCCGCCCAGCAGATTCCACCACGGCGCTGCCGTCAGGCTGCGAAGGCTTCCTTTTCCGAAGATCCACAGAACGATCAGCGACAGCACAAAGGCCGTCCCCTGCACAAAGGCGTTCGCTTCCCACAGCCCTACATTTTCCTGCAAACGGGTATTCATAACCCCCTGAACGCTCATGGCCGCCCCGGCAATCACCGCAAACAAAAAACCGATCATTTTCATTCCTCCCCTATCTGCAGTGTGGCGCGGGAAAAGAAAAATATGCAAAGCCTTGTTTTTCCGATGGTTCCATGCTATGATTGCTTTCCGGAATTTTCGATGAAAAATTCCGGAAATGGCAGGTTTCCCCTGCGCAATTCCGTTGAATAAGACGGAATTCCCCCATAACTCTACAGCAAAAAAACCGGGACTTGGCTCCCGATGCAGGAGGCACTCATGCGCAGCTTTTCTCTTCGTTTCCTTTCGATCATGCTTCTTCTGATGATGCTTCTCTCCCCCGCTGTCGGCAGCGCCGGAACCGTTCCCGAGGGTTTCACCGTTTTCCACGGCAGCCGGGAGGTTCCGCAAATTGCCCTCTCCGTGGACGACTGCTACAAGCGGGAGCACGTGTCCGAAATTCTGGATCTATGCGAAGAATACAACATTCCCGTTACGTTCTTTGTCGTTGGAAAGGCCCTGAAATCCGAGGATCAGGACCTCTGGCAGCGCGCCCTTGATCTGGGCTGCGAAATCGGCAATCACACCTGGTCCCACTCCAGCCTGCCCACTCTGAACCGGGAAAAGATCAAAAACACGTTGAACCGGACGCAGGAGCAGCTGGACAAGGTGCTGGGCTATCACTACCCCATGCAGCTCATGCGTCCGCCCTACGGCAATCTTTCCTCCAAGAAAGGCAAAAAGAGCGACATGTGGGTGGTGGAATCCATCTACAAAGCAGGCTACCAGCATGCCGTCCGCTGGGATGTGGACACGACCGATGCGAAAAAAGCCCTGCGAAACACCCAAAACGGCAGTATCCTTCTTTTCCACGCCAATGCCAAAGATGTGCGCTGCCTGACCAAGCTGATCCCCAACCTGCTGGACAAGGGTTTTGAATGCCTGACGCTGAGCACGCTGCTTGGGCTGGAAGACCCCGTCCCGGAAAAAACGCAGGCAGACGCGGCGGGCGTTTGATTCCGTCCGAAGGCCGAAGAAGCAAAAAATGCTTTCTTCGGCTCTTTTTGTAAAAAATTGTAGGCTCTTTTTGTAAAAAATCTGGTTGACAAACCGAAAAATGCGTGTATAATGGGAAAAGTGCTGAGGGGCATGGTGTAACGGTAACACGTGGGTCTCCAAAACCTTTGTTGAGGGTTCGAGTCCTTCTGCCCCTGCCATAAGTCGCTTGCTTAGATTCGTTCAGGTGGGCGGCTTTTTTGTATTTCGGCGAAGGGTTTATATAAAACAAGGCGGCTTGCAGCCTGCACTGCTTCCGCCTTGAATGTCGTTTGTTTATTCTGGAAAGGCCTGTTCTAAGTATTTTGAAAAGTTTTGTATCTTGTAGCTTTTACTCTGTCTGTCCCAACGAATGACCAGACATCAGCCATGGAAGGTTAAAGCGGTAATGCAGACGACTGGAAATCAAATGAATCATCCCATCCGGCGCTTGGACTGCCTGCATATAGCCCTGGGGTTGCGCGTGTGTTTTATCCATAACAAAAGTCGGACATGAAGCGCCGGGATCGTATTCTTGTGGCGGCTTTGCAGTCGTGATAAGGCGCTGAACCGGCCACGTAGCCCCCTCATCAAAGCTGACGGCAGCATACAGTCCATAGCCGTGTAAAATTTCCCCATGAGCGTCAGTTAAATCCATTCCTCGAATATTTCCGCTTTTCAGATCATATTGCGGGTCTGTAAAGCTAAAGAAAACGATAGCTTCTTCGAACAAACGGAGCAAGCAGCAACGTTGTGCATATCCAATAGGCGGGAACGGTGCAGGACGATAGCTCCAGGAACGTCCCATGTCCTCTGATAGGCTCATAGGCATTTTGCCTTCCATCAGCTGGCGACCGCAGCGGCTTTCTGAACGTCCAAAGGCGAGCAAACGTCCGTCTTTCAGGGGAAGCACAGCGCCGTGAACGCCGGCAATCCATCCTGCGGTTCCATGCCTCGTCAAAAAATTTTCCCTATTTTTACCATAGCAGGTTTGCTGCTCAAAGCAATCAAGGGTTGCGCTGCTGCGGAAAAGCACCGTTCCTTGCTGCATTGCCTCCATATCATACTGATCCGCTGGCACAAGAATTCGACCCTCCAGATCAATGACGGGAGCACAAATTGGCTTGTTCGTGGAGTATTCGGAATTCAGATATTGTTCCCGGCTCCATGTAACGCCATTATCTTCACTGTAACGGAAAATACTTACCAAATGAAATTCCGTTCCGCTCATGGCAATGCCGTTAAAATGATACAATCTGCCATTAGGATGCTGTACAATGGCTGTAGAGCTCATATTTCGATCTGCAATTTTATAAAACTCATCTGCCGGATCCCATTGTTCGTGGCCATAACGCAGACGAGATGCCAATACCGTCAATTCGCGTCCACATTCCTTTTTGGCGGAAAACCATGTGGCAAATAAGTCACCGTTTTTCAGCAAAGCAATAGACGGCACATGATTATGAGGATAAAACGGTCCTTCGGAATCCGTTTGTGGCGGGCGTACATAGATCAGTGGTTTTAAGAATATAGGCTCTTCTTTTTTTTGATACTGCGGTTCTGACTGAGAAACGTCTTTTTGCCAATAGCGCAGCCGCTTGCGCATTCCAACAAAATGCGGTTGTACTTCCGTGCACACCAGTCTAAACCCAGTGATTTCATTGCGTGTTTCTTCCAACGCAGCCATACGATTTGCACTGCGGAGATATTCCATTTGTGTATGAACGCTTCCTCCGCGCGTTACACGGTACGCCCCATCTTGAGGGCCGCAGGGATCCTCCTGTTCTTCAGGAAGATAAGGAGCATACCAGTCAAGGCACCATTCTTCCACAAGGCCATGCATATCATAGAGACCCCATGCATTCGGTTTTCCCTGACCAGTTCTCATATTTACCATTTCTTTTTGAAAAAAATCTTCTTGTGTAAAATGAAAGTTCTCCAGTTCTTCTCCGCATGAAAAGGCTGTGTGGGTTCCGGCCCGGCAGGCATATTCCCATTCTGCTTCCGTAGGCAACCGATAATATTTTTGTTCCTTCCGGCTTAGCCATTCAGCGAATGCCTGAGCCTCCGTATAACTGATGTTGGTACAGGCATCCTGATCTGCACTTGTCGTTCCACCCTGCCCACGAAGCTGGCGATGTTTCGGATCGAACTGCTCATATTGTATATTCGTTACAGGCATTTGCTCCATCCAAAAAGGTTGACTGAACCTGACCAGATGAACAGGCTTTTCATCTTGTTCCAGTGCACCCTCCCCCATTTGGAAGCATCCTGCCGGAATGGGGCAAAACAACATACCAATCGAATTCGTCCACAGTGCGGAATCGTTCATTTTAACCTCCGGGCTTATTAAGAATGAAAAGGGCGGGGATTTCTCCCCGCCCGGAGAAAAACGTCTTTATTCTGCAAGTGATGCCTGATAGGCCGCTTCAGCTTCCTTATAAATTTCTTCCAGCTCCAAAGCGCCATGGGCCTTAAAATATTCCACCATTTCATCAAAAGCATCAATTGGCTGAATTCCCATGATAATCTGGTTAATCGTTGTATTGCCATAGTCATTCAGTTCCTGTTTAATGGCAGTCAGACGTTCTCCCTGCTCAATGGTGAAAGGAGGATCAACCGGAACCGGGATG
>SFGO01000015.1 GCA_004556545.1 Clostridiales bacterium
TGCAGGTATGCACCTTCGACCCAGCTGAAATCGTGGCAAATTCGTGGCAAATTGCTGGAATATCTTGACTTTATGCGGATGATATGCTAAAATTTTTCCGGTTTTTAGGTGACTGTCTGCGGGTAGTCCGCCGGGAAATCCATTAGAATTTAACAGATCGGAGATACATATTATGGAAAGAATCAAGACTCTCGAGACTCGTAGCCTGTGCGACAGCGCCAAGAACGGCGGCTGCGGTGAGTGCCAGACTTCCTGCCAGTCTGCCTGCAAGACCAGCTGCGGCGTGGCAAATCAGAAGTGCGAGAACACCAACAAGTAATCAATCGCAATTTTCAAAAAGCTGCCGCCTGTTCAGGCGGCACTTTTTCTGTACGAGGAGAACGGAAGAATGGTACATCAGTATCAACTGAACGGCTACAACATCGTGCTGGACACCTGCTCCGGTGCCATTCATGTAGTGGATGAGGTAGCCTATGACATCATTGCGCTTTACCCGGATCACACGGCGGATGAGATCGTAACGGCGATGATGGAAAAATACGGCGCCCGCGAGGATGTGACGGAGCAGGATCTGCGGAACTGCATTGATGACGTGGAGGCGCTGAAGCAGGCCGGGAAGCTCTATACCCCCGACACCTTCGCGGACATGGCCGGCACGTTCAAGGAGCGTTCCGGCGATGTGGTGAAGGCGCTGTGCCTGCATGTGGCGCACACCTGCAACCTGAACTGCTCCTACTGCTTCGCCAGCCAGGGAAAATACCATGGAGACCGTGCGCTGATGAGCTTTGAGGTTGGCAAGCAGGCTCTGGACTTTCTGATGGATCACTCCGGCAGCCGCACCAATCTGGAGGTGGACTTCTTCGGTGGTGAGCCGCTGATGAACTGGGACGTGGTGAAGCAGTTGGTGGAGTATGCCCGCAGTGTGGAAAAGGAGCGGGGCAAAAATTTCCGCTTTACGCTGACCACAAACGGTATGCTCATCGACGATGACGTGATCGACTTCGCCAACCGGGAAATGAGCAATGTGGTGCTGTCGCTGGATGGCCGCAAGGAAATTCATGACCGGCTGCGGGTGGACTATGCAGGCAACGGCAGCTATGAGCGCATTGTGCCTAAGTTCCAGAAGCTGGTAGAGGCCAGAGGCAACAAGAACTATTATATGCGCGGCACCTTTACCCATGCCAATCCGGACTTTACGAAGGACCTGTTCCACATGGCGGATCTGGGCTTCACAGAGTTGCGCATGGAGCCGGTGGTGTGCGCGCCGGAGGACCCCGCCGCACTGACAGCGGAGGATCTGGAGATCGTGAAGGACCAGTACGAGCTGCTGGCCAAGGATATGCTGCGTCGGGAAAAGGAAGGCAAGCCCATCACCTTCTATCACTACATGCTGGATCTGACGGGCGGCCCCTGCATTTACAAGCGGATCTCCGGCTGCGGCTCCGGCACGGAGTATATGGCTGTGACCCCTTGGGGAGACCTGTATCCCTGCCATCAGTTCGTGGGTGAGGAAGCCTACAAGCTGGGCGACATCTGGAACGGCGTGACCAATACGGCCCTGCGGGAAGAATTCCGCTCCTGCAACGCCTATGCCCGTCCAGAGTGCAATGACTGCTGGGCGAGATTCTACTGCTCCGGCGGCTGCGCGGCCAACGCCTTCCACGCCACGGGTTCCATCCGCGGCGTCTACGAGGCAGGCTGCGAATTGTTCCGCAAGCGTATTGAATGTGCCATCATGATGAAGGTGGCGGAAGATTCTGCCAAGGCCAACGGCTGATGGAAACGCCCATTGCTGATTTTGTCCGGCGGTACGCGGATTCCGGGATGATCCGGGCGCACATGCCCGGCCACAAGGGAAAGCCCTTTCTGGGCTGTGAGACACTGGACATCACCGAGATCCAAGGCGCGGACAGCCTGTATGAAGCGGAGGGCATCATCCGGCGCAGTGAGTCCTATGCCGGGGAGCTGTTCGGCTCTGGCCGGACGGTGTACTCCACAGAGGGGGCCAGCCAGTGCATCCGGGCGATGCTGTATCTGGCGCTGACCTGCGGAAATGGGTCCCGGACGGTGGTGGCTGCCCGGAATGTACACCGGGCGTTCGTATACGCGGCGGCCCTGCTGGATTTTGAGATCGTCTGGCTGTGGCCGGAGCGGAGCACATCTCTCTGTGGCTGCCCGGTATCGCCGGACACATTGGAGCGGACGCTGGCGGAGATGCCTGCACCGCCAGCGGCGGTCTATCTCACCAGCCCGGACTATCTGGGCGGCATAGCGGACATTTCCGCTCTGGCAGAGGTGTGCCGGAAATATGGTGCGCTGCTGGCGGTGGACAACGCCCACGGCGCCTATCTGCGGTTTCTGGAACCATCCTGTCACCCGCTGGATTTGGGCGCAGACCTGTGCTGCGATTCGGCACACAAGACGCTGCCGGTGCTGACCGGCGGCGCGTACCTGCACATCAGCCGTGCGGCTCCGGCATCTCTCCGGGAGAGTGCGAAAACAGCGATGGCCATGTTTGGCTCCACCAGTCCGTCCTACCTGACGCTGGCGTCGCTGGATCTATGCAACCGCTATCTGGCGGATGGGTACCGGGATCGCCTGCGGGAGATGTGTGGGCGTCTGGAGGAAGCGCGAAAGGCGCTGACGGCTGCCGGTTGGCAGGTGGAACCGTCGGACCCGCTGCGGCTGACCGTCAGGGCCCCAGCCGGGATGATCGGCGGGCAGTTGGCGAACCGTTTGCGGGAGAACGGCGTGGAATGTGAATACGCCGATCTGGATTTTTTGGTGCTGATGCTGACGCCGGAGAATCGTGCGGCGGACATCGAACGGCTTCTGCATGCTTTCGGAACAAATGATGCCGTTTATGCGCCGCAGCCGACGCTGCCGCTGGCCCGTGGAGAACGGGTATGTTCCGTGCGGGAGGCGCTGTTTGCTCCACGGGAGACTGTACCGGCGGCACGGTCGCTGGGCCGGGTCTGCGGCGCCCCTACCGTGGGGTGTCCGCCTGCGATCCCCATTGCGGTGTCCGGTGAGCAAATTGGCCCGGAAGCGCTGGAACTGTTCCGGCGGTATGGCGTGGAGCAGGCGGAAGTCCTGCGCTGAAAACGGTTTTGAGAAAAGCAAGACCGGCAAATCTGAACACTGACAAACCGCAGACCCGGCAGTATTTACCGGGTCTGCGGTTTGTTTTCTTGCTGTATGCATCCGGCTTGTGAACTGTGGAGTCTTGCCAACGGCGCGTTTTGGGGATGGCCTTCTGCCGATGAGGGAAAATAAAACGCCCGCTGTTATAGTAGGAATGCGGTCTGGCAACTGCAAGGTGTAAAACGAAGGGCGACCACACAAGAAGGAATACCACAAACAGTTTATCAAAAATCTTCCAGTGTGCCTCTTGGATAAATTACCAGAAAGTCCAAAGACTAAGCGTAGTTTCACGAGGATAAGGAGATTTGAAATATGAAAGCAACAGGAATCGTGCGGCGCATCGATGACCTGGGCCGGGTGGTCATTCCCAAGGAGATCCGCCGCACTATGCGCATCCGCGAGGGCGATCCGTTGGAGATCTATACCAGCCGGGATGGTGAGGTCATCTTCAAAAAGTATTCCCTCATGGGCGGGTTGGATGATTTTGCGGCCCAGCTTTGCGAGACTATGAGCCGTTCCACCGGGGCCATCTGTGCCGTGACAGACCGGGACAGCGTCATTGCCGTGGCCGGCGGCGCCAAGCGGGAGCTGCTGGGCAAGGGCATTACCGCCCAACTGGAGCAGGTTATGGAGAACCGCCGCATCTACCAATATGACGGTCAAGGGCCCCAGATCCCGGTATCCGACAGCAGTGACCGCCTGATGGCCATTGTGGCCGCGCCGATCCTTTCGGAGGGAGATCTGCTGGGACTGGTGCTGTTCATCAGCGACAGCCCCGCTGCTGCCGGGGACGCGGAGTACAAGCTGGCCCAGACCGTCGCTGCCTTTTTGGGCCGGCACATGGAAAACTGAAGAGATCGACAGCGGCAGGCGGCCATGGGGTATCCATGGCCGCCTGCTATATTGGTTCTTGAAAGCGGGCGATTACTGGGCGAGGCTGCTGCATTTTTACAAAATGCAATCGCTTACATAGGCGGCTTTGTGAATTATCGAATAGAACCGGTGACGCAAGGAGCGCTGCATGCAAAGAAAAATATCTGAATTTGTAAATGTTGCACAATACAGAAAGACGTTGTTTTTGATATCTGTAGAAAATGGCGATTTTCTATTGCAATCCAAATTTTGCCATGATATCATATTCACAAATCAAGGCACTTGACGCTTTATTTTTATTGTGCATGAATGTAAGCGCTTTCTTACACTGGAAAGGAGAACCGGTTTTATGGATACCCCAACGATTTATGATGTATCCCGCCTGTCCGGCGTCTCCACCGCCACGGTCTCCCGGACCTTTACGACGCCGGACCGGGTGCGGGAATCCACCCGCCGCCGGGTTTACGCCGCGGCGGAGGCGCTGCACTACCAACCCAGCGCCATTGCCCGGGCCATGGCCCGGCAGCAGACCGACAAGATCGCGTTTCTGATCTGTAAAGAGGGCGCGACTATCCTGGATGAATTTTACGCCAGCATTTGCGAGGGCGTCATGCGCCGCGCCAACGGCACCAACTACCAGCTTCTGATCTCCACAGCGGAGGAATGGACCCGCACGGCCCAGAGCAAGCAGATCGAGGGTGTCATCCTGGCAGGCAACGCTCAGGCTGATCTGATTTCCGAATTTCAGCGGCAGAACATCCCCGTGGTCCTGGTAAACAACCGGGCGGCGGGCTTCGATCTGCCCTGCATCGTGGCGGATGAAGCCGGCGGTGTGCGTCAGGTAGTCAGCCATCTGATCTCTGCCGGACATCAGCGAATCGCCATGCTGATGGGCCGCTTCTCCCCTTATGTCACCAGTGCCCGTTACAATGCGTTTCTCTCCGTTATGCGGGAAAACGGCCTTTCGGTGGATGAATCCGGCGCGTTGATGTGCGATCGGGATATCCAAAGCGCCACAGAGGCGGCCCTCCGTCTGCTGAGCCGCCCGGATCGGCCCTCCGCCGTATTCGCCTTTAACGATGTGTTGGCCGCCGGCGTCATGAAAGCCGCCCGGCGTCTGGGGCTCCGCCTGCCGGAGGATCTGGCGGTGGTGGGCTTCGACGATTCCTCCGTCTGCCCCATGATGGAGCCGGAGCTCAGCTCCATCCATGTGGATTGCCGCCGGATGGGCGAGCTGTGTATGGAGCACATGGCTGCATTGCTGGACGGTGCGCAGGATGTTCCCCGGCTGACGGTGGTGCCGGTGAATCTCAAGATCCGGGCATCCTCCCGCGCCGCGATCTGACAGAAATTTTACACAGGCTTCACCTGGGTTTGATTGTTTCAGCACTATATAAAATGTATACTCTTCGGTGGAAAACGTTTTTCACTCAATAAGGAGGCGTTCTTGTGAAACGGAAAAAGAGAATTGGAACGGTTGGAAAGGCCATAGGCTGTCTGTTTTTTCTGATGGTCTCGCTGTTTCCCATCTACTGGCTGGTGGCAATGGCAATCCGGCCTACGGATGAAATGAGGGGACATATCGCTTTGATTCCCCAAAGTTTGACAGGCATCCATTTCGCGGAGCTGTTTTCGGCCAAGAACTTCGGCACCGCCATCATCAACAGCTTGCAGACTACGTTCGGTTCTCTGTTTGTCTCGCTGGTTGTCGGTATCTGCGCGGCCTATATCATCGCCCGCCGCCGGTTCCGGTTTGGCCTGAAAAAGCCCATGACATACTGGGTCCTGCTGGTGCGTGTACTGCCGCCGGTGGCCTTCACCATCCCGCTGTACATCATGTTCAATAAGCTCGGTATTCTGAACACCAAGCTGCCGGTACTGCTGGCCTGCGTGCTGATCAACGTGCCGCTGATCATCTGGTTCCTGATCAGCTTCTTCCAGGATCTGCCGGAGGAAGTGGAGGAAAGTGCCAAAGTGGACGGCGCGACCGAGTGGCAGCTGTTCTGCCGGATCGTGCTGCCGCTGGTGGCCCCCGGCATCGCGGCAGTGGCCATGCTCTCCTTTATGTATGCCTGGAACGAGTACACCTACACCGTCATTTTTACCCGGACCGCCGTCAACAACACCGTTCCTCTGGCGCTGGCCCTGCTGAACACGGAGGATAACCTCACCAACTTCGGCCTGGTGGCCGCAGGCGGCGTGGTCTCCGTCATCCCCATTACCCTGTTTGTGATCTTTGCGCAGAACTACTTGATCTCCGGACTTTCAAGCGGTGCTGTCAAAGAGTAACAAAATAAAATCCAACAATTCAGATTAGGAGGAAAACAAGATGAAAAAAGCGTTGTCCCTGATCCTGGCGCTGGCTATGGCCCTGTCTCTGGCCGCCTGCGGCGGCGGTAAGACCGAGACTCCCTCTGACAGCAATACTCCCGCTGATAATACCTCCGCAGAACCCACCAAGCTGTCCCTGATCCTGCGCGGCGGCACCTATGCCGACGTGATCAAGGAGTGCCTGCCCGCTTTCGAGGCTGAGCACAATGTTGTCTGCGAGGTGCAGGAGCTCTCTGAGGGCGACCTGTACTCCGGCATCGCTCTGGACGCCATCAATGACAAGGGCTCCTATGACCTGTGCATGGTGGACGGTTCCTGGATGGCAGAGTTCACCGAGAACGGCGTTCTGGCCAACCTCACCGAGCTGGGCTACTCTCTGGATGAGGACGTGATCCCCGCTACCACCGCCATCTGCTATGTGGGCGATGACCTGTATCTGGCTCCCTACTACGGCAACGTGACCGTCCTGCTGTACAACAAGGCCAACGTGGAAGCCGCCGGTTACACCGGTGACACCATCCTGTCTCTGGAGGATATGCTGGCGATCTGCGAAAAGGCCAAGGCTGACGGCAAGCTGGGCTTCATCTATCGTGGCGACAGCCAGAACAACCTGGTCGTCGACTTCCTGCCCATCCTGCTGTCCTACGGCGGCTGGGTTATCGACAGCAACAATCAGCCCACCGTCAATACTCCCGAGTTCAAGGATGCTATGAACTTCTATCTGAAGCTCATCGCTACCGGTTCCGCTCAGGTCAAGGATGACCTGATCGCTTCCTGCGATACCGGTGCCGGCACCATGGGTGTGGGCTGGCCCGGCTGGTACACTCCCACTGCTGATACCGCTGCTGATTACTGCGCCATCACCGGTGCTGTCGCCAAGGGCGGCGAGACCCACAACGCCAACGTCTACGGCGTTTGGACCATCGGTATCCCCAACAACAGCCAGAACAAGGAACTGGCCACCGAGCTGCTGAGCTACCTGATGGACAAGGATGTCCAGAAGTCCACCGTTCCCTCCGGCGGTGTGCCCTGCCGTTACTCCAGCCTGCAGGATGCCGAGATCCTCAAGACCTATCCTCAGTATGAGGTTGTCTGCAAGGCTCTGGAAGGCGGTATGTATCGTCCCGTGATTGCTGAGTGGACTCAGTTCTACACCATTCTGGGCGCTGAGATGGACAACATCGTCAACGGTGTCAAGACGGTCGATCAGGGCCTGGCCGATGCCCAGACTCAGCTGGAAGCTCTGATGAAGTAAGCATTCCGCTTACATCCCCATTTTGCATGTAATGAAACGTGCGGCCGGGCGAAAAGCCCGGCCGCACAACAAAAAAGAATGTTTCCCCCATTCCTTTTAATGATTACGATCCGTAACGCTTCTGAAATGTGAGGCCGCTGTCATGAAAAGAAACGTAAATACCAAACTCCGCTCCGCAGATGCCCAGACCAAACGGTTTGGTTTGGGAATGCTGTCCCCTACCGTTGTGATCCTGCTGATCATGACGGCGTATCCTTTGTTCTTTACGCTGGTTTACAGCTTTACCGACTACAACCTTCTCCGCAGCCTGAAGAAAGGGTCCCATTTTATCGCCCTTCAAAACTATACAAAGCTGCTGAGCGACCCGTATTTCCAGCAATCCATTCTCAACACCGTCAAGTTCACTATTCTTGCTGTGATTTTTGAGATGTTCATCGGTCTTGTAATGGCGCTGTTTGTCAACAGTCTGAAACGGGGCCAGAAAACCATGCGCACCCTGCTGCTCCTGCCGTATCTGCTGCCTACCGTCACTGTGGCTCTGAGCTGGCGCATGATGCTCTCTCCTAACTACGGCATTGTCAACCAGGTTTTGCAGGCTCTGCACCTGCCGGTCTACAACTGGTTTTCCGATATCCACACCGCCTTTGGCATGTTAGTGCTCATCGACGTGTGGCAAAGTGCTCCCTTTGTCTTCCTGCTGCTGTACGCTGCCCTGCAATCCGTGCCGCAGAGCCAGTACGAGGCTGCACGGATTGACGGCGCAAACCGCTTCAAGATCCTCTTTTATGTGACTCTTCCCAACATCAAGAACAGCCTGGCCCTGTGCGCCCTGCTGCGTACCATCGACAGCTTCCGGCTGTTCGACAAGGTGAACCTGCTGACCGGCGGTGGTCCCGCCAACAGCACCTCCACCATCACCCAGTACCTCTACAACTACGGTATCAAGTCCCTGGACTTCGGCTTCGGCAGCGCGGGAGCCATCGTGATGACCGTTCTGGTCCTGCTGCTTTCCAGTGTGTACATCAAACGTGCGATTTCGTAAGTGCTTATGGAAGAGAAGAAGTTAACAGTTACTTTTGTAAATGTGGGCTACGGCGAGGCCATTCTTCTGGAAAGCCCGGATCCCTCCAAGCCTGACGGCGTATTCACCGCCCTGATCGACGGCGGCAGCGCTGAGAACAGCGAATTCGCGGATCGCTCCTCCGGTCGGGTCCGCATTGAGGAATATCTGAAAAAACGGGGGATCCGCCGTCTGGATCTGGCCGTCAGCACCCACATCCATGAGGATCATCTCTGCGGTCTCCTGCGGGCAGCCCGGATCGCCCCCCCGGCAGTGCTGTGGCAAACGCTGCCGCCGGATCTTTACCGATCCCTCCGGCCTCTGGACGGCTCCGTGGCGAGAAACCTCTCTGAAAGCAAATTCATGCAGGCCCTGAATGACTACGGCACCCTTTGCGCTCTGGTAGAGGACCACGGCGGAATCATTCTTGCGCCGAAAAGTGGTCAGGAATTGGTGATTGCGCCAGATTTGACCGTTCAGATCCTGTCACCCTCTACAAAAAAACAGTTGGCTCTTGCGGACGAAATAAATGCGTTGTATAATAGTGCAAACGTTTGCAGTACGTTCCTCCAACGGTTGGACGCGCTGGATGCCCGCATGAACAACTACAGTCTCATTCTGCGGCTGAATTACCGGGGTACCCGGATTTTGCTGCCGGGTGACACCAATGTGACGGGCTATGACGGCATTGATCCCGCGGACCTGCGGGCGGACCTGTTCAAAGTGGGACACCACGGACAAAAAGACGGCGTCGACGAAGCGCTGGCCGAATTGATCCGTCCCACCGCAGTGGTCTGCTGCGCGTCCAGCGACCGCCGCTACAACAGCGCCCATCCGGACACCATGAAGCTGCTGGCAGATCATGGGGCAGCCCTGTATTTTTCCGACTGTCCCCCGGTCCCCGGTATGCAGATCCCGCCCCATGAGGCTCTGCGGTTTACCGTCGGCCCCAACGGCGCCTTGGACGTCCGGTATCTTCCGGCATCCGAAAACGAATAGGAGGAACACACCATGGCAGAAGTCATTTTAAAGAATATCAAGAAGATCTATCCCCATCAGGAGCCTAAGAAAAAGAAGAAGGGCGAGCCGGAGAAAAAGACCAACCTCCAGATCACGGAGGAGGGCGTTCTGGCCGTTGACAACTTCAATCTGCACATTCAGGACAAGGAATTCATCGTACTGGTAGGCCCCTCCGGCTGCGGCAAGTCCACCACCCTGCGGATGGTGGCCGGTCTGGAGGAGATCTCCGGCGGCGAGCTGTACATTGGCGGCCAGCTGATGAACGATGTGGCCCCCAAGGACCGGGACATCTCCATGGTGTTCCAGAACTACGCCCTGTACCCCCACATGACCGTTCGGGAGAACATTGCCTTCCCTCTGAAGCTGCGGAAAATGGACAAGGCTGAGATCGATCAGCGGGTGGAACAGGCGGCGGAGATCCTGGACATCACGGAGTATCTGGACCGCAAGCCCAAGGCCCTTTCCGGCGGCCAGCGTCAGCGCGTGGCCATCGGCCGCGCCATCGTCCGGGAGCCGAAGGTCCTGCTGATGGACGAGCCTTTGTCCAACCTGGACGCCAAGCTCCGCAACCAGATGCGGGCAGAGCTGATCAAGCTGCGCCAGCGCATCAACACCACCTTTATCTACGTGACCCACGACCAGACGGAGGCCATGACTCTGGGCGACCGCATCGTCATTATGAAGGACGGCGTCATCCAGCAGATCGGCACGCCGCAGGAGGTCTTTAACCACCCCGCAAACCTGTTTGTGGCCGGCTTCATCGGCATGCCTCAGATGAACTTCTACGATGCTGAGCTGGTGCTGGAGGACGGACAGTATGCCGTGGTGCTGGACGGCGCCAAGGTGACCCTGCCGGAGGAGAAGCAGGCCAAGCTGAAGGCCAACGGCGCGGCAGCCGGTCCCATCACGCTGGGCGTCCGGCCGGAGCACCTGATCCTCAGCGGCGACGAGGGCTCCATGATCCACGGCACCGTGGACGTCAGCGAGATGATGGGCAGCGCCGTCCATCTCCACGTCAGCGCCTGCGGCAGCGATACCATTATGATCGTTCCCACCACGGAGCTGGAAAGCACCTCTGCATTCACCATCGGCAGCCCTATCGCCTTTACCTTCAACGGCGTTATGGCCCATCTTTTCGACCGGAATACCCAGAAAAATCTGGAAGTATAAAAAGAATTGAGACTGTCGATAAAGTGGTAAATTCTCCGCGACGGTAAGGAAGGGTGTGCGCGGGAAACCCAAGAAGGGTGTCCTGTGCCATTGAAATCCTTAGTTTTCAGAACTTTTATAAAGTTCTGAAAACTTGCCCAGCGGGGCGAAAAAACTTTTTCGACACGCTGTGAATTACTTGAAAGGATCATACAGCGCATCCGCTCGCCCCAGGTGTTGTCTGGGGCGAGCGGACCTGTTGGTTTCATGAGACTATGATGGATTACTTTCGTGAACTGAATTTTGTGTCTGTTGCTCTGCGGCTGCTGCTCTCTGCGCTCATCGGCTTCTCTCTGGGATTGGAGCGGGGACGCAAGCGCCGTCCTGCCGGGTGCCGGACCTATATGCTGGTGTGTATGGGAGCGACCCTGACACTGCTGCTCAGTCAATACGAATACATCATGGTCACCACCAAGTGGGCGTCTATTGCATCTGAAATCGGACTCCGGACGGATGTCTCCCGTTTTGGCGCACAGGTCATCAACGGCGTCGGCTTCCTGGGTGCCGGTACGATCCTTGTCACCGGCCGGCGGGAGGTCAAGGGCCTTACCACCGCGGCGGGCCTCTGGGCCTCCGCCTGTATGGGCCTGGCCATCGGTGCCGGTTTCTACGAATGTGTTTTCCTGGGAACGGTGCTGATCTTCCTTTCCATGCGCTATCTCCCCATCGTGGAAAACACGATGGTGGAACATGCCCCGTTTTTGAACATCTATGTGGAGTTTGAATCGCTGGATCACATCGGTGATGTGATCGGCCGCATCAAAGAGCAGAACGCACAGGTTCTGGATGTGGAGGTTGACCACGGCAGGGGCCCGGGCTCCAGCAATCCCAGCGCGGTCTTTTCCCTGCGGCTGGCCAAACGCCATAGCCATTCCGATGTGCTGGTCTCCATATCTGAACTGGATTGCGTCTATACCGTGGAAGAATTTTAAAGGAGGGAGAAGATCTGATGCTGCCTATTTTTGATGGACTGCGTGACGTGACGCTTGCCTCCGTCACCACACGAATGCTGCTGGCTGTCCTCTGCGGCGGTCTCATCGGCATCGAGCGGGCTTACAAGCGCCGCCCTGCCGGCTTCCGCACCCACATTCTTATTTGCCTGGGTGCGGCGATCACCACACTTACCAGCCAATTCCTCTATCTTAATCTGCATTACTACACGGATATGGCCCGTCTGGGCGCGCAGGTGGTGGCAGGTATCGGCTTCATCGGCGCCGGTACCATCGTTGTCACCCGGCAGCATCGGGTCAAGGGCCTTACCACTGCGGCGGGTCTCTGGGCCTCCGCCATTATCGGCCTGGCACTGGGCGGCGGCTTCTATGAAGGCGCTCTGCTGACAACAGTTCTTGTGTTAGTGGCAGAATCCTTCCTCTCACGACTGGAATACCGGATCCTGGACCATGTGCCGGAGATCAATCTCTACATGGAGTACACCGGAAAGCCTTGCTTGGAGGAAGTCCTGCGTTTCCTGCGGGAAAATAAGGTCTCCCTTCAGGATATGGAGATCACCCGCAACTCCGACAGCGAGAGCCACAACGCCTGCGCGATTTTCTCCCTGCGTTTCAGCAAGGGCGTTTCCGTGGATGAGCTGCTGACCCATGTATCTCAGATCGAAGGCGTTATCACCGTTCAGGAATTGTGATCCCTTCGGAACCGTGTTATACTGATCCTGCGGCGGAGCTTGCCGCTGAATAGCCTGTTTTTGTTATTTTAACTGATGAGGAGCGGAATATGAAAGAATACGATATCATGGTAGTGGGTCCTGTTTCTCTGGACCACAACATCGATTATTTGGGCAACGAGCGCAAGGAAGTGGGCGGCGCTGTTGTGGCTTCCGGCTTTGCTGCCGCCGGCAGCGGCGCAAAGACCGCCATCTTCTGCAAGTCCAACGCGGCGGACGCCGATGTGAAGGAGCGCTTCGCCGGAGTCAACGCAGACCTCTACTGGGCTGCGTCCAAGGCCACTTGCTCCATCCGCAACCAGTACTTCACCGCCGACAAGGAAAAGCGGGCCTGCACCTCTATGGGCGTGTGCGACCCCTTCCGTTTTGAGGAACTGCCCCAGGTGAAGACCAAGGTCTATCACTTTGCTGGTCTGGTCTACGGCGATTTTGACGGCGCTCTGCTGACGGAGGCCGCCAAGCACGGCAAGGTGGGTCTGGACGTGCAGTGCATGCTGCGCCATGTGGAGCCGGATAAGTCCATGGCCTTCCATGACTGGGCGGAGAAGAAGGAACTGCTGCCCCTGATGGATTACTTCAAGACCGACGCCGCCGAGGCGGAGGTCCTCACCGGCCTGACGGACCGCGTAGAGGCTGCGAAAATGCTCCATGACTGGGGCGCCAAGGAAGTGGTCATCACCCACAACACCGAGGTGCTGGCTTATGACGGCAACAAGGTCTACACCTGCCCCATCAAGGCCCGGAACCTCTCCGGCCGTACCGGTCGGGGCGATACCACTTTCGCCGGATATATCGCCGAGCGTCAGCGGGGCAGCGTGGAGGAAGCGCTGAACTTCTGCACCGCTCTCGTCTCCCTGAAAATGGAGACCCCCGGTCCCTTCAAGGGCACCCGGGAGGACGTTCTGGCCTACATGAAGGAATTTTATTGATCGATCGAATACAACCAGCCCGCCCGGAATGTTCCGGACGGGCTGGCTTTTTTCTATCTGTGGTTAGCGGCGCGGCTTACCGGGTCAGCGGGTCCACGGAAATATCCATGTCGATCTCAAAGGCCCGGTTCCACGGGAAACGGTAATTGGAGAGGCCGACCTCTCCCCAATGGGCTGTGACGGTATCCACATGGGGCTTCAGGCCGATGAGCAAGCTGCTGCGCTCTAAATTTTTCAGCACCGGGGCGGTGGCCTTGTCCATCTCCGTTGTCAGACGGTCAACAATGGCGGGACGGTCCAGTTCCGGTAGGCAGAAGTTGTTGGCGTCACCGCCAAGATCATTCCGCACATAGGACAAAATGTCCTCCCGCACCACGTTTTTATAGCAGAAATCCTTCAAAATGCTGTCAGCAAGGGTCTTGCAGAAGGCAACCTCCTCCGCCTGCGAGGTCCGGCCCTGAATGAGATGGGCATAGCGGGCTACACCGTGACTCAGGGCCGTGCCGGTGACGATGGCCATATCCAAAAATCCGGCGTAGCTCAACAGCTTGCCCAGCTCCGTTTTTTTCGTCAGGGCGTCATGGAAGGCAGTGCCGTACTGACCGTTGCCCGCGTCGATGAGGATCACCGACAGATCGGCCTTCAGACGTTCATTCAGCACGGCGGTCAGCTCCTGGATGTACTGCTGCTTCTGTGCGCCGTCCTCCGGCTGGGTCAACACCAGCACATAGAGATCCGCAAAGGCGGGGGTGTCCTCCGCTGTCAGGCCGAAGTAGTCCAGATGCTCTGCCACGATCTCCGTCAGGGGCTTGTAATCATAGTCGCAGGCGGGCCGATCCTCTGTACCGCCGAAATATTGCACATTGACCTGTGCGCCGTTCCAGCCAATCTCGCTGAGATACAGCTTGGTCACGGCCTTGAAAGCCAGATCATCTACACCGGAAAGGATGACACCACCTGCCCGCAGACGAGCCTGCAAATAGGCGATCTCATTTTTCTGGATGCAGTCCTCGGAGGAGGAATCGTCAATGCCAATGAGCACATGGAACCGGTCGCCGCCGATCCGGTTGACGGTTTCCAACAGTTCTCCGCTGAGGGTCAGCTTGTTGATCCGGTGCTCCGTGTAGCGGAGGGCGGCATCGTGCATCACGCTGTCCTCAAAGCGCAGCAGATCGTGGCCGTCGGCGTCCGTATCGTAGGTGGCGTGAATATTTTCCAGCGTCAATTCGTCCCCGGTGAGGGTTTTCCGGGGTGCCGCGCCGATGGTCCGCATGGCGTTGTAGTATTCCAGCGTGCCGCCGGCGTAGCCTACGGTGGGGGCCAGCCGCATAACGCTGTCCAGCAGCCAGACCTCGTTGTTGGGGTCCTCCGCCAAAGCGGACAGCAGGCTTTCCAGCAAATCTGTCAGAGGCCACGGCTCGCCGTCACGCTCTGTGGTGGTTTCCGCCAGACGGGAGGCCACCAGTCCACCATAGAGCAGCTGGTCCACGGAAAGAAGGTAGCGGTCACAGCCTGATGCCTCCTGTTCCAGCACCCAATCGTACAGGAGGCCGGAATAGCCGCTTTGCCCGGTCCAGGATTGTGTTTCCAGACCGTTTTCGGCGTAATAGTCCTCCATCTGCCCATCCAGCAGTGTTTTGAACATCCATTCCTCTGGCATATTCAGGACATACCCCAGACTTTCCGCCAGATATTCCACCCGGCCCACGTTGTCAGGCCGGTCATCCAGCGGAACGTAGGCGATCACGGCCCGGTCTGACTCTGCATCCGGCAGATCCAGCGGAGGGCGGGCACCGCAGCCGGACAGAAGAGCCAGACATAAGGCTGCTGCCAAGATTCGTTTTTTCATGGATCCTCCTTTTGAGGTTTTAAATGGGCGTATTCCAAAAAGAGCGGAGCATTCGCTCCGCTCTTTTGTGATCTCCCTTACAGACCGAAGCTGCTGAGGTCCAGACCGCCGGTGACGCCGTTCATGCTATTCTCCATGGCGTCATTGGCCTGACGCAGCGCCTCATTAACGGCGGAGACCACCAGATCCTGCAGCATCTCCACATCCTCGGGGTCCACGGCCTCCGGCTTGATGGTGACGGAGAGGACCTCCTTCTTGCCGTTGACCTTGGCCTCCACAACACCGCCGCCTACGCTGGCGGTGAACTCCTGCGCCTCAACGGCGTCCTGTGCTTCAGTCATTTTCTCCTGCATAGCGGCGATCTTCTGCTGAAGCTCCGCCTGACGGGCGGCTCCGGAAATTTTGCCGTTGGTGAAGCCACGGCGCGCACTGTAACCCATAGTAAATTTCTCCTTTTATTTGATTTCAATATTGTCAAACTGACTGCCGAATTGCAGTAGCTGCTTCAGATTTTCCTCCGGGGACGGCTTTGGCGGCTCTCCCTCCCGGAGCAGTAACCGCACCGGCTGGCCGGAGACCTTTTCCGCCTCGGCGGACAAAACGCCCCGTACCCGGTCATTGTCCAAACGGTTCAGGGTGATCTCATCGGGTGCAAACACCGTTAGCTGATCGCCCTCCAAAACGCCGCCGCACAGGTCCAGAAACGCCCGGTACATGGGAGGGATCTGACCCTTGCAGTTTTCGGACAGAGCCTTCCACCAGTCACCGCTGACGGGCGCAGCGCTGTGAACGGCCGTCTGGAGCTTCGGCGCTGAAGGAATGGAGGCTGCCGGCTTGGCCGGGACGGCCTTGGGCTGTGCGGGCCGGACAGGAATGGCGTCCTCGGGAATGTCAAAGACCCGTTCACCGGGTTCCTCCCGCATGGGCGGCTCCTCCGGCAGCGGCGGCTCGTCCCAAGGGGGCGGGGCCTCCGCAGGCGGTGGTTCCACAGATTTGGACGCGGGCTTTGCAGGGGCCTGAGACACCGGCGCTGCCCCGATCGCCTTTGCGGCGGAGACGCTTTGGTTCACGGCGGCGGAAATCGCAGCGCCGCGGGCCGCTGCGTCCTCTAACCGGGTGATCCGGTTTTCCAAGGCGGTGAGATCGCCGCAGAGACTTTCGTCGCACAGCCGCAGGAGACAAAGCTCCGCATCGGTGCGGCGGTCGGCGCTGTAATAAAGATCAGCCGCGGCCTTTTGCAAGGTGGAGGCCAGATAGAGAAAACGGTTGGAGGGAACATCCTTGCCCAGTTGGTCCAGCGTAGCGCTGTCAAATCCGCCGGACAGCAGCGCTGCACCGCCCTCCGGGGCGGTTTTTCGCAGCAGCAGATCCCGGGTCAGGGTGGAAAGCTCACCCAATACAGCGCCTACATCCTTGCCCCCGGCGTACAGCTCGTTCAGCAGCAGCAGCGCCGCCTGGGCATTCCGGTCCAGAATGTGCCGCATAAGCTGGGCAGTTTGCAGATTGCCTGCCAGACCCAACACCTCCAGCACCGCTCGGCTGTCCACTGTGCCGCCTGCGGCGGCACACTGATCCAGAAGGCTCAGGCCGTCCCGCAGAGCGCCGTCTGCCAGACGGCTCAGCAGCTCGGCACCGTCCGCCGTCAGGTCGATGTGCTCCTGACCGGCCACATAGGACAGCCGCTGGGCGATGTCCTTGGGGAGAATGCGTTTAAAAGAGTAGCGCTGGCACCGGGAGAGAATGGTGGCGGGCACCTTGTGCAGCTCCGTGGTGGCCAGAATGAACATGAGGTGGGCCGGCGGCTCCTCTAAAATTTTCAGCAGCGCGTTGAAGGCCGCCGTGGACAGCATGTGGACCTCGTCCACGATATAGACCCGCTTTTTTACGTTGGCCGGGGCGTAGATGGCCTCATCCCGCAGGGCCCGGACCTGATCTACGCCGTTATTGGAGGCGGCGTCCAGCTCCAGAACATCCAGAAAGCTGCCGCTTTCCAGTCCCAGACAGCTGGGACACTGACAGCAGGGGTCACCGTTTACCGGGTGCTCACAGTTGACGGCCTTGGCCAGAATTTTGGCGCAGGTGGTTTTGCCGGTACCTCTTGTGCCGGTGAACAGATAGGCATGGGAGGTACGGCCCTCTGCCACCTGCTTTTTCAAGGTCTCGGTGATGTGCTCCTGACCGATGACGTCGGAAAACACCTTGGGCCGCCATTTGCGGTACAGCGCCTGATACATGGAACACACCTCCTGAAAAATCGAATCCGCGGGAAGGAAGGGCACGCGGGCAGCTCCAAAGGGTGCCCTGCGCATATGAAAACATCCTCCGTTTGCAGACACGGAACCGGCGTCCTCGCGGCACATGGAACATCCCGCTTAATGCTGCTCGGTTCCCCGCCTGACATGGTTCACGGGGCTCCATTGCGCGAGACCGGCTCCGCGTCTGCAAGCGGAGGATGAATTGCGGAATCTATTATACGATATTTTTTCTGAATTATCAACTGGAAATTTCGTTTTTACCGGCAGTTGTGTCGGTGTTTCCAGGGAATACTTGCCTTGACAGAAGGAATGGAGTATAATGGCACCGTAATTTTAAACTGGGATTGTTTACCCGAAAGGAGGGGCCATGGAGACCGTTGGGCGTTTCGCTCCGTCCCCCAGCGGGCGGCTGCATCTGGGAAATCTTCTGTGCGCCCTGCTGGTGTGGCTCTCCGCCAGACAAAAGGACGGCCGGGTCCTGCTTCGGGTGGAGGATCTGGATACCGCCCGCTGTCCCCGGAGGTACAGTGAGCAGATGGAGCGGGATCTCCAATGGCTGGGGCTGGATTGGGACATCGGCCCCGGAAGAGATAACGGCACCGGCCCCTATTACCAGAGCCAGCGGACGGAGATCTACCAAGCGGCACTGGAAACGCTGCGGGAAAAGGGCCTTGTTTATCCCTGCTTCTGTACCCGGGCGGAACTTCACGCTGCCTCTGCCCCCCACCGGGAGGACGGGCAGGTGGTCTATGCCGGGACCTGCCGCCGTCTCACCGCAGCGGAGATCGCGGAAAAAAGCAAAAACCGCGCCCCAGCTCTCCGGCTGATAACGCCGGAGGAGCGTTGGGACTTTACAGACGGCCACATGGGCCGATACGAGGAAAATCTGGCGGCAGACTGCGGGGATTTTCTGCTGCGGCGGTCCGACGGGATGTTCGCCTACCAGTTAGCTGTGGTGGTGGATGACGCCGCCATGGGCGTGACGGAGGTGGTGCGGGGCGCTGACCTGCTGGACTCTACCCCCCGCCAGCTGTACCTCTATTATCTGTTGGGCCTGACGCCGCCGGTTTTCTACCATTTCCCCCTGCTGCTGACGGCGGAGGGGCGCCGCCTTTCCAAGCGGGACGGCGCCGTGGGACTGGACAGCTTGCAGGACAGGCTGCCCCCGGAGGAAATTTTGGGACGGTTGGCGTTCTTAGCAGGGTTCAATCCCTCTGCCGCGCCGAAAACGGCGGCGGAGCTGCTGGCGGACTTCGCGTGGGAGAAGGTACCGCGTCAGGATATCCGGATCCCGGCAGGACTTTTCTGTTAAGGTTTTTCAAAACGGCTTGTTTTGGCGGCGAAGCCGCGATAGGATCATATGGAACCAGTGGGACGGCGCAATGCGCCGGAAAGGAGCACTATGCGGATCATTGTTGTGGGCGCGGGTAAGGTAGGCACCAGCCTGACCGCCCAGCTTATCCGGGAGCACCGGGTCACGGTCATCGACCAGGAACCCAAGCTCATAGAAAATATCATCAATGTCTATGACGTTATGGGCGTCTGCGGCAACGGAGCCAGCTATGAGGTCCAGAAGGAGGCGGAGGTAGGCAAGGCGGATCTGCTGATCGCCACCACCTCCAGCGACGAGATCAATATTCTGGCCTGCCTGGTGGCGAAAAAGCTGGGCGTGGCCCACACCATCGCCCGCATCCGCAACCCGGAGTACGAGACGCAGCTCCGCTTCATGCGGGGCGAGCTGGGCCTCACCATGTCCATCAATCCAGAGAAGGCAGCGGCCCACGAGATCGCCCGTGTGCTGCGGTTCCCGGCGGCCATGAAGCTGGAATCCTTCTCAAAGGGCCGCTTAGAACTGGTGGAATACCGACTGCCGGAGGGATCCGCCCTGGACGGCGTGCGGCTGCTGGACATTTACCGGAACGCCCGGGCCAGAGTTCTGATCTGTGCCGTGTCCCGGAAGGGACAGACCACCATTCCCTCCGGTGATTTTGAGCTCAAGACTGGAGACAAGATTTATGTCACCGCTGCGCCGGAGCATCTGTCCGCATTCTTCCAGTATCTGGGCGTTTTCAGAAAGAAGGCGTCTACGGTAATGATCGTGGGCGCCAGTAAAATGTGCTACTATCTGGCGGACGAGCTGTTGCACATGGGCATGAGCGTGAAGATCGTCGATCAGAGCGAGGCCCGCTGCGCCCAGATGAGCGAGCAGCTGCCCCGGGCACTGGTCATTATGGGAGATGGCACCGACAGTGAGCTGCTGGCGGAAGAGGGCATCGACCGCACAGACGCGTTCGTGGCCCTGACGGGGCTTGATGAGGCCAATATCCTCATGGCCATGTGTGCCTCCCGGCAGACGGAGCAGTGCAAGGTGGTGGCGAAGATCAACCGCCGGTCCCTGATGGATCTGGTCAGCAGTGAAGGAATCATTGACAGCGTGGTTTCTGCCCGGGACGTGACCACGGAGCTGATCGTGCAGTATGTCCGGGCCATGGAGGGCGCCGCCGGTTCTCAGATCAAGACCCTTCACCGATTGGTGGAGGGCGCGGTGGAGGCCCTGGAATTCCATGTGGACCGAGACCCCGATCTGGTGAACGTGCCGCTGCGGGAGCTGAAGCTGCGGAGCGGTGTCCTGATCGCGGGCATCGTCCGGCGGGACGGCGAGATCGTCATTCCCGGCGGTAACGATACCATTCGGGCCGGGGACGATGTGATCGTGGTCACCCAGGACACGGCCTTACAGGAGCTGCGGGATATTCTGCGGCAGGGATAAGAGGGTAGACTATGAACACACGAATGATCGGCTTTTTGCTGGGGCGGATTCTGATGGTGGAGGCGGGGCTGCTGGCCCTGCCGCTGCTGACGGCACTGCTGTACGGGGAACCCCTGATGCCGTGGCTGGCTACCATGCTGGTTTTGGCGGCCATCGGCTGGGGGCTGAGCCTGCGGAAGCCGGAACGCACCGCACTCTATGCCAAGGACGGCTTTGCCGCCGTGGCGCTGGTGTGGCTGCTGATGTCCGCTTTTGGTGCATTGCCCTTTGTGCTCTCCGGGGACATTCCCAACTATATAGACGCTTTTTTTGAAACGGTCTCCGGCTTTACCACCACAGGCGCCTCGATCCTGACGGCGGTGGAGCCCCTCAGCCGGGGCGGCCTGTTGTGGCGCAGCTTTACCCATTGGGTTGGCGGCATGGGCGTGCTGGTGTTCGTCATGGCGATCCTGCCCATGAGCGACGGTCACACCATGCATATCCTCCGGGCAGAGATGCCGGGACCTACGGCGGGCAAGCTGGTCAGCCGCATGAGCGATACCGCCAAGATTCTCTATGGTATGTATTTTGTCATGACGCTGGTGATGATCGGACTGCTGCTTCTGGGCGGCATGGATCTTTTCGATGCCAGCGTTCACGCCTTCGGCACTGCCGGCACCGGCGGCTTTTCCAGCCGGAACGCCAGCGTGGGAGCCTACAACAGCGCATATATCGACATTGTCACCGGTATCGGGATGCTGGCCTTCGGCATCAACTTCAATCTGTATTACTTCCTGCTGATGCGCCGCTTCCGGGACGTGGCAAAGTCCGAGGAACTGTGGGCGTATCTGGGCATCGTGGCCTTTTCCACCGTTACCATCGCGGCCAATATCCGCCATCTGTACGGCGCGGTGGGGACTTCTCTGCGCCACGCCTTTTTCCAGGTGTCCTCCATCATCACCACCACAGGCTATGCCACGGTGGATTTTGACCAGTGGCCTGGCTATGCCAAGACGGTGCTTGTGCTGCTGATGTTCGTGGGCGGCTGCGCCGGGTCCACCGGCGGCGGTCTGAAGGTCACCCGTGTGGTGACGTTGGTGAAGGCTGCCTTTATGGATATGCGGAAAATGATCCACCCCAACGCCGTTGTCAACGTGCGGATGGAGGGCCGGGCCATGCCGGAGAAGCAGGTCCGGGGCGTACAGGCCTATTTCTCTGTATATATGCTGCTGTACGCGGTGTCCTGGCTGCTGCTGAGTCTGAACGGCTTTGACCTGCTGTCCACCTTCACGGCGCTGAGCGCCTGTATCAACAACATCGGTCCCGGCTTAGGCATGGTAGGCCCCACGGGGAACTTCTCCGCCTTTGCGCCTTGGGCCAAGCTGCTGCTGAGCTTTGATATGCTGGCGGGCCGGTTGGAGATCTTCCCCATGCTGCTGCTGTTCGTGCCCTCCACCTGGCGGGGGAACCGTCTGCGGCGCTGGGAAAAGCGGAATTGAATATCACATAAAAACCGGGAGAGGACAAGTCCTCTCCCGGTTGGTTTTTCAATGAAATTCTTAAAAGAGTACGTGGGCTCACACCACGCCCTGTGCGATCATGGCCTCGGAGACCTTCTTGAAGCCCGCCAGGTTGGCGCCGGCCACCAGATTGCCTTCCATGCCGTATTCCTTGGCGGCGTTGTTGATATTGTGGAAGATGTTCACCATGATGCCCTGAAGCTTGGCGTCCACTTCCTCAAAGGTCCAGGAGTAGCGCATGGAGTTCTGGCTCATCTCCAGCGCGCTGACTGCCACGCCGCCGGCGTTGGCTGCCTTGGCCGGAGCGAACAGCAGACCGGCCTTCTGGAAGATGGCGATGGCCTCGGGAGTGGAGGGCATATTGGCACCCTCGGCTACCGCCATGGCGCCGCCCTTAACGATCTCCTCCGCCTCGGCAGCGGTGATCTCATTCTGAGTGGCGCAGGGCAGGGCGATGTCGCAGGGGATGGTCCAGATGCCGCGGAAGCCCTCGGTATAGGTGCTGCCGGGGACCTGAGCGGCGTATTCCTTGATGCGGCCCCGCTTCACCAGCTTGATGTCCTTGATGATATCCAGCTTGATGCCGTCGGGATCGTGGATATAGCCGTTGGAATCGCTCATGGCCACCACCTTGGCGCCCAGGGCGGTGGCCTTCTCACAAGCGAAGATAGCCACGTTGCCGCTGCCGGAGATCACCACGGTTTTCCCGGAAAAGCTGTCATTTTTCAGGGTCTTGAGCATTTCGGCGGTGAGGTAGCACAGGCCGTAGCCGGTGGCCTCGGTCCGGGTGAGAGAACCGCCGAAGGTCAGGCCCTTGCCGGTGAGCACAGCGGCCTCGCTGGCGTTTTTCAGCCGCTTGTACTGGCCGAAGAGATAGCCGATCTCCCGGGCACCCACGCCGATATCACCGGCGGGCACATCGGTAAACTGGCCGATGTGGCGGTACAGCTCCGACATAAAGCTCTGGCAGAAGCGCATGACCTCGGCGTCAGATTTGCCCTTGGGGTCAAAGTCGCTGCCGCCCTTGCCGCCGCCGATGGGCAGGCCGGTGAGGCTGTTTTTCAAGATCTGCTCAAAGCCTAAGAATTTCAGGATGGACAGGTTCACCGTGGGGTGGAACCGCAGGCCGCCCTTGTAGGGGCCGATGGCGGAGTTGAACTGTACCCGGTAGCCACGGTTCACATGGACCTGACCGGCATCATCAGTCCAGGGCACCCGGAAGGTGACGACACGCTCCGGCTCCACGAACCGTTCCAAAATGCCGTTCTTCTCCAACTCGGGGCGGCGTTCCACCATGGGCTCCAGGCCCTCCAGAACTTCATAGACCGCCTGATGAAACTCCTTCTGATCCGGGTCACGGGCCAGGATCTGCTCATAGACGCGCTTGCAGTATTCATTGTTCAGCATGGGATAGGCTCCTTTCAAATTCTCTGTGCCGGAGGAAATTTTATGCTTTATCTTATCAAATCACAGTTCAGCCGTCCAGTGTATTTTTAAACAAATATGAAAGTTTTACGGGCTGTTCCTGCAAAAAATGACGAGAGAAGATCCTCTGCTGTTCCGGGAAGAACAGCAGAGGATCAAATCGTTTTTCTGTCAAAAACACGGAAGCGGCTTACCGGCCCATGGCATCCCGCAGACGGTCGGTGATGGCCCCCTCGAATACCCGGGAGGAGTGACCGTGGAGGGTTTCTAGCGCGGCGGCGGCCAGACCGCAGGCGGTGTTGCCGCCCATGGAGAGGTCCATGTCGAAAATGAACTTCACCTCCGGGTCCTGAGGCGCGTTGGGAATGTTGGTCTTCAAGCGGCCGATACCGGCGTGGATCTTGGCGGTGCAGCTGGAATCCAGCTTGAACTGCGTGTCGCAGGCGCAGTTGACGACCCGGTCCTCCGACAGATCGGCTTCCGCCATGGGGCCCAGATAGGCCGGAGTGAACAGTTCCCGCCAGGAGACATCCTCCAGATCGAGGGTGGTGCGGGAGACGATGTTGAGATACCGCAGGCCTACCCGCTGAAAATAGGCGGGCTTATAGAGCTGGATGAACGCCGCCAGAGGCTTATCCAGCATCCGGGCAAATTCCTCCCAGCCGGGGTAGGACAGCGTGGACAGGGCGATGAAGTCCTTGGTGAGATTCAGCTTCCATCTGCCGTCCTGAGAGAGGAAGTGGTAGTTGGTGACGGGAGGCTGAGGCTCTGGCTTACCGTTGACGATCTGGGGAGGCAGAACGTCCTGCTTCCGGGCGTACTGAGGAAAATCCTCCCGGATACGCTCCTGAAAATCGGCAGGCTCCACATTGTTGATGGAGAGAATGGTGGGAAAGCGCAGCTGGCAGATGACCTCGTGGGCCAGCGTTTTTTCATAGTGGGTGCGGGGACGGTCGGAAAACAGCATAAAAACAGCTCCTTTGCATGAACTATTTGATGGTTCTTATTGTAGCCCCGCCGGGGAGAAAAGTCAACGTTCGGCGGCGGTGGAAACACAGTCCTGCGTGCCCGGTTGGAATTCTCTGCCGTAGTTTCCAGGTATTGAGGGTTGTTTCCTGTTGGTGGGTTCCGCTACAATAAAGTTACAAAACGGTTACAAAAAGGAAAGGACGGAACAACCATGAAACGACAAGCCTGCAAGCGTCTGCTGACCGCTGCGGTCCTCTGTGCAGCACTGACGGTCCCCACCAGAGCTGTCCGACGGAGCGTACCGGTGCAGATCGACGGGAATCCTATCGCCGTGTCCGCCTATGTGGAGCGGGGCGTGACCTATGTGCCCCTCCGGGCCTTGCTGAATACGATGGGGGCGTGGGACGTCTGGTGGGACGAAGCCACGGGCCGGGCCGCAGCTGCCTCTGATGACACCCACCTTTGGGCGGACCCGGCGGCGGATACCGTCACCGTCGACGAAAAAACTGTCCGGGGCCGGGTCACGGTGGAAAACGGCGTTACCTATGTCCCTCTGCGGCTGGTGGGGGAGGCCCTTGGCTGCCAGGTAGAGTGGGACCCGTATCTGAGGGGGGCGACTGTGACCTCTCCCGGTGCGGCCTACGATGCCGGGGAATTGTACTGGCTGTCCCGGATCATCTGCGCCGAAAGCGGCGCGGAGTCAATGTCCGGGCAGATCGCCGTGGGCAACGTGATCCTGAACCGGGTCAGGAGCAGCAGCTTTCCCAATACCGTGGAGGGCGTCATTTTCGACCGGAAGGACGCAGTGCAGTTTGAGCCAGTGAGCAACGGGCGGGTCTATCTGCCGCCTACCTCACAGTCGGTGGAGGCCGCCAAGCGGGCGCTGGACGGGGAAAATGTTGTCGGCTCCGCCCTGTATTTCTACGCCCCGGCTCTATCGCAGGGGACGTGGATCAACGCCAACCGACCCTATCAGCAGACCATCGGCTGCCATCGGTTCTACCGGTGATACGGGACAGGAGGGTGCTTCATATACATAAAAACCGGCTTCCGTTTTACGGAAGCCGGTTTTTATATGACTATTTAAACGTAGCTCTGGGTGGTCACATCGAACACGCCCCGGGTGGTGATGCGGAGGGAGGGAATCACCGGCAGGGCCATGAAGCTCAGAGTCATGAAGGGATCGATGCCGGGGTTCACGCCCAGCTTGTGGGCGGCATCCTTGGCGGTTTCCAGCTTTTCGTTCACTGTGACCAGCGGCTCGTCGCTCATGATGCCGGCGATGGCCAGAGGCACCTCCGCCACGCTCTGACCGCCGTCCCACACCACGATGCCGCCGTTCAGTTCCACTACCCGGTTGACGGCGGCGGCCATATCCGTCTCGTTGGTGCCCACCACGATGATGTTGTGAGAATCGTGGGAGATGGAGGTGGCTACCGCGCCGGATTTCAGGCCGTAGCCCTGAATGTAGCCGATGCCGATGTGATGGGTGTTCTTGTGCCGTTCCACAACGGCGATCTTCAGCACATCATATTCCACATCGATGCGGTCAGAGTACCCGGCGTCCACCGTGGTGATCTCGCCGTCCACCATACCGATGATGCCCCGGGGACGCTTCTCGGCGAAGTCCTCGGCGGTGAGGGGCGCCACATGGAAGGTCTTGTGAGCCCGCTCCACCAGATACGGCTCGATCTCCGGAGATGGGAAATCCTGGATCTCGCCGTGATCCACCATGAGAACGCCCTTCTTGTAGACCTGCTCGATGTTGAAGTCCTGGAAATTGTCGATAATGACGAAGTCTGCCAGATAGCCGGGGGAAATGCCGCCCCGGTTGTTCAGCAGGAAGTACCGGGCCGCGTTGTGGCAGGCCACCTTGACCGCGGTGATGGGGTCGGCCCCCAGAGAGATGGCCTTCTTCACGATATAGTCGATGTGGCCCTTTTCCAGCAGGTCATTGGGGTGCTTATCGTCGGTGCAGAACATGCAGCGGTCGGCGTACTTGCCGGTGAGCAGGGGCATCAATGCCTCCAGATTCCGGGCGGCAGTGCCCTCCCGGATCATGATGAACTGGCCCCGCTCCAGCTTGGCGATGGCGTCCTTCACATCATGGCACTCGTGGTCGGAGTAGACGCCGGCGGCGATGTAGGCGTTGAGGTCGTTGCCCTGAAGGTCCGGGGCGTGGCCGTCGATCTTTTTGTGGTGGGCCTGTGCCGCCACGATCTTCTCCACGGTCTGCTCGTCACCGTTGATGGCGCCCACAAAGTTCATCATCTCCGCAAGGCCCTGTACCCGGGGGTGGTCATAGAAGCTGTCGATGGCCCGATAGTCCAGAATGGCCCCGGACTCGTCCAGCGGCGTGGCGGGGACGCAGGAGGGCAGCATGAACCGCACGTCTACCGGCAGATCCTCTGTGGCCTGCAGCATATACTCGATGCCATCGGTGCCCATGACGTTAGCGATCTCGTGGGGATCCGTTACCACCGTGGTGGTTCCGTGAGGCAGGACGGCCTTCACGAACTCCGTGGGACTGACCAAGGAGCTTTCCAGATGAATGTGGGCATCCAGGAAACCGGGGAGAACGATCTTGCCGGTGCAGTCCACCTCAGACCGGCCTTGATAGCTTCCCATGCCCACGATCAGACCTTCCGCCACGGCAATGTCCATGGTGGACAGTTCATTGGAGAACACGTTGACAAAGGTGGCGTTTTTCAGCACCAGATCCGCAGGCTCCCGCCCGGCGGCGGCCGCGATGATCCGCTGCTTTTTCAGCAGCTTTCGGTTGATCTTTCCAGCATAGCTTTCCGGCATAGTACCACTCCTTCTATAAATTTAACAGAAATCGGAATTGCTTATAGCAGACATAACGAAATGTAATATCTATTGTTCTTGGGAGCAGTATACTTGAAAAAACCTGATTTGTCCATAGAAGAGACGGCGGTTTCCCGCCGAAATTTTATCCGGATTTTCGGCAGAATTTGACAGGCGGGGGAAACCGGGCGTCTCAACCGGTTTTTCGCGGGAAATCCATTGCGAAACAGTGGAAAAGAGGCTATAATAAACTTAACTATGTCAAAAAAATCCGGAGGTTTTTCCATGAAGTGCATGGTCATTGACGGCAACTCCATCATCAACCGGGCCTATTACGGCATCCGCCCCCTGACTAACCGGGAAGGGCTGTACACCCACGCCGTGTTCGGCTTTCTCACCACGTTGCTGCGCCTGAAAGAGGAAGAACGGCCGGATGCCCTATGCGTCACCTTCGACCTCCACGCCCCTACCTTCCGTCACAAGGTGGACGAGGCGTACAAGGCCACCCGGAAGCCCATGCCGGAGGAATTGCGGATGCAGGTGCCGGTGCTGAAAGAGGTGCTGGATACCCTGAACATCCCCCGCTATGAAATGGAGGGGTGGGAGGCCGATGACCTGATCGGCACCATTTCCCGGAAATGCGAGGCGGCGGGCTGGGACTGCGTAGTGGTGACGGGAGATAAGGATTCCCTCCAGCTTATCACCGACCATACGAAGGTGAAACTGGTGTCCACCCGTATGGGCCAGACCACCACCAAGGATATGACCCCGGAGACCTTCCGGGAGCAGTACGGCTTTGAACCCATCCACATGATCGACCTGAAGGCCCTCATGGGAGACACCTCCGACAATATCCCCGGCGTACCGGGGGTGGGTGAAAAGACCGCTATGGATCTTATTCAAAAATATGGCAGCGTGGACGCCATTTATGAAAAGCTTCCGGATATCGACGCCAAGCCCGCCGCCATCAAAAAGCTGACGGCGGGAGAGGACGCAGCCCGCCATTCCTACTGGCTGGCCACCATCGTCACTGATGCGCCGCTGTCCTTCGACCCGGCGGAAAACCGAGTGCAGGAGCCGACACCGGCGGCGTATCCCCTGTTTTTGAAGCTGGAATTTTCCAAGCTGATTGAAAAAATGGGCCTGCGTCCAGAGGAAACGGCTCCGGCGGATGCCGCGCCGGACGTCACCGTGACGGCGGAGCGGATCGCGGAGGAATCCCGTGCCCGGGAGGTGCTGGAACTGTTCCGCAAGGCGGATCATGTGACGGTGCTGGCCTTGCCGGACCTCTCCGGGGTCATTGCGGACTGCGATACCGGGGCGGATACCGCCCTGTCGGCGGAATTTTTCTTCGAGCGCTACACCGGTGACTGGAACGCGCTGCTGAACGCCCTGTTCGCCGCCGACATCAAAAAGGTGAGCCACAACGTCAAGGACCTCATGCGGACGCTACTGGAAAACGGCCTGAACGCAGAGGGCTTCGTGTTCGACACCGCTCTGGCCGCCTATCTGGTGGATGCCACCAGCGGCAAATATGAAATCGGTCAGCTGTTCGCCGGGTATTTCCACACGGAGCTGGTAAAGCCGGTCCATCTGGAACCGGATGCCTTCTCCTTGCTGGGGGATGTGACGGCGGCGGAGGCTGCCTTCCACAGCTACACCAGCGCCGTGGACGCCCTGTACGGAGTGCTGGCCTCCAAGTTGAAGGAGCTGGACCTCTGGGATCTGTACGCCACGGCGGAGCTGCCGCTGTGCCGGGTGCTGGCGGAAATGGAACTGGCTGGCTGCCGGGTGGACAAGGGGGCGCTGGTGTCCTTCGGGGAGATGCTCTCCGAAAAGGCCGCCGCTCTGGAACAGGACATTTACAACATGGCCGGGGAGGAATTCAACATCAACTCCCCCAAGCAGCTGGGAGAAATTTTATTCGGCAAGCTGGGCCTGCCCCACGGCAAGAAAACGAAAACCGGCTGGTCCACCAATGCCGATGTGCTGGAAAAGCTGCGCTACGAGGCCCCCATCGTGGGGGCGGTGCTGGAATACCGGCAATATGCAAAATTGAAATCCACTTACGCCGAGGGGCTTTTAAAGGCTATGGACCCGGACGGGCGCATCCGCACCCGGTTCCAGATGACCGTTACCGCCACCGGGCGGCTCAGTTCCACGGAGCCGAATCTGCAGAATATTCCCACCCGGACGGACCTTGGCAGCGAAATTCGCCGGATGTTTATTCCGGTGGAGGGCTGCGTCTTAGTGGACGCGGACTACTCTCAGATCGAGCTGCGGCTGCTGGCCCACATCTCCGGGGACGAGGCCATGCGGGCGGCGTTTACCACCGGAGCGGACATCCACACCGCCACGGCGGCCCAGGTGTTCCATGTGGCCCCCGGCGATGTGACCCACGAGATGCGCCGCCGGGCGAAAGCCGTGAACTTCGGCATTGTCTACGGCATTTCCGCCTTTTCCCTCAGTCAGGACATCGGCGTGACGGTGGCGGAGGCCAAGGCGTATATGGAGGCCTATTTCGCCACCTTCCCCGGTGTGCGGAAGTATATGGATGATGTGGTGGCAAAGGCCAAGGAGCAGGGGTATGTGGAGACGCTGTTCCACCGGCGGCGGGAGCTGCCGGAGATCCGATCCTCCAATTTCAATATGCGCTCCTTCGGGGAGCGGGTGGCGCTGAATATGCCCATTCAGGGCACGGCGGCGGACATTATGAAGCTGGCCATGGTGGCCGTGGAAACGCGGCTGAAGGCCGAACTGCCGGCGGCAAAGCTGGTTTTGCAGGTTCACGATGAATTGATTGTGGAGTGCCCGGAGCCGCAGGCGGCGGCCGCGGCAAAGCTGCTGGAGGAGGAAATGGAGCAGGTGGCCCACCTGTCCGTCCCCCTGACGGCGGAGGCCCACTGGGGCCGCAACTGGCTGGAAGCTAAGGGATAAGGAGTAACATACGATGGAAGAGAAAAATCTGCATGTCCGCATCGTGCCTATGACGGCGGACCATCTGGATGAAGTGGCGGAGCTGGAACGGATCTGCTTTTCTACGCCGTGGAGCCGGAATATGCTGGCGGAGGAACTGGACAACTACCTGTCCGCATTCCTTGTGGCGCTGGATGACAACGATAAGGTAGTGGGCTACGCCGGTTTGCAGGCGGTGCTGGACGAGGGTTATATCACCAATGTGGCTGTCCGGCCGGACTGCCGGAAGCAAGGCGTTGCCGGAAAGCTGCTGCAAGTGTTTCTTGACTTTGCTCAGGCCAACCACCTGGCATTTCTGACACTGGAAGTCCGGGCCTCCAACTACCCCGCCATCGCCCTGTACGGCAGCCGGGGCTTCCGGGGCGTGGGCCGGCGCAAGAATTACTATGAGCATCCCCGGGAGGATGCCATCATTATGACAAGGGAGTTTGAACAGCATGGAACTGAGAATCCCGTCAGTTGAACAACTGAGGACGATTTATGACCGGGACCTGAAGGAAGCGTTTCCCACAGCGGAATTAAAACCCCTGCGGAATATTGAGAAGAGTTGGGCGGAGGGCTGGTACAAGCCCTACTGCCTGTTTGACGGAGACAATATCGTAGGCGAAGCATTCCTCTGGCTGGGACATCCCGGCTGGGCACTGCTGGATTACCTGTGTGTTTCCAGTATCCGCCGCAACGGCGGCGTCGGTGCATCCATCCTGGAGAAGCTGCGGGAGCGGGAGGCGGACACGGTGATCTTCGGAGAGTCGGAAGCTCCGGAGGACGCGTCGGACCCGGAGATGGCCCGGCGGCGGTTGGGGTTCTATGCCCGGTGCGGTCTGCGGACCGCCGGGTATGATACGGAGATGTTCGGCGTCCACTACAAGACCCTGTATCTCGCCGGCGGCCCGGTGGATGACGCCGCCCTGATGGAAGAACACCGGTTCGTTTACGAGAATACATTTTCTGCGGACAAGTACCACAAGTATGTCCGCATCCCCTTTGATCCCAAGGCGGCACCGGGGCCAAAGGTGCCCTGGCAGCAGTAAGGCGGAGAACGCCGATCTTTTGGAGAAAGAAGCATTGCTATGAAGATTTTAGCCTTTGAATCCTCCTGCGACGAGACCGCCGTGGCAGTGGTGGAGGACGGACGGCGGGTGTTGTCCGATGCCATTGCCTCTCAGGCGGACCTCCACGCTCTGTACGGCGGCGTGGTACCGGAGCTGGCCTCCCGCAAGCATGTTGAAGTGATCGCGGTCCTGACAGAAAAAGCCTTGGCGGACGCCGGCTGCACCCGGCAGGATATTGACGCCGTGGCCGTCACCTACGCCCCCGGTCTCATCGGGGCCGTACTGGTGGGCTTGAGCTTTGCCAAATCCGTGGCCTACGGCCTTGGGGTGCCTCTGATCCCGGTGCACCATGTCCGGGGCCATATCGCCGCCAACTATCTGGCCTTCCCGGAGCTGGAGCCACCCTTCCTGGCGCTGGCCATCTCCGGGGGCAACACCATGATCGTGGACGTCCGGGATTATACGGATCTGGAAATTTTGGGTGCGACCCGGGACGATGCGGCGGGGGAATGCTTTGACAAGGCGGCCCGAGTGTTGGGACTTCCCTACCCCGGCGGCGCGCCCATGGACAAGCTGGCCCAGCAGTCCAGGGGCGGTGTCTACACCCTGCCCCATTCCCATGTGGAGGGTGCCCCGCTGGATATGAGCTTTTCCGGCCTGAAAACGGCAGTGGTGAATCTGGCCCATCACGCCGAGCAGGTGGGCGAGCCGCTGGATGCCCCGGCGCTGGCCCGGGACTTCGCCCAGGCTGTCAGCGATACGCTGGTCCCCCGCGTCATGGAAGCCGCAAAGCAGTCCGGCCGCACCGTCATCGTCGCCGCCGGCGGCGTGGCGGCCAACTCCGTCATTCGGGCGGACCTGGAGCGGGCCTGCGAAAAAGCCGGCTGCCGGCTGTATCTGCCGCCGCTGCGGTGGTGCGGCGATAACGGTGCCATGATCGGCGCACAGGGGTATTACGAATATCTGGCGGGCCATACGGCGGGCATGGACCTGAATGCCTACGCTACCCGCGACATCAGCGAATAAACGATACCGGCGGTCATCGAACCGCCGGTATTTTTTGCCGATATATGGATAAGCGCCGCGGCTCAGCCGCGGCGCTTATCGTGATTTAAGAGAGAATTAGAGAAGAAAAAGAGAAGAAAGAAAAATCAATCCTGAAACAGCGGAGTGGAGAGATAGCGGTCGCCGGTATCTGGCAGAAGAACGGCAATGGTCTTGCCTTCAAATTCCGGCCGTTTGGCCAGTTGTACAGCAGCCCACACAGCGGCGCCGGAGGAGATGCCCACCAGCACACCCTCCCGCTTGCCGATCAGCTTGCCGGTGGCGAAAGCGTCCTCATTTTCCACGGGGATGATCTCGTCATACACCTTGGTGTCCAGCACATCGGGGACAAAGCCTGCACCGATGCCCTGAATCTTATGCGCGCCGCCGTGGCCCTCGCTGAGAACGGGAGAGCTCTTTGGCTCCACGGCCACCACCTTCACAGCGGGATTTTTGCTCTTGAGGAACTGACCCACACCGGTCAGGGTGCCGCCAGTGCCTACGCCGGCTACGAACGCATCCACCTGACCGTCCGTATCCGCCCAGATCTCCGGGCCGGTGGTCTCAAAATGGGCCTTGGGGTTGGCGGGATTTACGAACTGACCGGGAATGAAGCTGTTTGGAATCTCCTTTGCCAGCTCGTTGGCCTTGGCAATGGCGCCCTTCATGCCCTGGGAGCCTTCGGAGAGAACCAGCTCCGCGCCGTAGGCCTTCATGATCTGACGGCGCTCCACGCTCATGGTTTCCGGCATGACGATGATGATCCGGTAGCCCCGGGCGGCGGCTACGGAGGCCAGACCGATACCGGTGTTGCCGCTGGTGGGCTCAATGATGACAGAACCGGGCTTCAAAAGGCCCTTGGCCTCAGCGTCATCGATCATGGCCTTGGCAATGCGGTCTTTCACGCTGCCGGCGGGATTGAAATATTCCAGCTTGGCCACGATTCTGGCCTTCAGACCAAATTCCTGTTCCAGATGGGTCAGCTCCAGCAAGGGGGTATGGCCGATCAACTGATCGGCGGCGGTATAGATACGAGACATAAGATGATCTCCTTTTTATGTTGTAGAATGATTTATTGAGAAATGGAAAACGGATCATTCCTGACAACATCGGAAGCCTGGTGTCATACGATTCATGGAAATCCTCTTTTCTGAGCGAATAAATACAACCAATCAAGTAGGTTAATGGGAGTATACGGCGGCGCATTTCCATTGTCAAGAGGAAATTTAAAAAAATCCGGGTTTCCAGCAGAAAAACCCGGCGGACACAGAGTGTGTCCGCCGTGGATCGGATGAAATTGTCTGTGAATGGAGATCACGTCTTGTAAATGCCGCCGCCTACAAATTCCCGCATCAGGGAGGTCTGGGGTACGTCATCTGCCGGGACTGGCAGGAAGTAGTCCAGGAATTTCAGGAGCCGCTTGGCTTCCAGATATTCGTCGCTGCCCCGGGGGACGCCGAACAGCAGCGGCTGCACATAGGGCTTCAGCAGGGCAGTTTCGTAAATGAGGGAGGAGTTGAACACCGTATCGGCGCTGTCCTGATAGGGAAAGATGTTCTGTTCCTCGCCCCGGCGGACGGAGGGCCACATTTTGATGGTGGCCTGAGCACCGTAGCCCCGGGTCCGGGCGTCCCGTTCAATGCGGCGGAGCAGCCGGGCGTCGGTGGTGGGAATGCGGTTGTGATCGTCGATATTCAGGGTGGTCAGGCAGCTGATGTAAATTTTGTACTTGCTCTCCTTAGGCAGAGAGTGGGAAAATTCGTCGTTCAGGCAGTGGATGCCCTCGATCACCAGTACGTCGCCGTCTCCCAGCGTCAGCTTTTCACCGTTGTATTCCCGGACGCCCTTTTTGAAGTTGAAGGTGGGCATATCCACCGTTTCGCCCTTCAGCAGACGGCTCATATCGCTGTTGAACTGCTCAACATCCATAGCGCCCAGTCCCTCAAAATCGTACTGGCCGTTGGCATCTCTGGGGGTGTCCTCCCGGTTGCGGAAGTAGTTGTCTGTGGCGATGGGATGGGGCCGCAGGCCGCAGGCCATCAGCTGAGTGGACAGCCGGTGGGAGAAGGTGGTTTTGCCAGAGGAGGAGGGACCGGCGATCATCACGAAGCGGACGTCCTTCCGCCGGGCGATCTCCTCGGCAATGTCACCCACTCGCTTTTCCATCAGGGCTTCGTGGGCCAAAATCAACTGGGTGGCGTTGCCTTCAGCAATCATGTCATCCATCTCTCCTACGTTGGAGATATACATGGCGGCGGAGCGATCCTCGGCGTCATGCATGGCCTGAAACACCTTCATAGAGGGCGTGAACTTACCTACCTGCTCCGGTTCCTCCAGCGACGGCAGGCGGAGGATGAAGCCATCCTCAAACAGCTCCAGAGCAAACCACTGAAGATAACCGGTGTCCGGTACCATGTAGCCGTAGAAATAGTCAGTGAAGCCGTCCAGAGTGTAAAGGTTGACCCGGGAGCTGATGCGGTATTTCAGGAGCCGGGCCTTATCCTCCATGCCGTTTTCTGTCAAAAAGGCCGCAGCGTCTTCGATATCCACAGACTGCTTTTTGATGGGCAGAACCTGACGGACCAGCTCCCGCATCCGGTCCTCGATCCGGTGCAGCAGGGTGTTATCCAACGTGAAGCTGCCTCTGGCCCGGCAGAACAGAGCGTTGCTCAGGGAAAATTCCACCCGGACGTGCTCCACCTGCTCCCGGCCTACCACGTCATAAAATGCCTTGAGCATCAGGAGAATGGCGCTGCGCTCATAGGTCTGGCGGCCCGGCTTGTCGGCGGCGGTGACCATGGAGAGGGAGCAGTCCCGCTTCACGGTCTTTTGCAGCTCCCGGAGCTTGCCGTCCCGGTTCACCAGCAGGATCTGGTGGGGATAGTTCTCCTGAAATTCCGCGGCGATGGCGCGGTAAGTGGTTCCGTAGGGATACTGGTGTATCGTGCCGTTCACGGTGACGTTCAGCATGGTTTCCATAGAATTCTCCTTTCAAATATGGCTGCGGGAGGGTTCTCCCGGTGATCGTTTGCTTTTCTCTATTATACGGTGCGGAACCGCCGGGTTCAATGGGTAAAGTGTAAACATCTGCCCAAAAGCGGACCGTTCCGGCCCCGGCCCTTGCTTTTTGCCGGGTTTCATTGTAAAATTTTCACAGCTACATTGCAGGGAGGACAACGCCATGGCAAAACGAAACAGCCGCAATACCCGGGGGCGGATCATCTCCGCCGCTTGGAAGCTCTTTTATGAGCAGGGATATGACGGCACCACAGTAGAGGACATCGTTTTTGAATCCGGCACCTCCAAAGGCTCCTTCTACCATTATTTTGACGGCAAGGACGCCCTGATGGGCACCTTGGCCTATGTGTTCGACGAAAAATACGAGGACCTGATGCCCACGCTGAACCCGGAGAAGGGTGCCATCGAGACGCTGGCCTATATCAACCATGAGCTGTATGTGATGATCGAGTCCAGCGTGTCCATCGACCTGCTGACCCGTCTGCTGTCCACCCAATTGCTGGCCCGGGGAGAAAAGCACCTGCTGGACCGGAGCCGTGTCTACTTCCGCTTGCTGAAAAAGATCGTCCGTCAGGGTGCGGAGCGGGGCGAATTCCGCCCTGGTCTGGCTCAGGAGGAGATCGTCCGGGCCTTCGCCATGTGGGAACGGGCACAGCTTTACGACTGGTGCCTGTGCGGCGGGGACTACTCTCTGGTGGCCTACGCGGAGAAGATGACGCCCCTGTTTTTGGAGAGTTTCCGAGTCGGAGAATAAATCTTATTTTTTGTTTTTCGAGTATTCCATTTTTCTGTGCAGTATAAAACTGTTGAAATATAAAGAAAAATCTGATATTATAAGAAACGCCGTATAGAATTGATTCTATACGGCGTTCTGTATTTCATTCTTGCTTACGTTGTGGTATGATACCAAGCATTGAAGTGTTAAAGGAGAGAGTATTGTATGACATCCGCACAGATCGCGATCATGACAACGATCATTTTGTATCTCTGCCTGGTGATCTTCACCGGCGTGATGATCGGTAAACGAAGCAAGAAGAGCGCTGAAGGCTTTTACCTCGGCGGCCGGGGCATGGGCCCCCTGGTCACGGCCATGAGCGCGGAGGCCAGCGATATGAGCAGCTATCTGCTTATGGGTATCCCCGGCCTCGCCTATCTCAGCGGCGTGGCGGACGCCAGCTGGACCGCCATCGGCCTCGCTATCGGCACCTATCTGAATTTCCTGCTGGTGGCCCGCCGCCTGCGGCGTTACAGCGTGGAGTTGGACGCCATCACCATCCCCAGCTTTATCTCCAAGCGCTACGGGGAGAAAAAGCCCATCATTATGGGTATCGCCTCTCTCATCATCCTGGTGTTCTTCGTGCCCTATGTGGCCTCCGGCCTGGCGGCGATCGGTAAGCTGTTCAACAGTCTGTTCGGCTGGAATTACATGCTCTCCGTGATCGTGGGCGCCATCGTCATCATCAGCTATACCTCCGTGGGTGGCTTCAGCGCCGTCGCCACTATGGATCTGATCCAGTCTGTGATTATGACCGTCGCCCTGTGCGTCATCGTGGTGTTCGGCATTGTGCAGGCCGGCGGTATGGATGCTGTTCTGGCTCATGCCAGCAGCCTTCCCGGTTTTCTGAGCTTTGGTCAGACCTATAACGCCGCCTCCGGCCAGGCGGAGCCTTACGGTCTGATCCGCATTGTTTCCATGCTGGCGTGGGGCCTTGGCTACTTCGGTATGCCCCATATTCTGGTGCGCTTTATGGCCATCCGCCACGAGGATGAGCTGAAAATCTCCCGCCGGATCGCCTCCATCTGGGTGGTGATCTCCATGGCCGTGGCCGTGTTTATTGGCATCGTGGGCCATGCCGTGTCCAGTGTGGGCCGCATCCCCATGCTGGAGGGCAGCGCCACGGAGACGGTCATTGTCCGGCTGTCTGACCTGCTTTCCTCTTACGGTCTGCTGCCTGCCATTGTGGCCGGTTGCATTCTGGCAGGTATTCTGGCGGCTACCATGTCCACGGCGGACTCTCAGCTTTTGGCGGCGGCCTCCGCGTTTTCTGAAAACATATTGCAGGATGTGTTCGGCGTCAAGCTGACTTCCAAGCAGAATATGTTGGCCGCCCGTTTGACGGTGGTGGTGATCGCGTTTATCGCCATCTTCCTGGCGGCGGACCCCAACAGCAACGTGTTCAAGATCGTCTCCTTCGCATGGGCCGGTTTCGGCGCAACCTTTGGCCCCGCCGTGCTGTTCGCTCTTTTCTGGAGACGCAGCAACCGTCAGGGTGTGCTGGCAGGTCTGGTGGCCGGCGGTCTGATGATCTTCGCATGGAAGTTCTGCGTCCGGCCTCTGGGCGGCATCTGGGACATCTATGAGCTGATGCCTGCTTTCATCGTCAACTGCATCGTGCTGGTGGTGGTCTCTCTGGCTACCCCCGCGCCTGACAAGAGCATTACGGATGTATTCGACAAGGTCCGGGACTAAAAAGCTTATTAAAAAGCGGTGGGCTCAGCCGGGTGGTCGTAAAACAGTAAAATCAAATAATTGTGAAAACCTTGTGTTTTCAAGGGGTGCGGCGTGACTTCGGTCACGCCGTTTCCTCTTTCCAAGGGGTGCGGCGTGACTTCGGTCACGCCGTTTCCTCTTTCATCAGTTCATTCAGCGGGATGAAGCCCAGCCCATCGTACTTGATGTGGATGTGCTGCACACGCTTTCCGCTGGATTTGTCCGGTGCATCCACATAGATGGCGGACACCAGCTCCCGCAGAGTGTAGCCGTCCAGCTCGTCAATGCCCACATACTTGTGCGCCGTCTGAATGAACTTTTCAATGTTTTCGTTCTGTCGTTCCTGTACTTCAATTTCCTGCCGCAATGTAATACACTCGGCCTCCAACTGATTCTGCTCCGCGTCATAGGTCAGGCTCAGCATATCGAAGCGCTCATCACTCAGCCGTCCGCTGGCGTTGTCCTCGTAAATCCGGATGAACAGCCGTTTCAGCTCGGCGATGCGGTTTTCGTTCCGTTCCAGCCGTTTCCTGCGGACGCGGATCTGCTCACTGCTTTCCAGCCGGAGCTGTTCTTCCATCACAGTACGGAAATGTGCCTCATGCCGCAGAATGTAGCCCGTCACAGCCTGGATGTGTTTCAGGACCAGGTGGCTGAGTACGGCTTCCCGGATATAATGAGTGCCGCACTTATCCTTGTGCTTCCAATGGAGAGAACAGTCGAAGAACGCGCCCTCCGGTCGGTAATTGTTGGTCGCTCCGTAATACAGCTTCTCGCCGCAGTCTGCACAGTACACCAGCCCGGAAAAGATGCTGCTTCGGCCTGTACGGGTCTTGCGGTGCCGCTGCTGGCGAACCTGCTGTACCTTCTCAAACACGGCTTCTTCAATGATGGCCTCATGTGTATTGGGGAAGATGGCTTGCTTCTCAAGGGGATTGTCCCGCTGTTTCTTGTCCCAGATGGAGTTGGTATAGGTCTTGAAATTCACCGTACAGCCCGTGTACTCCCGCCGTTCCAGAATCGCCACAACGGTACTGCTGTGCCAGTCGTAGGGGTCCTCCGGTTTCTTGTTCGGGGTCTTGATTCCCTGCAAGGCTCTGTATGCGCTGGGTGTCAGCACCTTGTCCGCTTTCAGTTGGTTGGCGATCTGATTGGGACCACGGCCCTCCATGCACATGGAGAAGATACGCTTCACCACATCAGCGGCTACCGGGTCAACCACCCAGCGGCGGGGATTCTCCGGGTCTTTCACATAGCCATAGGGCACATTGGTGGTCAGGGGTACGCCTCGCTCACCCTTGGCTTTCTGGACGGCCCTGATCTTGCGGCTGGTGTCCCGGGCATAGAACTCGTTGAACCAGTTCTTGATGCCCGCAAAATCGTTGTCCACCCGGTTGGGGTCAATGGTGTCGTAGTTGTCATTGATGGCGATGAAGCGGACACCATTCTGCGGGAAGGTGAAGTTGGTGTAAAGCCCGGTCAGTGCGGAGTTGCGGCCCAGCCGTGAGAGGTCCTTGGTGATCGCCACGGCCACCCGCCCGGCCTCGATTTCGGCCAGCATGGCCTGAAAGCCGGGGCGGTCATAGGTCACACCGCTTACACCGTCATCCACGAAAAACGTGGGGTTTGGGAAGTGATGCTCTTTGGCATATTGAAGAAGCATGGCCTTTTGATTTTCAATGGACAGGGATTCGCCAGCCCGGTCATCCTCCTGAGACAGTCGGCAATAAAGGGCGGTCATTTTGTCTGTTGCTCCGTACATTTCTGTATCCTCCTTTGGTGGAGCAACTGTCAGTACAGGATTGGTTGGCTCTATTGTACCAAGATTCTGGTTGTTTGTCATTCTGAATCCTCCAGCTTTTCTGCAAACTTTCTGGATGTGATGCGTTCCAGCTTGCGGACAAAGTTTTCTGTCCCCTCATAGCTGCCTGTGACAACGTAGGTGGTGCCGTGGATGACCTCAGTGACGGTCAGTTCGGGAATCCAGAAGGCGGATAGATTCTTCACATGGATGTGGCCGTCCTCGCCCCAGAAGAATCTGCGCTCGGTTCTTTCAGACGGCAGAGACTCCGGCTCGGAGAAATAATATCCCTCCGGGTCGAGTTGGTGTTCAAATTTCGATTTCTCTTCCATAAGTACCTCCTGATTTTCTGTAAGAATTAGTGTTCGATTTCCCGCTTTTTCTGCCGCACAGCGGCGTTCTGGCGCTCCTGCTCATGTTGTACTTCATAGATGTTGTAATGGATGGCCCAGAGCTTTTTCACGTCCGTATACAGCGGTGTAAGCTCCGTCTGCAAATCCCTGTACTCTGTTTCCAGACGGGCCTTTTCCTCACGCCATGCGGCAGCAGGCAGCTTACCGTCCACCACTTGTCTTTTCAACTTGCGCTCAGCCATGTAGAACAGGCGAAGCGTATCGTCATGTTCGGCCTTGTACTTCTGACGGGATTTCTCAAAGCGGATGGTTTTCAGCTTGTCCGCAACAGGTTTTCCGGCCTTGTAGTAATCGGCCATGCGAAGCAGCTCATCCAGCTCTTTGATGCGGGCCTGTTTCCCGGATGCGGACTTTCTCAGCGTGTCAATTTTGCCCTGCATGGTATGCAGAGCTGCGTCCAGATCGTCAGCGGTGTAGAGGCGTTTGGCTTCCAAATAGCTGACCGCCTCGGACAGCTTTTTCAGGTTGGCGATCCTGGCCTTGCTGCTGTATGCGCCCTTATTGCGGTTGTCATAGTAGGCGGACAGCAGCTCCACCAGCGTAGGCGGCTTGGGCCTGGACAGCTCGATTTTGACAGCTTTGAGCCAGTCGATCAGGGCGGCGATTTTCTGTTTTGCCTCCCGGAGCATAGCGTTGGTTTTTCTGATCCAGCGGTTGAGATCGCCCTTGTCGGTGCGGATGCCCTTGGCTTCCATTGCCCGGACGGTTGGTCCCTCATGCTGGGTGGGGATCTGCTCTACACCCTGACGCTCAAAGCTGCGGTGGTCGATGCGGCAATCCAATTCCTTTTCCGCAAACTTCTGATTGCACAGATCAGCCCATGCTTGCCGCCAATGCTCTAAGGTGTCGGGACTGCCCCAATCGGTAGTCGGTACAGCATTGAATACATAGTTTCCTTCTTCGTCACGGATGCGGTTGCCATGCTCGTCCAACAGATATTCCCGCCGCTGCTTGTTGCCCCATTTTCCGTCAGGCTCGATAGGACGGATGGGACACATGACATGAAAATGCGGATTCCGGATGCCGCCGTCCTCCTTGTCGGGGGAATGAACGGCGAAGTCCACCGCCATGCCCCGGTTCACAAAGTTTTGGAGCAAAAATTGCCTTGCAAGGCCGATGTTCTCCTCCATGGAGAACTCGTTCTGCAAGGCAATGTCAAAACTGTATGCAAGCTGGGCTTTCTTTCCGCGCTCAACTTTCTCCACGGCGTTCCAGAGTGTTTCCCGGTCAGAGAAAGAGGGCGGGGCTTGGGGCGGCAGCAGGATTTCCGAACAGATCACGCCGCCCTTGCGGGTGTAGTCGCTGTCCTCGCCGTAATACTCGCTGTGCAGCTTTTCGCCGGAGCGATAGGCGGCAGCAGCCACGGCAGACTGTCCGGCGCTGCGCTTGATCTGGGTTACGTGAAAATGGAATAATGCGATGGTCAATCACCCCCAAACTCATTTTTGTTGTGCTCGTTGACGGCCTCCATGAGCAAACCCTTGACCTCTGGCAAGGCGAGGGCTTTTTCCGCAAAGGCGTAAAATTCGGTTTCGGTCAAAACCTTTGTCAGCGATGCAATGCTTTCAATAGCTGCGCCACGGGTGATCAGCCTGTGCGCCCGCTTCCGTCGGTCGTCTTTTTCATAATAGGTGATGCGATTTTCAAGCTGCTGCTGTTTGTGCCGGAGCTGGGCAAGCTGGCGCTCATTGTCAACGATCTCGGCTTTCAGTTCAGAGATGGTTTTCTGCTTTGCCATAGTGTATGACCTCCTTTTGATAGGATAGATGGGGTAAAAAAAGACCGCCTACCGAAAATCGGTAAACGGTCATGGAAACATATTCAAAACTTTGTGAGTGGCGCTGTTTGCGTCAGCAAATTGCGCCACTCGCAAAGTGCGCTGGGATAGATGCCGCAGGCATCGCAAGGGGTGCAGCCCCTTGTACGGAACGAAGTGACGCAAAACAGCCCGGACATTCAGATATCCGGGCTGTTCGCCTCGCAGAGCGCGCATACAGGGTTTACCCTGTATAGAAGTGCGCCCTTTGTTCCAAAAGGGTTTTATACGTTACTCAACTCTGCTGCGTACAGTTTGTCGAACTGCCCAGGGCAGCGGACATCGTCTTTGTCAGCGCATAGAGCTCCTGAAGCTCAGTATCAAACAGCAGGTTCTCGGTCGATTCCGGGTCGGCCAGCGACGGAATGTTCCGTGCCCTGCGTTGCATCAGATAGCCGAACGGGATATTCGCCAGCTTGTCGATTGCAAGATACGGCCGGTCAAGTGCCTTGCCGCAGCGAAGGAACGCTGCGTTCAAAAAACCTGTCGTATAGTCCTCGTCAGTAAAGACAAACGGAATGCTCTTGCACGGGAGAGCGTCCAGCTCCTTGATGGCTTCCTCCAAAGAAACACCATGCTCCAGCATATCATCCGTGATTCCGGTCAGCTTGGTAATATTCTCCGGCAGCGACTCCGGCTGACGAATATAAATCGTGCTTTCGCCATGCACCTCGAAATTTGCCATTTTTGAAAAACGGATTGCAATAATCCGGTCTTTCCAGACATCCAGCCCGGTCGTTTCAATGTCAATCAGATACCATGCATCGTTGAACATATTATTGCGCATAGTCTTTCTATTCTGCCAGCATGGCAGCGATGACTCCTGCAGCAGCTTGATCGCAAGCTTCCGGTTGCGGTCTATCCGCTTGTGCAGGTCGATCACCAGAATCGGGAACTCCGGCATCGGAATCGCACGATTCTGCTCACGGGTCATGGGTTCTGAAAACAGGAGAATCGGTACAGGGTGATAGTGCGTGCGAAGGTAATCCTGATCGTACAAAAACCACGTAAGTTGCTCCTCGGAGAGCCGTTTCGGATTTAGGACAATGCAGCGGGCCTGATTTGTAATGTGCTCAATCACGGCATTCTCCAACGTATCAGGGTCAACAATCACGATTGGAAATGTGATCGGTAGCAGAACCTTCAGCGTTTGCAGCTCATTCCGCGTCAGCCCGACACAGAAAACATCGTTTGTCATAGCGTAAGCTCCTCCCCATCTTTCAACAGGACAACTTTCCGTTTGGGGCATAAGGCCTGCATCTTCTGCGGCGCGTCGGTGTGCATGGGAATAACAATTTCCGGATCTGCTTTTTCTATGACATGGCGTAAATCCTCCGGTGAGGCATGGCCGCTGGTGTGCAGCGGCTCCCAGGTACCGGTCAGCGCCAGAAAGTCCGGAATGGTGCTGCCAGGTTTCGTGCGGTAGCCGTCCCACATGGAATAGAGGATAATACTCTGCGCCGGGTCAAACTGACGGATCATGGCTTCAAACTGCCGGTTGGCGCGGACAAACATCAGACCTCCCAGACGCTCAAAAGTCTTGGATGGTGCTTGCTTGAAATAGTTGAGCTTGGGCATTTCGTAAAAGGTGGAAATGCCGCTCCAATGCTCGGAGACAGTGTTAACAAGGCTGTATTGATACTCGTCACAAAGGCTGCATTTCCCGTAGGGAACGGCTCGCGCCAATGCAAAAATCCGGTCAAGGTTGGTGGTCGCGCACAGCACGAACACATATTTATATTGCAGTAAATACGTTTTCACGCGCTTCTGCAAATCCCATTCTGTCACCACTGCGCCATCCGAGCGGGACGCCGTCGTTCCCTCGGTGATGACGGCATCAACCTTGCCGATTCGTCTATCCAGAATCTTGTCCATCGTTCCGCCGCGCACGCCGTGCAGCCGGAAGTCTCCAGTATACAGCACGCGCTTGCCGTCGGCTTCGATGAGGAACAGATAACTGTCCGCAGCGGAGTGGTCAATACAAAAGGGTGTGATTTGGATGTCGCCAATGAGAAACGGTTCGCCAGGAGAGAAGGTTTGAATGGTCTGCATCCGAGCGGAGAGTGCGTCATCTTTATGCCCGCCATGTTCTGCTGACTGGAGCATAATGTCCTTCGCCAGTGCCCCGGCATAGAGCGGAATCTCCGGGCGGATACGCAGCATCTGACCGGTGTGGTCGCCATGATAGTGGGTAAACAGCACCGCGTCACAGTGCCCGTTGGCATCAGTCACACCCGAAATATTCAGCGGAGCGGAGACAAAGTTGGAGTCAAGGGATAGCTCATCACCCATGTCGATGAGGATTCGTGTCGTTGCCGTGGAGATTTCTGCGGCAATGCCGCCGATCTGATGCGTCCCACGATGAATGCAGAGTTTCAATCCCATTCCTCCTTCCAGACCTCGCCATAGAGCATCGAAATTCCATGAAACAGCTTCCAGCCTCGAAGTGACCGGTCATATTCGATCCATTCTCCGGTGGCTTGCAGAGCGGCAATATACCGCTGCACACTGCGCAGCGGCAGCTCGGTCAGTTCAGCCAGCTTCTGCGTAGAAATACCGGGATTGCTTCGAATCAATGCGAGAATTTTCAGACCGTTTACCAACTTTTCACTGTATTCGTGCGCCTTTTTACTTTTGCTGTGTGCCGTGAGCAGCAGATATTTGAGCTTGTCCGCGATAGCTTCAAAAGAATCGTAGCATTTGAAAAACTTTTGCAGTTCTTTTGGAGGTTTGGGCTCTCCAAGCCAGATAACGGTTTCGTCGGTGCAGCCATCAATTTGTGTGTACAGGTCGAAAATCATATCGGCGGAATCCTGCTCCATCACAGAGGCGTTTACGATCATCGCTTCGCAGTTGATGGCAATCAGGTCCGTAGGGTCATCGGCGATATAGAGTTCACAATCATGCGAAGGAAGGTTTGCTTTCACAAGCGCATTTTGCTTCTCTGTCAGGCCGGAGGTATTTATGCGATAGTCCCGACTCATTTGCTGCTGCCCCCTTTCGCGAGTTCACTTCTTGCCACATCAAAATTTGTTCCGCAGGTGATGCACCGCATCCGGATATACTGCTTTGCCAGCTTGTTTTGTTTTAGCCGGATCACCAATGCAATGCTCCAGAAAACAATACCCACTATCGTGACAAGCACTGAGAGCATATAACCGCCAAAAGCAACGAACAGCCACAGAAAAAACCAGATGCCGAACTCGACTTTTGGATACGGAATGCAGTACACATTGTGGCCGCCGCAGTTCGGACAGGTAATGTCATCGCCGGATTGCACGAAGTTTCCCTGCGCCATTTTTTCTTCTGCCATAAAACCATCCTCCTGTTGTCTCTTTTGCGGACAGTATAGCAAACCGCCGCGACAACAGGGTGGTTGTTTGATTTTGAAAATTAAAAAACTTCGTATCCGCCCGAAACTTCACGGATAAAGAACGGTTCGCTGTCCAGCAGTTCCATCAGTTTTTTTAAGTTCGGACGTTCATCCAGATATTCTTGATGGGGCAAGCTGTTTTCAAACACAAACGGGCTTGCCTTTACGGGGGTATCTGCCAGAATATCGAAATCCGCAGTCAATTTCACCGTGTCTACTGTGCGCAAATAGGTATAACCCTCCAAAACGCAGCGGAGCATCGTTTCCTGCGTGTCCGGCTTCTTCAATTCAAGAACGCGCAGGATGCTGCCGTCGTAGGCAAGAAGATCGATCTTTCCAGCCTGATCGCTCTGCTTGTTTTTCAGTGGAACTTGGTAATCAAGAATTTTTCCAACCTTCGCATATCGCTCACCCGTTTGGCAAAGGTTAAACATCTTCATTGCCGTGAGTTCCTCAATACGATTAGAGTTCGGATCGAACTCTCCCTTGTGTGTAGATGTGCGATAGGAAGCGCTTCGCCGGATTTTCGGAATCCCATCCGTAAATTCCGCAAGATGCTCGATCAAATACTTCGCGATGATCTCTGTGTAGGGAACCTGCGCGTCCGGACAGATGCCCTGATAATTGACAAGATTCTGCGCATAGAACAAAGCTGGATTTTTCATCGCTTCATCGCACATTTCAAGAACCGTATTTTTATCGTATTGTATGGGCATTGCTGTATCCTCCTTTTATATTTCTGGTTTCTTCTATTATACGATTCAGCTGCAAAAATCTCAACGTAAATCTCGCCTTTTCTGCCATACAAGGTCATAGCCCAGCACATCGGCCAACTCCACCGCCTCAGTGTACCGCAGGGAGCCGCGCCGCAGCTTGCCGGACAGATTGGGGACGCTGCTGCTCCAGCCGTGTTCGTCGGCCAGCAGCTCCACCACCTCCGTCATGGTCATGCCCTCCCGGGTGATGTAGGATTTTACTTCGTTGCGGCAGTTTTCTGCCTTGTTTCTGCTCATATTTACAATTCCTTTCTTTTGTATTCGCTCTATGGTATAATGAGTTTACCGGAAAGCAAGCCCAGATTCCCGCAGAGCGTTGTTTTATCATGGACGGCCATCCGCTGGAATTGCCGCCCGTGTATTCCTGTTCACAAGGGACACCTATCGTTTTTACTGTTCCGCGTGACTTTTCCTGATTCAGTGAAAACACACACGAAACGGCGCACTGTGTTCGCTGTCCGGTGCATCGCTGAATGATATGGACAGCGGCACAATAACAGTGGTTTCTTCGCTGTTCTCACATGGTTTGAAAATAACTGTGGTTTTTTGCCGCTTTTCCCGAACTCGTTCCTGCCCGGGAATCTCACCCCGGCGTTTCGTCCCCGTTGGTGCGCGGATGCGTCACTTCGCCGGGGGACATATCCCATTCGGACGGTCATTCGATTTTCAAGGTTCAGGTGTTGTTACAGGTACAGTTTAACGAAAAAATGCGCTCTTTCCCGTATATCCAAGAGGTCGGAAAAGAGCGCAAAACAGGGTAGATTTCCACGCTTAGAGACAGAAAGAAGGAGTGATGTGCCATGCAGGTAAAGCTCACCATACAGGAGCGGCTGAAGGATTTGCGTGTGGAACGAGGCCTGACGCTGGAACAGCTTGCGGAGCAGACCGGGCTTTCCAAGTCCGCCCTCGGCAAATATGAGGCAGACGATTTCAAGGACATCAGCCCATTCAGC